>JAYYWX010000112.1:0-13207 GCA_036341255.1 Actinomycetota bacterium | reverse complement strand
GCCCTCCGCACGGTGCCCCCCTCGCGGATCTGGGATCGATCAAAGCGGGGGCGCGGGCGCGCCGGCGCATCTTCCCGCCCCCACGCCCCGGAAGGATGCGCGGGCTCGGCGAGGGATCTGCTCAGACCACCAGCGGGCGGTCGGTCGGCTTGACCGGCGCGGGCAGCGCGGTGTCGCCGGTCAAGTAGGCGTCGACATACGACGCGGCGGCACGGCCCTCGGCGATCGCCCAGACGATCAGCGACTGGCCTCGGCCGGCGTCGCCGGCGACGAAGACGCCGGGCCTGGAGGACTGGTAGTCCGAGCCCCGCTGCACGTTGCCACGCTCGTCGAGGTCGACCCCGAGCTGCTCGACCAGGCCGGGCTTCTCCGGGCCGAGGAAGCCCATGGCGAAGAGCACCAGCTGCGCCGGGATCTCGCGCTCGGTGCCCTCGACCTCGGTGAGCTTCCCGTCGACGAACTCGACCTCGACCAGCTTCAGCGCCCGCACGTTGCCCTCCTCGTCGCCGAGGAACTCCTTGGTCGAGACGCTGTAGACGCGCTCGCCACCCTCCTCGTGCGCCGAGGAGACGCGGTAGGTCATCGGGTACGTCGGCCACGGCTGTCCCGAAGGACGCGCCTCGGGCGGGTGCGGCATGATCTCCAGCTGCGTGATCGAGCGCGCGCCCTGGCGGATCGACGTGCCGAGGCAGTCGGCACCGGTGTCGCCGCCACCGATGATCACGACGTCCTTGTCGGTGGCCATGATCTGGCCCTCGACGGTCTCACCGAGCGAGGAGCGGTTGGCCTGCGGCAGGAACTCCATCGCCTGGTGGATGCCGCCGAGCTCGCGACCGGTGGCCGGGAGGTCCCGGGGCTCGGTCGCACCCATGGCGAGCACGACGGCGTCGTAGCGGTCGACCAGCTTGTCGCCGGTCAGCTCGCCGCCGACCTCGACGCCGGCCCGGAAGACGGTGCCCTCGCGGCGCATCTGGTCCAGACGCCGGTCGAGGTGCTTCTTCTCCATCTTGAACTCGGGGATGCCGTAGCGCAGCAGCCCACCGATCTTGTCGGCGCGCTCGTAGACGGCCACCGTGTGACCGGCCCGCGTCAGCTGCTGGGCGGCCGCCAGGCCAGCGGGACCCGAGCCCACCACGGCGACGGTCTTGCCCGAGAGCCACTCCGGCGGCTGGGGCCGCACGAAGCCGGACTCCCACGCCTTGTCGATGATCGAGACCTCGACGTTCTTGATGGTCACCGGGTCCTGGTTGATGCCCAGCACGCAGGCGGTCTCGCAGGGGGCCGGGCACAGGCGACCGGTGAACTCGGGGAAGTTGTTGGTCGCGTGCAGGCGCTCGATGGCGCCCTCCCAGTCATCACGCCAGACCAGGTCGTTCCACTCCGGGATGATGTTGCCGAGCGGGCAGCCCTGGTGGCAGAAGGGGATGCCGCAGTCCATGCAGCGGCCCGCCTGCGGCGTGATGATCGGCAGCAGCGCGCGGCCGATGCCGTCGGGGTAGACCTCGTCCCAGTCCTTGACCCGCTCGTCGACGGGTCGACGCTCTGCGCTCTTGCGGCCTTCCTTCAGAAAGCCCTTGGGGTCAGCCATGCAGCGCCTCCATCATCTTCTGAGCGGTCTCGTTCTCGTCCAGGCCGTCGGCCTCGGCCTTCGCCTTGGCCTCCAGCACGATCCGGAAGTCGCGCGGCATGATCTCGGTGAAGCGGGTGAGCGAGCTCTCCCAGTCCTCGAGCAGCTCCGCGGCGACCTCGGACCCGGTCTCCTCCAGGTGCGCCCGGACCAGACCCTCGAGCTCGACGGCGGCCTGGTCCTTGACCGGGCCGAGCTCCACGAGCTCCTTGTTGACGCGGAAGTCCTTGAGGTCCAGGACCCAGGCGATGCCACCGGACATGCCGGCTGCGAAGTTGCGCCCGGTCTTGCCCAGCACCACGAGGCGGCCGCCGGTCATGTACTCGGCGGCGTGGTCGCCCACGCCCTCGGTCACCACCCACGCGCCGGAGTTGCGCACGCAGCAGCGCTCGCCGACCCCGCCCCGGATGAAGATGTTCCCCGAGGTGGCGCCGTAGGCGATGGTGTTGCCGGCGATGATCTGCTCGTTCGAGCGGAACGGCGCGGACCGGTCGGGCCGGACCACGATGCGGCCACCCGAGAGCCCCTTGCCGACGTAGTCGTTGCTGTCGCCCTCGAGTCGCAGGGTGATGCCCTTCGGCACGAACGCACCGAACGACTGACCGGCCGAGCCGGTGAACGTCAGGTCGATGGTGCCCTCGGGCAGGCCCTCGCCGCGGTACTTCTTGGTGACCTCGTGGCCCAGGATCGTGCCGACGGTGCGGTTGACGTTGCGGATCGGGAGCTGGGCGCGGACGGGCTCGCCCTTCTCGATCGCCGGCTGGCACAGCGGCACCAGCTCGGTCACGTCGAGGGAGACCTCCAGTGCGTGGTCCTGCTCCTTGGTGCAGCGCAGGTCCTGATCCGGGAACGCCGAGCCGTCCGGCACGTGCAGGATCGGGCTCAGGTCCAGGCCGTGGGCCTTCCAGTGGTCGACCGCGGGCTCGACGTCGAGCGCGGCGACCTGGCCGATGGCCTCGTCCAGGGTCCGGAACCCGAGCTCGGCGAGGTACTCGCGCACCTCCTCGGCGATGTACTCGAAGAAGTTCACGACGTACTCGGCCTTGCCGGAGTAGCGCTCGCGCAGGACGGGGTTCTGCGTCGCGACGCCGACGGGGCAGGTGTCGAGGTGGCAGACCCGCATCATGATGCAGCCCGACACCACCAGCGGTGCCGTGGCGAAGCCGTACTCCTCGGCACCGAGCAGCGCGGCGACGACCACGTCACG
Source organism: Actinomycetota bacterium (assembly GCA_036341255.1). GTDB lineage: Bacteria > Actinomycetota > Actinomycetes > Propionibacteriales > Nocardioidaceae > Nocardioides. The sequence continues at coordinate 10,373 of JAYYWX010000112.1, read as the reverse complement.
ACCGGTCTTGAGCTGACCGTCGGTCTGCACGACGATCCGGTCGCGCAGGCCGTTGAGCAGCAGGGTCTGCTGGGTCTCGGCCAGGCCGAGCTCCCAGGGACCGCCCGCGTGCTTGAGAGAGGTCAGCGGCGAGGCGCCGGTGCCGCCGTCGTGGCCGGAGATGAGCACCACGTCGGCGTGCGCCTTGGACACACCCGTCGCGACCGTGCCGACGCCGACCTCGGAGACCAGCTTCACGTGGACGCGGGCGCTGGGGTTGGCGTTCTTCAGGTCGTGGATCAGCTGGGCGAGATCCTCGATCGAGTAGATGTCGTGGTGCGGCGGCGGGCTGATCAGGCCCACGCCGGGCGTGGAGTGCCGGGTCTTGGCCACCCACGGGTAGACCTTGTGACCGGGCAGCTGACCACCCTCGCCGGGCTTGGCGCCCTGCGCCATCTTGATCTGGATGTCGTCGGAGTTGGTGAGGTACTCCGACGTCACGCCGAAGCGGCCGCTCGCGACCTGCTTGATCGAGCTGCGGCGCTCGGGGTCGTAGAGACGCTCGGGGTCCTCGCCGCCCTCACCGGTGTTGGACTTGCCGCCCAGCCGGTTCATGGCGATCGCGAGGGTCTCGTGCGCCTCCTGGCTGATCGAGCCGTAGGACATCGCGCCGGTCGAGAACCGCTTCACGATCTCGGAGACCGGCTCGACCTCCTCGATCGGGATCGGCTGACGCCCGGTCGAGCCGGCGTCCTTGAACTTGAACAACCCGCGCAGGGTCATCAGGCGCTCGGACTGCTCGTCGACGCGGGAGGTGTACTGCTTGAAGACGTCGTAGCGACCGGCACGGGTGGAGTGCTGGAGGCGGAAGACGGTCTCGGGGTCGAACAGGTGGGGCTCACCCTCACGGCGCCACTGGTACTCGCCGCCGATGGTGAGCTCGCGGTGGGCCGGGCTGATGCCGCCGCGCGGGTACGCCGTGCGGTGCCGCATCGCGACCTCCTCGGCGATCACGTCGAGCTCGATGCCGCCGAGCTTGGACGTCGTGCCGGTGAAGTAGCGGTCCACCAGGGTCTGCGAGAGCCCGACGGCCTCGAAGATCTGCGCACCGGTGTAGGAGGCCACCGTGGAGACGCCCATCTTGGACATCACCTTCAGCACGCCCTTGCCGAGGGCCTTGACGAGGTTCTTGACCGCGACCTCGGGGTCGGCCTTGACGTAGTAGCCCTCGCGGGCGAGGTCCTCCACGGACTCCATCGCCAGGTAGGGGTTGACCGCCGCGGCGCCGTACCCGACAAGCAGGGCCACGTGGTGGACCTCGCGGACGTCGCCGGCCTCGATGAGCAGGCCGACCTGGGTGCGGGTCTTCTCACGCACCAGGTGGTGGTGCACGGCCGCGGTGAGCAGCAGCGAGGGGATCGGCGCCAGGTCGGCGGTGGAGTGCCGGTCCGAGAGCACGATGATGCGCGCACCGTCGGCGATCGCGGCGCTGACCTCCGCGCAGATCTCGTCGATCCGCGCGGCCATCGCCGCTCCCCCACCCTCGACGTCGTAGAGACCGCGAGAGACGTGGGTGATGAAGCCGGGCATGTCGCCGTCGCGGTTGATGTGGCGGATCTTGGCCAGGTCGTCGTTGGAGATGACCGGGAAGGGCAGCACCACCTGCCGGCACGAGGCCGGCGTCGGCTCGAGGAGGTTGGCCTCGGGACCGATGGTGCCGTTGAGCGAGGTGACGAGCTCCTCGCGGATCGCGTCCAGCGGCGGGTTCGTGACCTGGGCGAAGAGCTGGGCGAAGTAGTCGAAGATCAGCCGCGGCTTCTCCGACAGCGCCGCGATGGGGGTGTCGGTGCCCATCGACCCGATGGGCTCGGCACCGGTGTTGGCCATCGGCGTGAGGAGGACGCGCAGCTCCTCCTCGGTGTAGCCGAACACCTGCTGGCGACGGGTCACCGAGGCGTGGGTGTGCACGACGTGCTCCCGCTCGGTGATGTCGTCGAGGTGCACCAGGCCGGCGTGCAACCACTCGTCGTACGGGTGCTCGGAGGCCAGCTGGGACTTGATCTCCTCGTCCTCGACGATCCGGTGCTCCTCGGTGTCGACGAGGAACATCCGGCCCGGCTGGAGACGGCCCTTGCGGACCACGGTGGCCGGGTCGAGGTCGAGCACGCCGACCTCGGAGGCCAGCACCACGAGACCGTCGTCGGTGACCCAGTAGCGTGAGGGGCGCAGGCCGTTGCGGTCGAGGACCGCGCCGATCTGGTCGCCGTCGGTGAACACGACGCAGGCCGGCCCGTCCCACGGCTCCATCAGGCTGGCGTGGAACTCGTAGAAGGAGCGACGGGCGTCGTCCATCTCGGTGTGGTTCTCCCAGGCCTCCGGGATCATCATCAGCACCGAGTGCGGCAGCGAGCGGCCGCCCATGTGCAGCAGCTCGAGCACCTCGTCGAAGGACGCGGAGTCCGACGCACCGGGGGTGCAGATCGGGTAGAGCCGCTCGAGGTCCCCGGGGATGAGGTCGGAGGAGAGCAGCGCCTCGCGCGCCCGCATCCAGTTGCGGTTGCCCATGACGGTGTTGATCTCACCGTTGTGGGCGATGAAGCGGAACGGGTGCGACAGCGGCCAGCTCGGGAAGGTGTTGGTCGAGAATCGCGAGTGCACGACCGCCAGGGCCGAGGCGACGCGCTCGTCGACCAACTCGGGGAAGAAGTGGTCGAGCTGGTCGGTGGTGAGCATGCCCTTGTAGGCCATGGTCCGCGAGGACAGCGACGGGAAGTAGACGTCGGTCTCACGCTCGGCGCGCTTGCGGAGGCAGAAGGCCATCCGCTCCAGCTGCATGCCGGCCACGCGCTGCGTGGCACCGGCGACGAAGAGCTGGCGGAAGGTCGGCATGACCCCGAGCGCGGTCGCGCCCAGGATCGAGGGGTCGGTCGGGACGTCGCGCCAGCCGAGGACCGCGAGGCCCTCCTCGGCCGCGATCTCCTCGATCCGGGCCACCTGCGAGGCGACCTGCTCCTCGTCCCCGGGCAGGAACGCCGTGCCGACGGCGTAGGAGTGCTGCGGCGGGAGCTCGATGCCGAGCTCGGCCGTCACCTCGCGCAGGAAGGCGTCCGGCACCTGCATCAGGATGCCGGCGCCGTCGCCGGAGTTCGGCTCGGCGCCCGCAGCACCGCGGTGCTCGAGGTTGCGCAGAGCGGTCAGTGCCTTGGCCACGATGTCGTGGCTGGCGACGCCGGTCAGGGTCGCGACGAAGGCCACACCGCACGCGTCGTGCTCGTGGCGGGGGTCGTAGAGCCCTTGGGGCGGCGGGAATGCGTGCTGATAGGGCACCGGGCGTTCTCCCGTCGTCGTCGTGCCGAGCGGATCTCCCGCCGACACACATCGGTGTGAACTCAAGCGTTCGGGTGCAGGGGACGACATTGGCCCACGCGCGGAGCCGTCAGATTACCACCGAGTTTCGTGGCTTCAGTCCTGGGCGGCATCCGGCACGAGGGATGAGACGTGGCGGTCGGTGTAGACGGCCTCGTCACGGCCGGGGTGGCGGCGCGCCGACCACGCGACGTACGCCGCTGCGGCCAGGAACAGCACGATCGAGGTCCACACGTTGAAGCGCAGGCCCGCGACGTCGGCGAGCTCGACGTCGTCGATGCGCAGCATCTCGATCCAGCCGCGACCGGCGGTGTAGAGCATGACGTAGGCGGCCATGACCCGGCCGTGGCCGAGCCGGAAGCGGCGGTCCAGCCAGATCAGCACCGCGAACGCGGCGAGGTTCCAGAGGCACTCGTAGAGGAACGTCGGGTGGAAGGTGGTCCCGAGCGGGAAGGTGAGGTCGCCGGGCCAGTTGCGCGGGTCGATCTCCAGGCCCCAGGGCAGGTCGGTGGGCCTGCCGTAGAGCTCCTGGTTGAACCAGTTGCCCCAGCGACCCAGCGCCTGTGCGACCAGCACCCCGGGTGCGATGGCGTCGAGCACCGGGGCGATCCGGATGCCCTTGGACCGAGCCCCGAGGTAGACCCCGAGCGCTCCCATGGCGATGCCGCCCCAGACCCCGAGGCCGCCCTTCCAGAGGTAGAGCGCCTCCCACGGGTTGCCGCCGTCGCCGAAGTAGCGGCCGGCGTCGGTCGCGACGTGGTAGGCCCGGGCGCCGACCAGACCGAACGGCACCGCCCAGATGGCCAGGTCCTGGATCTCGCCCGCCTCGCCGCCGCGGGCCACCCAGCGGCGCTCGGCGATCCAGATCGCAGCGACGATGCCGGCGATGATGGACAGCGCGTAGCCACGCAGCGGCAGCGGCCCGAGGTACCACGTGCCCTCGGCCGGGCTCGGGATGGACAGCACGTCGAGGACCACGGGTCAGCTCCTGAGCAGAAGGGCGATGTCGGCGGCGAGGTCGGCCGAGGAGACGTCCTGCCGCCAGAAGGCCGGGGCGCGTCCCTCCCCGTCGACGGCGATGACCTGGGAGCCGTGGCTGCCGAGGTCGTAGCCGCCTGAGGCCAGCTCCTCGGCGTCGGCGACGAAGATGCCGACGCTCTCGCCGAGCGTCGCGATGTCCTCCAGGTCACCGGTGAGCCCCACGGCCGTGGGGTCGTAGCCGTCGAGGTAGCGGCGGATCGTCTGCGCGTCGTCGCGCGGCGGGTCGGTGGTGACGAACACCAGCTGCACCTGGTCGCGGTCCTCGGGCTCGAGGCGGGTCAGGGCGGTGGCGATCGTCGACATGACCAGGGGGCACACGTCGGGGCAGTGGGTGTAGCCGAAGAAGACGAGCGTGAGCCGGGCGTCGGGGTCGGCGAGGCTCTTCGTGCCGCCCTCGGTCGACTCCAACGCCACGTCAGCCACCTCGAAGGGAGGGGCGACGCGGGAGGCGGTGAGGGTTCCCGACGGCTCGTCGGTGCCGCCGCAGGCACCGAGCACCAGGGCGGTGACCAGCGCGAGGGCGACGAGCAGGCCGCGGCTTCGGTCAGGCACGTCGTACGCCCCCGGCGAGCTCCTCGGTGAGGATGCGCAGCGCCCCGAGGGCGGCGTCGCGGTCGTCGGCGTGGTCGAGCAACGTGCGCACGAAGGCGGTGCCGACGATGATGCCGTCGGCGTGCTCGGACATCGCCGCTGCCTGCGCCCCGGTGCTCACGCCCACGCCGACGCCGACCGGCAGGTCGGTGGTGGCCTTCGTGCGGGCGATGAGCGGCGCGACGCCCTCGGCGGTCGCCTGCTTGGTGCCGGTGACGCCCATGATGCCGGTGGCATAGACGAAGCCGCGGCAGTGTGCGGTCGTCGACGCGATGCGCTCGTCGGTGCTGGAGGGCGCCACGAGGAAGACCTTGTCCAGGTCGCGCGCGTCGGCCGCCGCGGACCACTCCCCCGCGAACTCCGGGATGATGTCGGGCGTGATGAGGCCGGCGCCCCCGGCGTCGTCGAGCTGCTGGGCGAACCGCTCGACGCCGCGTCGCTCGACCGGGTTCCAGCTGGTCATGACCAGCGTGGGGGTGTCGGTCGCCGCGACCGCCTCGACGACGCGGAACAGGTCGTCGACCCGGAACCCGCCGTCGAGGGCGTGCTGCACCGCGCGCTGGATGACGGGGCCGTCCATGACTGGGTCGCTGTAGGGCAGGCCGACCTCGATGACGTCGCACCCGGCGTCGACCATGGTGCGCAGCGCGGCGATCGATCCCTCGACGTCGGGGAAGGCCGCCGGGAGGTAGCCGACCAGCGCCGCGCGGCCCTCGGCCCGCGCGGCGCTGAAGGCGGAGGCGACCCGGAGCCCGCTCACCGCTCGTCGTCCTGACCGGCCTCGCCGAGGCCGAAGTACTCGATGGCGGTGCCCATGTCCTTGTCGCCGCGACCGGAGAGGTTGATGAGCACGGTGGCCTCGGGCCCCTTCTCGGCGGCGAGCCGCTCGGCCACCTGGAGGCCGCCCGCGATCGCGTGCGAGGACTCGATGGCCGGGATGATCCCCTCGGTGCGCGCGAGCAGGCTGAAGGCCTCCATCGCCTCGGTGTCGGTGACCGGGAGGTACGTCGCGCGGCCGCTGTGCGCGAGCTGCGCGTGCTGCGGACCGACGCCGGGGTAGTCCAGGCCGGCGGAGATCGAGTGGGACTCGACGGTCTGGCCGTCCTCGTCCTGCAGCACGTAGGTGCGGGCGCCGTGCAGCACCCCGCTGTCGCCGGCGTGGATGGTGGCGGCGTGCCGGGGGGTGTCGACCCCGTCGCCACCGGCCTCGAAGCCGTAGATGTCGACCTCGTCGTCCTCCAGGAAGGCGGTGAACAGTCCGATCGCGTTGGACCCGCCGCCGACGCAGGCGGCGATCGCGTCGGGCAGCACGCCGTACTGCTCCAGGCACTGCGCCCGCGCCTCGTCACCGGTGCCGCGGACGAAGTCGCGCACCATGCTCGGGAACGGGTGCGGCCCCGCGGCGGTGCCGAAGAGGTAGGCGGTGTGGTCGACCGTGGCGACCCAGTCGCGCAGCGCCTCGTTGATGGCGTCCTTCAGGGTCGCGCTCCCCGACTCCACGGGGACGACCTTGGCGCCGAGCAGCTGCATCCGAGCGACGTTGAGCGCCTGGCGGCGGGTGTCGACCGCACCCATGTAGACGGTGCAGTCGAGCCCGAAGTACGCCGCGGCGGTCGCGCTCGCGACCCCGTGCTGGCCGGCCCCGGTCTCGGCGATGACGCGCTTCTTGCCCATCCGCTTGGTGAGCAGCGCCTGGCCCAGCACGTTGCGGATCTTGTGGGCGCCGGTGTGGTTGAGGTCCTCGCGCTTGAGGAGCACGCGGCAGCCGACGCGATCGCTGAGGCGACGGGCGTGGAACAGCGGGCTCGGAAGACCGGCGTACTCGCGCAGGACCAGCTCGAACTCGCCCACGAACGCGGGATCGGCCATCGCGTCCTGCCAGGCGACGGTGAGCTCGTCGAGAGCGGCCATCAGCGCTTCGGGCATGAAGCGGCCACCGAAGAGCCCGGGCTCTCCGAACCAGCCCTGGTCGTCGGCGTCGAAGCGGCTGCGCTCCCCGGGCTCGCTGGTCACGTCGGTCATGCGCCTACTCCTGTCATGGCTGTGACGGCGGCCGTGGGGTCGCCGTCCTTGACGAGCGCCTCGCCGACGAGGACGGCGCGGGCGCCCTCGGAGACGAAGCGGGCCACGTCGGCGGGGGTGAAGATGCCCGACTCCGCGACCTTGACGCGGTCGTCGGGGATGCCGGGCGCGAGTCGCCCGAAGGTGTCGGGGTCGATCTCGAGGGTCTTGAGGTTGCGGGCGTTGACGCCCACGAGCTCGGCCCCGAGGGCCACGGCCCGCTCGGTCTCCGCCTCGTCGTGGACCTCGACCAGGGCGGTCAGCCCGAGCTCGCCGGCCAGGTCGTGCAGGCGGCGCAGCTCGTCGTCGTCGAGCGCGGCCACGATGAGAAGGGCCAGGTCGGCGCCCGCGGCGCGGGCCTCCCAGAGCTGGTAGTCGGTGACGATGAAGTCCTTGCGCAGCAGCGGCACGTCGACGGCCGCACGAACCGCGCGCAGGTCGTCCAGGCTGCCGCCGAACCGGCGCTGCTCGGTGAGGACGGAGATCGCCGCGGCACCGCCCTCGGCGTAGGCCTTCGCCAGGACCGTGGGGTCGGGGATCTCGGCGAGGTCGCCCTTGGAGGGGCTGCGGCGCTTGACCTCGGCGATGACGCTCGAGCCGGGCGCGCGCAGCGCCGGCATCGGGTCCCGGGGCGGGTCGACGTCCGCGAGCGCGGCCTTCAGGTCGACCAGGGGCAGCGCCGCCTCGCGCTCGGCGAGGTCCAGGCGCACGCCGGCGACGATGTCGTCGAGGACCGACATGACGGCTCCGTTCGAGGCGCGGGGAATGACACCCGAGTCTGTCATGTGAGGCGAAGCCGCCCGGGCACGGGTACGGTCGCCGGACGCACCCTGAGAAGCACCTGAGGGATCGCCCACCGCGATCGCACAGGGACCGACTCGGGACCGTCCACGCACCAGCCGACGAAGGAGAGACATGAGCTACGACCAGCCTCCCCCGCCGCCGCCCCCGGGCTACGGCGCAGCACCCCAGCCCCCGTACGGCGGACAGCCGGCCGGCACCTCGCAGAAGGCCATCTGGTCGCTGGTGACCGGCATCCTCGGACTGCTGTGCTGCAGCCCCCTCGGCATCGTCGCCATCCTGCTCAGCCGCTCGGCCAAGGAGGAGATCCGCTCCACCGGCAAGTCGGGCGAGGGCCTGGCGACCGCAGGCCTCGTCACGGGCATCATCGCCCTGGTGCTCATGGTCGTGTCGATCATCCTGATCGCGACCGGCGCCTTCGAGTTCAACTTCGAGACCAGCTGACCGCTCGACCTGTCAGGCCCCGCTCAGGGGGCCAACCAGGGGGCGGCCGGGGTGTTGCGCAGCAGCATGAAGAGCCCGGCCGCTCCCAGCAGGGCCCAGCCGCCCACGACGACGAGGCGGCGCGGCAACCGGCGCGTGCGGCCCTGCCACCGATCCAGCGCCCACACGACGAGGGCGAGCACCGCGAACGGCATCAGCACGACGAGCAGCAGGTTGCTGCTCGCGGCGGAGACGACCTCACCGTGGGTGAGGTCGTTGACGGCCCGCAGACCACCGCAGCCCGGGCACCAGAACCCCATGGCCGCACTGGGGCAGATGCCCCAGGAGCCTCCGACGTGGGGGTCGCGCAGGTGTAGCGCGAGCGTGGCGAGCCCCAGCCCGCCGATCGTGAACAGCGGCGCTCGCATCCGGTCCCACCGGCTGGGAGCCGGTGCCGGGGCGAGCAGGGCGCTCATCGGAGCAGGTGCCTCAGTGGCCCTCGTGCAGACCCATCTTGGCCATCACGAGGAAGACGACGCCACCGGCGAGGGTGATCGCGACGCCGGCCCAGAAGACCGGCATGCTGATCGGGTCGAAGATCAGGCCGACGCTGCCCACCACGAAGCCGATGAGGCCCACGACCACTGCGCTCCACGCGGCGGGGGTGTTGCCGTGGCTGTTGGACATGCGGGGCTCCTCTGTGGCGCGGTGTTCGTGAGGTTCGTGAGGTTCGTGAGGGGTACGTCGGTGCTGCTGGCGACAGTCTAGGGGGCCGTGCGGTCGGTCGGGTCGTGGCCCTCGTCCATGGCCTTCCACAGGTCCAGGGAGCTCTCCGGCTCCATGGACGCGGGGCGCTCCTCGCCCGTGGGCGAGTCGTAGCGGCTGCCCATCTCCGGCCAGCCGGGCACCCGCCACACCGCGAGCCCCGCGGCGGCCACGAGCACCACCCCGCCGCCCACGGCGGCGAAGTACCACCCCGTCACGCTCGCTCCCCCGGTCGCCCCGACCTGGGTCAGCGCGTCCTCGACGGTGGCCCTCAGGTCGCCCAGGGCCGCCGCGGCCGCAGCGAGCAGCCCCAGGGACGCCAGCAGTGCCAGGACGGCCGCACAGCGTCGTACGACGCGGCGGGTGACGAGCAGGACGCCCCACGAGGCGAGGGCGACCAGCGCCAGGGACGTGACGAGCGGCATAGTCAGGGCGTCGCCCTGGCCGGTGCCGGCGCTGACCATCGCCGCGGCCTGGCCGTCGGCGTCGACCTCGACCGCGGCCCGGGTGCCCGCGACCGCGCACAGCGTGCCGGCGGCCAGCGCGACCAGGGTCGTCAGTCCGAACCCGCGCGCCGCCGTCCGCTGTGGCGAGGACCCCGGCTGCGGCTCAGCCACGCTCGAGCACCAGGTCGGCGTCGAAGCAGGTGCGGTCACCGGTGTGGCACGCGCCGTCCACCTGGTCGACCTTGACCAGCAGGGTGTCGCCGTCGCAGTCGAGGCGGACCTCGACGACGCGCTGGGTGTGGCCGGAGGTCTCCCCCTTGACCCAGTACTCCTGGCGGCTGCGCGACCAGTACGTCGCCCGCCGGGTGCTCAGCGTGCGCGCGAGCGCCTGGTCGTCCATCCACCCCAGCATCAGCACCTCGCCCGTGTCGTGCTGCTGGACCACGGCCGGCACCAGCCCGTCCGCGGTGCGCTTGAGGCGGGCGGCCAGGGCCGGGTCGAGCTCCGGGGCGGCGTTCATGCCCCCCATCATCCCCGGCGGACCCACCCGGACGCGCCACGGGGCACCGCGGCGGTCTCCCGCCGGGTGCCCCGTGGCCGGTGTGCTGTTGTGCCGGTCTGCTCGACTCAGCCGATGGAGAAGCTGAGCGTCTTGGCCCGCTTCTTCACCAGGTCGTTGCCGAGGTAGGTCAGCTTGACCGAGTGGAAGCCCTTCTTCAGGCCCTTCACGACCAGCTTCTTCTTGCCGTTGTTGAGCGTCTTGAGGGCGTACAGCTTCTTGCCCTCGGTGAGCTCGACCTGACCGGTGACCGGGTCCTGGCTGTCGGCGAGGACACGGACCTTGACGACCAGCTTCTTGCCCTTGACCTTCTTGGAGGTCTTGAGGGTCGGCTTGACCGG
>JAYYWX010000111.1:0-14261 GCA_036341255.1 Actinomycetota bacterium | reverse complement strand
CCGGGGTCGGGGGTGACGGTGAGGCTGGTCAGCCGCGGGTCCGGCGGCGGGCCGTAGCCCTCGAGCACCACCGGCCGGCCCACCCTGCGCGCGGACACCTCGATCAGGCGCAGCAGGTCGGCGTAGTCCTCCAGCCGCTCGGTCGGCGGCAGGAACACGTGCACGTGCCCGTCCCGGGCCTCGAAGGCCAGCGCCGTCGTGGGCGCACCCTCGGGGTCGACCACCTCCACGCTCGGCACCTTCGGCTCCAGCGGCGGGCCGGCCTCGAGGTACGACGGCTGGTCGGTCGCCTCGGGGTCGGTCCACGAGATCGAGTCCAGCGGCAGCCGCAGCCCGACCGCGCTCGTGCCCGGGGTCAGCACCAGCCGGCCGCGGCGGAAGCGCCACTGCGGGCTGGTCCACTCCTCGCCGGTGGCCAGCGGCAGCACCCAGCCGGTGGGCTCGGTGACGTCGGCGTCGAGCCGGGCCACCAGGTCGAGCGCCTGTTGGTCGAGCCCCTCGAGGCCGGCCTCCAGGGGGTCGTCCGGACGCTTGCCGTGCGGCATCCGCACGTGGTCGGCCAGCGCCGCGAACGGGTCCTCGTACGCCGGACGCAACTGCTCCCCGGGCAGGCCCAGCACCGCGGTGACCCGCTCGGCCAGCGCGCGGGCGTCCTCGTCGGAGGCACTCTGCCCGTCGGGGGCGTCCACCCAGGGCTCGGCGAACAGCGCGGGGTCCTGCCACAGCGGCACCCCGTCGGTGCGCCACTGGAGACCGATGTTCCACCGGGGCAGCGGCTCGCCCGGGTACCACTTGCCCTGGCCGCGGTGCACGACCCCTCCACCGGCGTACACCTCGCGGAGGCGGTCGGCGAGGTCGCGGGCCAGCGCCCGCTTCTCGGGGCCGTCGGCGTCGGTGTTCCACTGCGGCGTGGTGGCGTCGTCGAGGGAGACGAAGGTGGGCTCACCACCCATCGTCAGGCGCACGTCGCCCTTCTCCAGGCGCGCGTCGACGGCCTCCCCGAGCGCGTCGATGCGGGCCCACTGGGCGTCGGTGTAGGGCTTGGTGACCCGCGGGTCCTCGTGGACGCGGGTGACCTGGTTGTGGAAGGAGAAGGAGACCTCGACCGGGTCCGTGGCGCCCTCGATGGGGGCCGCGCTACTGGGGTGCGGGGTCGCCGAGAGCGGGATGTGCCCCTCGCCGGCGAAGAGCGCGGAGGTGGGGTCCATGCCGACCCAGCCGGCGCCCGGGACGAACACCTCGGTCCAGGCGTGCAGGTCGGTGAAGTCCTCGGCCGGGCCGCTGGGGCCGTCGAGGCTCTCCTGGTCGGCGGAGAGCTGGACGAGGTAGCCGGAGACGAAGCGGGCGGCCAGGCCGTACATCCGCAACAGGCTGACCAGCAGCCACGCGGAGTCGCGGCACGACCCGATGCCCAGGCGCAGCGTCTCGTCGGGGTCCTGGACCCCCGGCTCCATGCGCACGCTGTAGGCGACGTCGCGGTGGACCGCGGAGTTGAGCTCGGCGAGGAACGTGACCGTGGGGACGCCGTCCTCGGGCAGGTCGGGCAGCTTCTCCCGCCAGGCGGCCAGGTCGCCGCTGGCGTCGACGGGGCGCAGGTACGGCGCGAGGTCGGCCGCGAGGGCGTCCTCGTAGGTGAAGGGGAACCGCTCGGCGTACTCCTCGATGAAGAAGTCGAACGGGTTGATCGTCATCAGGTCCGCGACCAGCCCGACGGTGATGTCGAGGGTCGTCACCTTCTCGGGGAAGACCAGACGGGCCAGCCAGTTGCCGAAGGGGTCCTGCTGCCAGTTCACGAAGTGGTTCGCTGGCTTCACGTCCAGGCTGTACGCCTCGATCGGCGTGCGGCAGTGCGGCGCCGGCCGCAGCCGCACCACGTGCGGCGCCACCGACACGGGCTCGGCGAAGTCGTAGGTGGTGCGGTGCTCCAGCGCGACCTTGATCGACATGACCCCAGCATCCCCCGCGCACGTGACACCGGGGTAACCCCCGCTCGGCAGGGGTCTCGGCAGGGCGGGTGGCTGGCGAGCGCCGTGAGGTTCATCGGGGGGCCGCTGAACCTCACAGCGACCCGCCCCGAGTCAGGCGAAGCGGGCCGCGACCTCCACCAGCCGGTCGTTGGCCTCGGTCTCCCCGACCGAGACCCGGCAGCCCTCGCCGGCGAAGGGCCGGACGACGATGCCGGCCTCGTCACAGGCGGCGGCGAACTCGGCGGTGCGCTCGCCGAGGGCGAACCAGAAGAAGTTCCCCTGGCTGTCGGGGATCCGGGCCTCGGGCACGTCCCAGCCGACGTCACGCAGGGCCGCGCCGACCCGGTCGCGCTCGGCGACCAGCGCGTCGACCCGCTCCAGCAGTGCCGACTCGGCCTCCAGCGAGGCGACCGCGGCCACCTGGGCGACCGCCGAGACGCCGAAGGGCAGCGAGACCGCGCGCAGGGCCGCGGCGATCTCGGAGTGCGCGACGGCGTACCCGACCCGGAAGCCGGCCAGGCCGTAGGCCTTCGAGAAGGTGCGGAAGAGCACGACGTTGGGGTGCGCGCGGTAGGTCGCGAGACCGTCGACGGCGTCGGGCATCCGCACGAACTCGAGGTAGGCCTCGTCGACGACCACCACGACGTGCGGTGGCACCTTCGCGAGGAACGCGTCGAGCTCGGTCTGGGTGACCGAGGGGCCGGTGGGGTTGTTGGGGGTGCAGACGATGACGACCTTCGTGCGGTCGGTGATCGCTGCGGCCATCGCGTCGAGGTCGTGGCGGGCCTCGTCGGTCAGCGGCACCTGCACGGAGACGGCCCCCGCGGAGGTCACGGCGATCGGGTACGCCTCGAAGGAGCGCCACGCGTAGACGACCTCGTCGCCGGGGTCGCAGAAGGCGGCCAGCAGCTGGTAGATCAGCGCCACCGAGCCGGTGCCGGCCGCGAGGTCCTCGACCGGGACGCCGAGGCGCGCGGCCAGGCCGGCGTACAGCGTCGCGTTGCCCATGTCGGGGTAGCGGTTCATCAGGTCCACCGCCCCGCGGGCGGCCTCGATGACGCCGGGCAGCGGCGGGTAGGGGTTCTCGTTGCTGGAGAGCTTGTAGGTCACCAGGTCCGGCCGCGGGGTGGGCGGCTTCCCGGGGACGTAGGCCGGGATCTCGCGGATGTGCGAGCGCGGCTGCGGGGTCGACGGGGTGGTCATGGCGCCCACCCTAGTGAGCCTCGGAGAGGCGGTCAGGGCAGGACGGGCATGTACGTCGTGATCGTCGGGCCGTCCTCGTGGACCAGCACCGACCCGTCCCCCGAGGCCACGTCGAGCTCGTCGAGGAAGGCCGGCGCCGGGCTTGCCGGCTCGCGCCGCCCGGTCGCCGTGTCGTAGACGAACGTGCCCTCCCAGGTCCCCACGTGGACCAGGGACCCGTCGTCGGCGAGGACGCCGCCGTAGGCTCCGCGCGGTAGGTCCCCGGTGAGGTCGCGCACGAGCCCGGTGTCGGTGGAGACCAGCAGGAGGTCGTAGGCCGCCGTCGACCCCTCGCTCCCCGGACGGCTGGCCTCGAGGAGCACGAGGCCGCCGTCGGCGGACAGACCGATCGGCGCGAACGCCGTGCGGCCCGGGACCTCGACCTCGCGCCGCCCGGAGCCCTGCTCCCACAGCATCAGGCGAGCTCGCCGCTGCGAGGTGACCGGGTCCGGCTCGCCCTGCAGCACCCAGGCGACGTGCCGCCCGCCGGCGGCGAGCACCGGCCGCTCCGCCCGCTCGTCGGTGGCACGCTCGGGGATCCACCAGTGCTTCCCCCGCACCAGCTGGGTCAGGCCGAAGCCCCCGCGGGGGCTCGTGACGAGCAATCGCGTGGCGTCGTCGGAGAGCTGGGGATCCAGCCCCTCGACGACCCGGCCGTCCTCGCTCAGCAACGGGGCGAACAGACCGGCCCGCAGGTCGACCAGGCCCGGGAAGGCGTAGTCGGTGCGGCCCGGCTGGTCGGGCCGGATCGCGGAGTTGTACGTCGAGATCGCAGCCACCGCCCCGTCGGCAGACAGGCTGCCGCCCCAGGTCCTCTGGCTGGTGCGGGGGGAGATCAGCGCCAGTCGCTGCCGGGTGCGGTCCCACACGAAGACGTCCGGGTCGCCCCCGCGGCTGTCCCACGACACGAACCGACCGTCGGCGGACACGTCGATGCTGTCGTGGTGACCGTAGGCCTCGGAGTCGACCAGCCCGGCGGTGATCTCCTCGACCCGCGGCGCGACCCGGGTCAGCGCCGGGCGGGTGCGGGCCCGCGGGCCGTCCGGGCTCCGGCGTACGACGGCGCGGTAGCGGTGCACGCGCTCCTCGGTCTCCTCCAGCCGCACCTCGAAGACACCGCGCGACGACGTGCGGGTGCGGGCGACCACCGACCAGTCCCCGCCGCGGCGCTGCTGGACGACCACCCGGCGGCCCTCCCCGGCCCGGGGGAAGAGGCCCGCGAGCGCCACGGGCTCGCCGACCGGCACGACCGGCGCGACGACCAGCACCGGCTCGGGAGCCACCCTCCGATCGGCGGCGAAAGCCGGAGCACCGGAAGCAGGAGCAGCGGAGGCGGGAGCGGCGGATGCGGGGAGCGTCGGCAGCAGCCCGACGACCACGGCAGCGGCGAGCGCAGGGGGCCGTCTCATGCGGTGCACGGTACGTGCGGACCGCCGGCTCCGGCCTCCCCCGGGCGGTCGCGTCCTCCACACGGCCCAGGAGGCTCAGCGCCGCCAGGGACGCACGAGCGGCAGCAGCGCGAGCCCGACCAGCACACCGATGGCGGCGCCGGTGAGGTTGTCGACGACGTCGGTGACGTCGCAGGAGCGGTCCAGGCGCGAGAGCACCTGCTGGGTGGCCTCGATCCCCACCGAGACCAGGCCCAGGCCGAGCAGCCCGACCGGGATCGTCCACCGGGCGCTGCGCCACCGGGCGAGCACCAGCACGAGCAGGGCGCCCGACGGCACGAAGATCACGGCGTTGAGCAGCCGCTGCCCGCCGCTGACGATCCAGAAGCCCTCCGGCGCCGGCCCGCCGTAGTCGAAGGAGCAGGAGTTGTAGAACCGCTCGTCGGCGTAGACCACGCCCGGCGCTCCGTCGGTGGGGATGAGCGTCAGCACGCCGATCGTGGCCAGCGACCAGAGCAGCAGGCCCAGCGACCACGCCCACCTTGCGCCCGTACGCCGGCGCAGCAGCGCGACCAGGGCCAGGCACGGCACGCCGGCCACCGCGATGCCGAGCAGCATCACGCCCACACCACCGACCGGGAACACCGCCCCGAGGGTAGTGGCGCACCCCGGGCCGGTCGTGGACCCGCGCCCCTGCGAGCACCTGCGTCCACCTGCCATGATCGAGAGGTGCGCATCGTCACCTGGCTCTTCACCAACGCCGTCGCCCTGGCCGCCGCCGCGTGGCTGATCGACGGCATCCGCTTCACGCCCAGGAACGCGGACTGGACCGACAAGGTCGTGCCGCTCCTGCTGGTGGCGCTGATCCTCGGCGCGGTCACCGCGTTCGTGAAGCCGGTGCTGAAGCTGCTGTCCTTCCCGCTGATCCTGCTCACGCTGGGGCTGTTCCTGCTGGTCATCAACGCCGGCATGCTGCTGCTGACCGACGCCATCGCCGGCGGGCTCGACATCGGGTTCAAGGTCACCGGCTTCTGGCCCGCCGTCGGCGGCGCGATCGTGATCACCGTCGTCACCTGGATCGTCGACGGCGTCCTCGGCACCGACGACTGACCGCCCTCCACGGACTTCTCGGGACCACCTGATGACCACCCCCGCGCTGCCCGCGCCCCGCGAACCCGGCCGCTACCGCGTCGGGCTGGTCTGCCTGGGCAACATCTGCCGCTCCCCGATGGCCGACGTCGTGCTCCGCACCCGCGTCGACGAGGCCGGCCTGGCCGCGTCGGTCGCCGTCGACTCCTGCGGCACCGGCGGCTGGCACGTCGGCGACCCGATGGACCGTCGGGCCGCCGCCACCCTCACGGCGGCCGGCTACGACCCGGTCCACCGGGCGCAGCAGTTCGACCCCTCCTGGCTCGAGGACCACGACCTCCTGCTGGCCATGGACGGCTCCAACCTCGCCGACATCGGCGGCCCCTCGGAGCGGGTCCGGCTCTTCCGCGACTTCGACCCCGTCGACACCGGTGGCGAGGTACCGGACCCCTACTACGGTGGGGACTCCGGCTTCGAGGAGGTGCTGACGATGGTGGAGCGCACGTGCGCGTCCCTGGTGGCGGCGCTGCCCGCAGCCCTGTCCCACTCGACGCCGGCCGCGCCCGACCGATCGGACCGGGAGCGGGCGTGACCCGCGCCCCTCGGGTGGCCCAACGCGCCGAGCAGCTGCTCGGCGCGGCCGTCGTCGCGACCGCCGAGGTCGCCGGCGGCGACACCTGCCGCGCCACCAAGCTGAGGCTCTCCGACGGCACCACCGCGCTGATGAAGACCGCGCCCCGCGTCCCGGACGGCTTCTTCGAGGCCGAGGCCGCCGGGCTGCGCTGGCTGGGGTCCGCCCCCGGCGACGCCGCCCCCGTCCCCGACGTGCTGGCCGTCGACGAGGAGTGCCTGGTCGTGCGGTGGGTCGAGCCGGCGCGTCCTTCCCCCGAGGCCGCGACGACCTTCGGGCGCGCGCTGGCGCACACCCACCTCGCCGGCGCCGAGACGTTCGGTGCCGAGCGGGACGGCTTCATCGGCCGGCTCCCCCTGCCCCAGCGCACCGCCCCCACGTGGGCGGAGTTCTACGCCGTACGCCGCGTGCTGCCCTACCTCAAGCTCGCCCGCGACCGCGGGGCGCTGGAGGACCACCAGGCCGCCCGGATCGAGTCGCTGGTCGGACGTCTCCCCGACCTGCTGCCGGAGGAGCCGCCGGCCCGGCTCCACGGCGACCTGTGGAACGGCAACGTCGTGTGGGGCGCCGGGTCCCCCGGTGAGCCCGCGCAGGGCTGGCTGGTCGACCCGGCGGCGTACGGCGGGCACCGCGAGGTGGACCTGGCCATGCTCGCGCTCTTCGGGCTGCCGCACCTGCCGCAGGTGCTCGAGGCCTACGAGTCGGTGCACCCGCTGGCCGAGGGCTGGCAGGACCGCATCGCGCTGCACCAGCTCTTCCCGCTGCTGGTGCACGCGTGCCTCTTCGGAGGCGGCTACGGCCCACGGGCAGTCGACCTGGCCGCGCGCTACCTCTGAGCGCGCCCCACGACCGGGGCTCGGGTGACACGGCGGGCACTCTCAGCCACCGCTCAGCCGTGCCTGGCACAGTGATCGGGTGAGCACCTCCGCCGACACCCGACAGCGCGTCCTCGTCGTCGATGACGACAAGGCCGTGCGGGAGTCGCTGCGCCGCAGCCTGGAGTACAACGGCTACGACGTCGTGCTGGCCAGCGACGGCGCCGAGGCCCTGGCCTCGATCGGCACCGCCCGTCCCGACGTGGTCGTGATGGACGTGATGATGCCGCGCCTGGGCGGGCTGGAGACGACCCGTGCGCTGCGGGCCGCCGGCCACGACCTGCCGGTGCTGGTGCTGACCGCGCGCGACGCCGTGGGCGACCGGGTCGAGGGCCTCGACGCCGGAGCCGACGACTACCTCACCAAGCCCTTCGCGCTGGCCGAGCTGCTGGCGCGACTGCGCGCCCTGCTGCGCCGGGTCACCCCCGCCGAGGGCGCCCACGACGAGGTGCTCTCCTTCGCCGACCTGACCATGGACACCGCCAGCCGCGAGGTGCACCGCGGTCAGCGGGCCATCGAGCTGACCCGCACCGAGTTCACGCTGCTGGAGATGTTCCTGCGCCGTCCGCGACGCGTGCTGGAGCGGTCCTTCATCCTCGAGGAGGTCTGGGGCTACGACTTCCCCACGACCGCCAACTCCCTGGAGGTCTACGTCGGTTACCTGCGCCGCAAGACCGAGGCCGAGGGCGAGCCGCGGCTGCTGCACACCGTGCGCGGCGTGGGCTACGTGCTCAAGGAGTCATGAGCGAGCCGGCGGCCCGCTGGCACTACCGCCGCTCGCTGGCCAGCCGGATCACGCTGCTGACCACGATCGCGGTGGGCGTCGCCGTCGCGTTCGTCGCGCTCGGGGCGTTCGTCACCACCCGCGTGCAGCTGCAGAGCAGCCTGGACTCCTCGCTGCTCGAGCGGGCCCAGCAGGCCGCGACCCAGGCGACGCTGGCCAACAACGTGCGTGCCGACATCCCGCCGTGGGCGCTGGGTGCCGGTGACATCCGGATCGCCTTCATCGACCTCGACCACAACCCCCCGGTCCTCTCCGCCGACAGCGCCGACGACCCCAAGATCTCCCTCGGCGACGAGGAGCTCGCGGTCGCGCTGCGCACCGCCGACTACTCCCTGCGCACCGTCGAGACCGGCGACGAGCGCTTCCGCGTCGTCGCGGTCCCGGCTGGCCAGGACCGTCAGGCCCTCGTGCTCGCGCAGTCGCTGGACCCGCAGGAGAAGGTGCTGGCCAAGCTGGGCTTCGTCAGCATCCTGTTCGGCATCTCCGGCATCATCACCGCCGGCATGGCCGGGTGGGCGGTCGCGACCAACGGCCTGCGCCCCGTACGCCGGCTCACCGGCGCCGTCGAGACCATCGCCCGCACCGAGCGGCTCGAGCCGATCACGGTCGAGGGCGACGACGAGGTCGCCCGGCTGGCCACCGCGTTCAACCAGATGCTGCAGGCGCTCGACCACTCCCGGGCTCGGCAGCGCCAGCTCGTCGCCGACGCCGGGCACGAGCTGCGCACGCCGCTCACCTCGCTGCGCACCAACATCGAGCTCCTCGGGCAGGCCGACGGCGGCGGGGCGGACCTGCCGCCCGGAGCCCGCGAGGAGCTGCTCGACGACGTGTCGGCCCAGATCGAGGAGCTCAGCCAGCTCGTCGGCGACCTCGTCGAGCTGGCCCGCGACGAGCCGCTGCCGACCGTCGTGGAGACCATCGACCTGGCCGAGGCGGTCGACCACGCCGTCGAGCGTGTCCGTCGCCGCGCGCCGTCGCTGAGTTTCGAGGTCGACGTGTCGCCATGGGCGGTGCGTGGCGAGGCCGGCACGCTCGAGCGCGCCGTGACGAACCTCCTCGACAACGCCGCGAAGTGGAGCCCGCCCGGCGGCACCGTGCGGGTCTCCCTGGCCGAGGGCGTGCTCACCGTCGACGACGAGGGCCCCGGCATCGCCGAGCAGGACCTGCCCCACGTCTTCGAGCGGTTCTACCGGTCCGAGGAGTCCCGGGCGATGCCCGGCTCCGGGCTCGGTCTCTCGATCGTGGCGCAGGCCGCCGAGCGGCACGCGGGCCGGGTGCACGCGGAGCGGTCGCCGTACGGCGGTGCCCGGCTGGTCCTGGTCCTCCCCGGCGACGCGACCGCGTCGGCCTGAGCCCGCCGACCGCGCCCGACCTAGACTCGCGACCCATGACTGGGGAAGAGGCGACGTTCCTGCCCGTCAGCATCATCCTGGGCGGCGTGCAGAAGGGAGCCTCCGGCACCCTGCACGCGTTGCTGGTCCGGCACCGTCACGTCGCGCGGCACGGGGTGAAGGAGCGGCACTTCTTCGACGACGACTCGCGCGACTGGTCGACGCCGGACTACTCCGACTACGGCACCGTCCCGCGGGCCGACCAGCAGGGGCTCGCGCGACGCGCGATCGACTCCACCCCGTCGTACCTCTTCTGGCCGGGAGCCGTGGAGCGGATCGCCGCCTACGACGCCCACCTCGCCGCGACCGGCGGGCCGCAGGTGCAGGTGGTGCTGTGCTTCCGCGACCCGATCGAGCGGGCGTTCTCGCAGTGGACGATGCTCACCGACAAGCTGGCCGGGAAGCGGGAGTACCCCTCCTTCGGCGAGCTGATCCGGATGCGTACGCCCGGTGTCTCCGAGGTGCCGGAGGGCTGGAGCAAGCGCGACGCGCGGCAGTACTCCGTCGTCGCCCGCGGTCTCTACGGCATCCAGCTGCGCCGCGCGCTCGAGCACCTGCCGCGTGAGCGGATGCTGCTCATGCGCTTCGACGACGTCGTCGGCGACCCGGGTGCGGCGCTGGACTCGATGACCGACTTCCTGGGGCTGCACCGCTTCGGCCGCGACATCGACGCCCGCCCGCGCAACTCCCACGAGCGTCGCCTGGACGCGCCGCCGCCGACGGGTGAGGACCTGCGGCTGCTCGCCGACACCTACGCCGACGACCTCGCGACGTTCACCGCCGTCTCCGGCCTCGACACCTCCGGCTGGTCCACCGCCCGCATCCTGCGCGACGACCTCGACCCCGCCGACCTCGCCGACCGACTCGCCCGCAAGGCCGGCCTGCTCTGACGCCGAGAGGTCGCTCGCGCACGGCCGAGACGTCGCTCGCGCACGGCCGAGAGGTCGCTCGAGGTGCGAGGCGCGCCAGCGCCGGGCCACGAGACCTCGTAGCCTCCGCTGCGTGGACCTCGCCTTCTTCCGCCCCCTGCCCGACCACGAGCAGCCCGACGCGATCGAGCCGCTGCTCCTCGCGAGGAGCAGCTGGTCGGAGGAGCAGGCGCACGGGGTGGCGGTTGCGGGTGCACTCGGGCGCGCCGCCGAGACCGTCGTACGCCGGCAGCGGCCCGAGCTGGTGCCGACCCGCGTGACCGTGGACCTGTTCACCCCCACCCGGATGGCCCCGGCGTGGACCACGACCGAGGTCGTGCGTGAGAGCGGCCGCCTGATGCTGGTCGACGTGGTGCTGCACCAGGAGGCCGGGCCGACCGCCCGCGCGTCCACGCTGTGGCTGCGACCGAGCGAGGACGCCCCGGGCGAGACGTGGACCAATCCGGACGTCCCCGAGGCGCCGCCGCTGGACGTCGCGCCGGAGACCGACGAGCCGCACGTGCCGTTCATCCACAGCGGCGCCGGCTGGTCGCAGGACTTCCGCGAGCACCAGGACGCCGAGCGCAAGACCTACTGGAACACCGCGCCCTCGATCGTGCTCGGGGAGCCGGTCACGCCGTTCCAGGCAGTGGCCGCCTCGGCGGACGGCACGAGCCTGGCCGCCAACTGGGGCACCGCGGGGGTGCAGCACATCAACGCCGACGTCACCCTGACGCTCTCCCGGCTGCCCGTCGGCGTCACGGTGGGGCTGCGGGCGCTGGACCGGGTCGAGCACGACGGCGTGGCCGTCAGCAGCTGCACCGTCTTCGACCGGGACGGCAAGGTCGGCACCACCCTGGTCACCTCGATGTCCAACACCCGGCGCGGCATCGACATGGGTGGCAAGCGCTGGGAGGACGACCCGCGGTCCGAGCCGGGAGTGTGAGGCGCCGGCTGGCCCCCCGTGCCTAGGGTCGGGACATGGTCCACGTGTTCCGCACCCTGCTCAGCCTGCTCCTCGCCGCGACGCTCGCCCTCGCGCTGGCCGCCTGCGGCGGGGACGACACCAGCGGCACTGTGCCCGAGGTCGCCAACACCTCCCAGGCCGCGGCGGTGGAGTCCGCGAAGGCTGCAGGCGCGGCGGTGATCGACGTCCGCACCCCCGAGGAGTACGCCGAGGCGCGCGTCGAGGGTGCCACCAACATCGACGTCCAGGCCTCCGACTTCGACGACCGGATCGCCGAGCTCGACCGCGACACGACGTACGTCGTCTACTGCCGCTCCGGCAACCGCTCCGCGGCCGCGGCCGAGCGGATGCGCGAGGCGGGCCTCACCGTCGTCGACGGCGGGTCCCTGGAGGACATGGCCGCCGCCGGCTACCCGATGGGCTGACACGGCTCCCCCGGCCAGGCCCGGTCGAGCCGGCGTATTGATGCGCCGGCTCGGCGTACCACACGGATCGAACCGGCGTATTGATACGCCGGCTCGACGTGATCACCCCCGTGGAGAGAGTGGGAGGGCGGGCCGGGCTACTCGTCGGTGGGGGAGTCCGGGGTGACGGTGCCGGTGGAACGCCACGCGCGCTCGAAGGGCAGTCGCCAGGCGTGGGGTGCGATGAGCTGGTGGATGGCGTTGGGGCCCCACGAGCCGGGCTGGTAGGACCGGACCGGCGGCGGGTGCTCGAGCAGCGGCATCGACTTGGCCCACAGCTCCTCGATGCCCTCGGCGGTGGTGAACAGCGTGTGGTCGCCGCGCATGGCGTCGTGGATGAGCCGCTCGTAGGCCTCCAGGACCAGGCCCGACGCCTCGGTGTCGTGGGTGGCGAACTGCATCGACAGCTTGTCGAGCTTCATGCCCGGACCGGGGCGCTTGCCGTAGAACGACAGCGACATCTTCGACTGGTCGGCCAGGTCGAAGGTGAGGTGGTCCGGGCCCTGGGTGCCGACGTTGGACCCCTTGGGGAACATCGTCAGCGGTGGCTCCTTGAAGGCGATCGAGATGATCCGCGCACCCTCGGCGAGCTTCTTGCCGGTGCGCAGGTAGAACGGCACGCCGGCCCAGCGCCAGTTGTCGATCTCGACCCTGAGCGCCACGAACGTCTCGGTGTCGGAGTCGTCGGCGACCTCCTCCTTGCCGCGGTAGCCGGCGTACTGGCCGCGCACGACGTGGTGGGGCTCGATCGGCTTCATCGACCGGAAGACCTTGAGCTTCTCGTCGCTGATCGGGTCCGGCGCGAGCGAGGTCGGCGGCTCCATCGCGGTGAACGCCAGCACCTGCATCAGGTGGGTGACGACCATGTCGCGGTAGGCGCCGGTGGTCTCGTAGAACTTCGTGCGGCCCTCGAGCCCGAGCGTCTCGGGCACGTCGATCTGCACGTGGTCGATGAAGTTGCGGTTCCAGATCGGCTCGAACAGGCCGTTGGCGAAGCGGAAGGCCAGGATGTTCTGGGCGGCCTCCTTGCCCAGGAAGTGGTCGATGCGGAAGACCTGGGACTCGTCGAAGACCTCGTGCACGCGGGCGTTGAGCTTCTTGGCCGACTCCAGGTCGGTGCCGAACGGCTTCTCCATGATGATCCGCGCGCGCTCGACGAGGTTGCCCTCCTGCAGCTGCTCGAGCACCGACAGCGCCGCCTTGGGCGGCACCGAGAGGTAGTGCAGCCGCCGCTTGTCGTGGATGTCGCCGGGCAGCAGCGTCTCGACGCGGTAGACCTCCGCGGCCAGGGCCTCGGTGCCCGCGGTCTGCGGGACGTAGGACAGCATCGCCGAGAAGCCGGCCCACACCTCGTCGGTGAGCGCCTCGTCGGCGAAGTCCTCGCAGGCCTGGCGCGCCAGCTTCACGAACTGCTCGGAGTCGAGCTCCTCCAGCGAGGTCCCCACGATCCGGGCGTCCCTGAGCAGGTCGGCCTCGAAGAGGTGCAGCAACCCGGGCAGCAGCTTGCGCCGCGCCAGGTCACCGGTCGCTCCGAAGAGCACGACGACGGTCGGCTTCTCCATGTCCTCGACAGTAACCACCTCCTGTTGCGCGGCGGTGACGAGGAGCCTACGAATCGCCCTCCCTGGCGGGGCGGGCGAGCGCCTGCAGCAGCCGGACGGCCTTGAGCTCCGCCTCCGCGTGCTCCTCGGCCGGGTCCGACAGCACGGTGATGCCACCGCCGGTCCCGAGAACGTACCGCCCGTCGCCCCCGGTGACCAGGGAGCGGATGACGACGCCGAGGTCCGCGCGCCCGTCGCCGGACACCCAGCCGAACGCGCCGGCGTACACCCCGCGCGGCGTCGCCTCGACCTCCTCGATGACCTCCATCGTGCGCAGCTTGGGGGCCCCGGTCATCGACCCGGCGGGGAACAGCGCACGCAACGCCTCGACGGTGCCGACGTCCTCGCGCAGCCGCCCGCGCACGGTCGAGACCAGCTGGTGCACGGACGCGTAGGACTCCACCTCCATCAGCTGCGGCACCTCCACGCTCCCGGGCTCGCAGACCGAGGCGACGTCGTGGCGCAGCAGGTCGACGATCATCAGGTTCTCCGCGCGGTACTTCTCGTCGGTCGCCAGCCGCCGGCGGTGCTCCTCGTCCTCGACCCGGTCGTCGCTGCGCGGGGTCGTGCCCTTGATCGGCTTGGTCTCCAGCACACCGTCGCCGTCGACCATGGCGTAGCGCTCCGGGCTGCTGGAGAGCAGCCACGCCCGCGCGCCGGGGACGTCGTGCTGGAGGAACCCGGCGTACGGCGCGGGGTTGAGCTCGCGCAGCCGCAGGTACGCCGCCAGGGGCTCGAGCTCGCTGTCCACCTCGACCCGGTGGGTCAGGTTCACCTCGTAGGTGTCGCCGGCGTGCAGCCGCTCCTGGACGCGGTCGAAGGCGGCGCGGTATGCGGGGCGGACCGGGGCGGGTTGAACCACCCCGGGGGGTTAAACGCCCGGGGTGGGGGGGGGTTTGGGGGGCCGGGGGGCGGGTAGGCCCCCCGGGGGGGGTAACTCCGCCCCGGGGGGCC
>JAYYWX010000110.1:0-23961 GCA_036341255.1 Actinomycetota bacterium | reverse complement strand
GGGCCACCACCGGGGCCGCCCCCGGCGCCACGCCCCATGGCCACCGACGGCTCTGCGGCAGTGACGGACCCGACCTCGCTCAGACCGTCCGTGGAGGCGGCGTCGGTGTCGGCCGACCCCGTCCACACCGTGTACGCCGTCCCGCTGACCAGCCCCGCGGCCGCGACGGTCGGGGTGCCGTCCGCGGTGGCCACGAAGCTGGCCACGACCGTGCCGGAGTCGTCCACCAGGCTGACCCGCTCGCCCTCGGCGATCGCGCTCTCGCGCGCGACGACCCCGGGCGACTCGAAGGCGCCGTTGACGTCGAAGACCCCGTTGCCACCCATGGCGGCAGCACTGGAGACCACCACGGTCCCTCCGGTGATGCTGGCCTGGCCGTTGGAGTCGATGCCGTCGGAGCCGGCCCACACCTGGACCGTGCCGCCGGTGATGTCCAGCAACACCCCGTCCTCGACCTGCTCGGCCCCGCCGTCGGCCGTCCCGGCGGTCGGGTTGAGGCCGTCGTCGGAGGCGGTCACCGAGACCGAGCCACCGGTGATGCGGATCAGCATCGCCTCGAGCCCCTCCTCGGACGCGGGGATGTCCAGCTCGCCGTCGACGACGTAGATCGCCCCGACCGCGTCGGCGCCGTCCGAGCCGGCGGTCACGGTCACCGAGCCACCGTCGAGGAGGATCCAGCCGGGCTCGTCGGCGTCCTCGTTGTCGGCCTTGAGCCCATCACCTCCGGCGTCGACCTCGATGGTGCCGTCCTCGACGACGAGGTAGTCCTTGCCGCGGATGCCGTCGTCGACCGCGTCGACGGTGAGGTCGCCGCTGAGGACGACCAGCCCGTCCTTGCTGGTGATGGCGTCGTTGCTCAGGCCGTGCACGGTCAGGGATCCCTCGCCGCCGATGGTGAGGTCGGCCATCGAGAAGAGCGTCGCGTTGGGCGCGTCCTCCTCCTCGTCGTCGGCGGCCGAGGCAGCGGCGTCGGAGAGGCTGTTGTCCGACCCGTCGGCGAGCACGACCACGGCCTCGTCGGCCTCGGTGATGACCAGCGGCGAGCTCGAGGCGGAGGTGAGGTCGACGCCGTCGAGCACCAGCACGACCTTCCCGTCGGCGTCGCTGTCGACGACGACCTGGCCGTCGCTGAGGGTGCCGGACAGCAGGTAGGTCCCGGGCGCGCTGATCGAGACGACGTCGCCGTCGACCTCCGCGCCGGAGCCGTCGACCGTGCTGCCGCCGTCCTCCAGGGAGACGACCGTCGCGTCGGCGGCGTCCCACTCGAGGTCGTTGTCGTCGGCGTGGGTGTCGTCGAGGGTCGGGACGCCGCTGGCGACCGACGAGGTGTCGACGCTCGTGCTGGTCGTGCCGGTCGTCGTGGCCCCGGTGCTGATCGTGGTGGTCTCGGCCCCCGAGCAGGCGCCCAGGGACACCAGCAGCAGGGTGGAGGCGGCCGCGGCGAGGCGGCGGCGCAGGGATGCGGTGGACGTGCGGTTCATCGGGTGCTCCAGGAGTCGGTGGTGCTGGTGAGGGCGGATGGGAGGTGGAGGTGGCGCGCGAGGACGTCGTGCCACTTGCGCCGCGGGAGGGTCGGGTCCAGGGCGGCCAACCCGGCGCCGTACTTGGAGAGGCGGACGGGCCGGAAGCCGCGCTGCCACAGCAACCGGTCGACGACCGACGGGGTCGCCCCCGTCTTGGTCTCGACGATCGCCAGGCCGGCGAGCCGCAGGGAGCCCCCTGCCGGCGAGGTCCAGGTGAGGTCGGTGTCGATCGTGACCCGGGCGCTCGCGCCGGGCAGCAGCAAGGTGGTGCGGCCGTAGGAGGTGCTGAGCACCGGCCGCAGTGCGCGGGCGGTGCCAGCGCCGACGGCGGAGTCGACCAGGGTGGCCGCGTCCTCGGTGAGGCCGGCGCCGCGGAGCGGCACCCGCTGCTTGACCGTGGCGCCGCGGGCACCGCGCGTCTTGACCTCCAGCCAGCGGCCACCGGTGTCGAGGTAGTCGCGGGTCCGCACCTTCCAGCGGGTGCGTTGTGAGCGGCCGGAGCTGTGGAAGCTGTGCAGGTCCGGGGTGTCGAGGTACGTCGAGGCGTACCCGAACCGGCGCCGCCCCTCGATCTCCAGCACCCGCGTCCCGCGCGGCACCGCGGCGAGCAGCTCGTCGAGGGCGGCGACCGGGACGACGTACTTGCGGTCGACCCGGGCCAGCAGGGCGGCCTCCTCGACGAGGTCGGCGAGCGCGACCGGGGCCAGCTCGGCGAGGGGCTCCATCGCGAGCGCGCTCATCGGACGGCCCCCAGCGCCGCGGTGCGCGGGCTGCTGCCCGGGCCGTCGGGATCGGTGCTCGCGGCCTCGTCGGGCCGCCAGCGGACGTCGACGAGCGTGGTGTCGTTGACAAGGTCGAGCTTGATGACGCGCACCGCCACGACCTCGCCCTCGAGCAGGCCGGCGAGGTGGGCTCGCAGGGTCGTCTCGCTGGGGTGCGCACGGTCGAGCAGCACGTGCTGGCTGCGCGAGCGGGGCGCGATGCGCCGGTGGTCGCCGATCGCGACGACGGCGACGACCGCGGCCATCAGGCCCAGGTCGAGGGCGTCGGTCCCGGTGCCGAGGCCGCCGAGCAGACCGAGGGTCAGGGCCGCGAAGTAGTAGGCGATCTCGTGCTGGGCCAGCTCCTCCGAGCGGAGACGGATGATCGACAAGATGCCGAACAGGCCCAGTCCGAGGCCGGCGCCGACGGTGCTGGTCGTGAGCGCGGAGGCGACGGCGAGGACCCCGACGTTGGTGGTGAGGTAGGCGACGACGAGCTCGGGTCGGCGGTGGCGCGGCAGGAACAGGCCGAAGACCAGGACGCTGACGGCGACGAGGTCGGCCAGGTGGGCGACGTAGGACGGCATGGCGGGTGACTCCCGGGTGGGTGGCAGGTGAACGCCACCATCAGGCCCGACCACGTTGTGGCGACCCCCGGCACAGCCTGTGAGCCGTCTGTGT
Organism: Actinomycetota bacterium; assembly: GCA_036341255.1. Taxonomy (GTDB): domain Bacteria; phylum Actinomycetota; class Actinomycetes; order Propionibacteriales; family Nocardioidaceae; genus Nocardioides. The sequence goes on along the minus strand of JAYYWX010000110.1, from coordinate 20,996 downwards.
CCTGCCCCGAGCCCTCAGTTCAGAGGGTCCTCACGCCTGGCTCAGGCCGTGGCCGCGACCAGGGCGCGCTCGGCGAGCAGCTCGTCCACGCAGGTGCGCAGCGCCTGCACCGTGAACGGCGTGGCCAGCACGTCGTCGGCACCGGCCATCAGGCCGTCGCGCACCTCGGCGCGCGTGGCCACGGAGGAGAGCATGAGGACCGCGGACTGCGTCCGCTCGGTGTCGGCGCGCATCTCGAGGAGCACCTCCAGCCCGGTCAGGTGGGGGAGCATCATGTCGAGCACGACGAGGTCGAAGGGCTGGTTGCGCCACAGCCCGAGCGCCTGCAGACCGTCACGTGCCGCAGTGACCCGGTGGCCGGCCAGCCGCAGGACGGGCACGATCAGCTCCAGCAGCTCGGGGTCCCTCTCGGCGACCAGCAACCGGCCGGTCGTCACCACGACGACTCCGGTGCGGCCTCCTGCGACCTGGCTGCCGTACGCCGCGCCGTCGCGGCCAGCTCGCCGAGGAGCACCTCGACGTCGATGTCGTCGACCCAGTGCCGCAGGGCCGAGCGCGGGGGGCGCGCGAGGGCGGCGGCGATCTCGGGGGCCACGGGGGTTCCGTAGGTGAGCCGGTAGATCGTCTCGGTCTCGGTGAAGTCCAACCCCACGACCTCGGCGCAGCGGTGGACGCCGTCCAGTGTGCGCAGCAGCAGCATCTGTCCCGGCTCGAGCGGCTCGGACAACGCGACCAGGTCGTGTGGGAGGTCGATCCCGTCGTGCGCCGCGAGATCGAGATCAGGGATCGGGATGTCGGCGAGGATCATCGAGGCTCCTGGGGCGGGCGTGCGGCGGGCGGGTGGACCTCCGATCATCCGCTGCCGGCGGCGTCCTCGCCATCTGGTCTGGCGCAATTTCACGCAAACCTGACACCTGCCCCACCTCGCTCCGGTCGCCCGGCCGATGCGATCGGTTCTTCCACCGCGCGCCCTCGGCCTCACCTAACCTGTCTGCGCGGTCGCTGCGACGCCAGGGACGGGCGTCCACCGCAAGGGAAGGGGACCGCGATGACGACGCCCCTCGCCTTCTCCGATGCCCCGCGCCGCGAGCAGGTCTACCTGGTCGCCTCCGGCGTGGTGGCGCTGGTGCTGCCGCTGCTGCTGACCGGCCCCTGGGCCGAGGCGCGCCTGGTCGACATGACACCTCCGGACTGGTTCACCTGCCTGGTGCTCATCGCGATGTCGGCGCTCAACGTGGAGATCGGCCGGGTCCTGGTCGGCGGGCTGTCGGTGGCACAGCAGCCGCACAAGGCGCTGTCGGCGTGGGCGTTCGCCTGCGCGATGGTGCTGCCAACGGCCTGGCTGCTCGTCGTCGTACCCCTCACCTATGCGCACGCGCGCTGGCGCGGTCTGCGGGTTCCGTTGTGGAAGTGGATGGGCTCGGCCGGCTTCCTGGTGCTCGCCGGGTGTGCCGCCTCGCTGGTGCCGCGCTGGGTGCTGGGCGGCCTGCCGAACTGGATGCAGGGCGACGGCGGCGAGGGTCTCGCGACCCTGCTGCTCGCGGCGGTGGTCTTCCTGGTGGTCGAGCACGCGCTCTTCGCCGGTTCGGCGTTGCTCAACCACGCCGAGGACGAGCAGTGGCTGCGCGCCCAGCTCACCAGCCCGGGCTACCACGTGGGCGAGGCGGGCGTCGTGCTCACCGGTGGCCTGATGGCGGCGGTGTGGACGGCGGGCCCGTGGTTCGTGCTGCTCTTCGGCCCGCTCTACGCGCTCATGCAGCGCGCGGTGCTGGTGGAGCCGTTGCGGGCGAACGCCGCCATGGCGGCCCAGCTGGTCGAGACCAACCGCCAGCTCGAGGCGGTCAGCGAGTTCAAGAGCGACCTGATGGGGATGCTCGCCCACGAGATCGGCAACCCGTTGGCCTCCGTGACGGGGTACGTCGAGATCGCCGTCGACGCGCTCGAGGAGGGCGACCTCGGCGAGGCGCTGCCCGCAGTCCGCGTCGCGCAGCGCAACGCCGACCAGATCGGCGGCGTGCTGCGCGACATCGTCGCGCTCGTCGAGGCCAACCCCGGCGGCCTCACCGCGCGCCCCGAGCCCACCGTGCTGCTGCCCCACCTGCGGGCCGCTGCGACCGCGCAGCCCGGTGGCGCCCAGCCCGACGTCCGCTGCCCCGAGGACCTGGTCGCGCTCATCCAGCCCGGTCACCTCGACCAGGTGCTGGCCAACCTGCTCGGCAACGCCGCGAAGTACGCCGGAGGGGCGACCCGAGTCGTGGCGACCGAGCTTGGTGAGCGCCAGGTCGTCATCGCCGTCCAGGACGACGGCCCGGGGATCCCCGAGGACTTCCGCGACCAGGTGTTCCGCCGCCGCACCCGTCACCCCGACACCGCCGACTCGGTCTCCGGCCGCGGCCTGGGCCTGCACATCAGCCGTGCGCTGGCCCTGGCCAACGGCGGGGACCTGCGGCTGTCCGACTCCCCCAGCGGGAGCTGTTTCGAGCTGGTGCTGCAGGCGCCGGGCGACTGAGCCGGGCCCCTCAGAGGCCTACCCCGGCCCGCAGCACCTCTCTCGGCAACGCCATGGCGTCGGTCAGGAAGTCGCGGTGGGCGCGGACGCAGCGCGCCAGCTGACGCGCGGGGATGCGGGACGGCGTGTCCTCGACTGTGTGGTAGTGCGGCGTGGCCATCGTGAGGTTGACGCAGGGCACCCCCAAGGCGCCGACCAGTCCCTCGAGGTCCCCGTTGGCGTTGACCTCGGGGATGGTCGGCACCGCCGCGGTCAGCACGATCCCGTGCGCGGCCAGGTGCGGCAGGAACGTCGCGGCGAGGGCGGGGTGCCGACTCGTGAACAGCGCGCGCTCCTCGTCCAGGGGCCGTTGGAGCCCCAGGTCGAGCTCGAGACCCAGCATCTCGGTCACCCCGGTCCCGCTGACGTGCTCCTCGCCGTGAGCGGCGAGGTGGTCGAGGTTCACGAAGAGGTCCACGTCCTCCATCAGCTCGGGCCGGCTCTCGACGAAGTGGTTCAGGCCGAGGTGCGGGTAACCCGCGTCGTGCCCCGTGACGCCCACGAAGACCATGTCCCGCGGCCTCTGCGAACGCGGCAGGGCTGCGAAGTGCTCCGCCAGCCCGATGAGGCCCGCCACGCCCGTCGCGTTGTCGAGGGCGCCGGTGAACCACGCGTCGTAGTGCGCGCAGACCAGCACGGTGCCGGGCAGCTCGCCCGATCCACGCAGGCGTCCGACGACGTCCCGGGTCGTGCCGTCGCGGTGCTCGGCGGCCAGCCGGTAGCGCAGTCGACCGCCCCGTCCCGCGGCCTCTCGGACGGCTACGAGGTCCTGTGCTCCGAGCTGGAAGGCGGGGATCGGGTTGTCGTCGAGGAGGTTGCGGCTCGTGGACGTCGGGCGGATGAGGTTGTCCGGGGCGTCGGAGGTGACGACCATCGCGACGGCCCCGAGCTCGGCGGCGCGATGGTAGGTGTCGGGATAGCTCGCGAACACGTTGAGGAGGGCCTTGCCGGTCACGACCGCCACGGCTCCCTCGAGGTCGCGGGCCAGCAGCTCGGGCTCGGTCCCGAGACCGACGTCGACCAGCGGGGCGGTGCCGCGCCCGGCTGCACTGGACCAGAACGGGAAGGACGGCAGCTCGCGGCGCCCCTCGCGCGACACCAGCGTCGTGCGCCACCCGTCGAGCTGCCACTTGCGGAAGGCGTAGCGATCCACCTCGACCTCGAGCCCGGCGTCCCGGAGCCGACGTGCGAGCCAGGCGCCCGCCTGGCGCTCGGCGCGGTAGCCGGCCCACCGGGGCTGGAAGTCGCAGAGCTCGCGCACCCGCCGGTGCAGGCGCGCGGGCGACATGGGGTCGGGTCGCCGCGCTCGCCCCGGGGCATGGGCCGATGCCGCGGTCGCCGGGCTCCCCGCGAGGGCGGCCGCTGCGCCGGTCGCGACCGTGCCGGCCATGAGGCTTCGTCGGTCGATGCTGGTCGGGCTCATCGAGTGCCTCCGGTGGTGTCGTCGAAGAGGTCGAGGATCCATGCGGCCAGCTCGGGCGCGGCCTGGTCCGCCGTCGGCGAGTGCTCGGCTGGCCACACCGCGAGCTCGACGGGGTAGCCACGGGAGCGGTACTCCTCGGCCAACTGCATGGTGAGCGGCAGCGGTGCCACGCTGTCCAGCGCTCCCGCGTCGATACGGATGGGCAGGTCGAGCCGCATCCTCAGGTGGCGGACGTCGTCGGCCCGCAGGCCGTTCTTCATCTCCTCCAGGGCCTCGTCCCCACGACGCCCCTTCACCTGCTGCGGCGAGAGCCCGCCCCAGGAGTCGGTGCCCCCGAGGTCCTCCAAGCACAGCCGCTCGAGATCAGGCCACAGGGCGACGGCCTCCGGTGACAGACCACCCTGCTTGAGCAGCAGGCGGCGCAGGGCGCGGTCCTCGGTGGCCTGCCCCTTGAGGATGAGGGCGGCCAGGGAGACGACCACGTTGACGGGCGTCGTGGCGACCGGGGCGTCGCCGAGCAGCGTCGCGAGGATGTCGACCTGGGTGACGGGCGTGATCGCGGCGACGCCCAGAAGCCCGGGGATGCCCGCGGCCGGACCGGTGCGGGATCCGGTGTTGAGCGCCGCCACTCCGCCCTCCGAGTGGCCTGCGGCGACCCAGTCTCGCCCCACCTCGGGGAAGGCACGGCGCACCGCGCGGGCCATGTCGCCCATCGCGCGGGCCAGCGAGTCACCGCGCAGGTAGGGGTGGGGGCCGCGCACGCCCAGCCCTTCGTAGTCTGGCCGGGCGACGACGGCGCCGCCGGCGAGCAGCAGCTCGGCGACCCGGTCGCCCTGCTGCATCCGACGCAGCTCCGTGGAGTCCGGCGTGCCCTGGGTGGGTGCGCACCCGTCAGCCGCACCGGTGGTCATGTGCCCGTAGACCACGAGCGGGGCGTCCGCCCGTCGCTGGCTGGGCAGCAGCACCAGGCCGGAGGCGGGCACGACGCGCCCGCGTCGGTCGGTCGTGGAGTAGCGCACCTCCAGCGCACGGCGTGCCCCTGCCACCCGGCTGGTCTCCCCCGCCGGTCGGCGCGACAGCAGGCGTCCCGGGCGCTGCGCAGCCCCTGGGACGCGGCGCCACGCAGCGGCGTCGGCGGCCGCGAGCGCGACCGCAGCCTCGTACGCCGTCGTCGACCGCCCCTCGGAGGGCGCCGGCTCGCACGGGCGCACGAAGAGCCCGGCGGCCAGCCCGAGCAGCAGCGCCAGCGGCACGCTCAGCGCGACCCGCGCACCTCGCGCCCCGGCACCCCTCATCCGAGCGCCCCGGTCGGGAGGCCGATCAGAGCGGCGGGCGTCCGCTCGGCCCACTCGATGACGTCGCGGTTGACGCGGAACACCGGCACCATCGAGCGCTTGTCGACCGCGGCCATCGTGTCTGCGGTGTCGTAGAGGTAGATGGGCCCGGCGATCAGGCTGACGGTCGGGACGCCGGCGACCATCGTGAACGAGGCGTCGGTCGGGACTCCGACGGGCGTCATGACGGTGCCGTTGAGGATGGTCGTCGCGTTCATGCCGTGCTCCACGATCGACTGCGCGAGCATCAGCTTCCCGTCCACCGCGATGTTCTCGAAGAAGCCGCGGGGCTCGGACTCGTCGAGCAGCACGAGCCGGCCGTCAGCAGCCACCTGTCCCTTGCGCGCGACGTGCTCGATCGTGTCGTTGAGGACGAGGTCGTAGGGCGAGTCCGGGTCGTCGACGTACTTCTCGACGAAGTGCATGTGCGCTTGGTAGCCGGTGAAGTGCGTGTCGAAGGTCGTGAACATCAGCGTCTTCTCACGTGGTTCAGCCCTGGGGCTTCGGGCGAGCGAGCCGTAGTGCTCGGCGAGCGCGATGACCTCGGCGGTGCCGGTGCCGTCCTCGACCGCGCCGGGTCCCATCGAGTCGTGGTGGGACTGGACCATGATCGTCTCGTCGGTGCGGCCGTGCAGGATGCCGATCGGCTGCAGCGCGGTGACCTCGCGTCGCACGATGTCCAGGCGCATCGTGGCTCGCGGGTCGTCGCGCAGGAGCTCACGGACCCGGGCGCCCTCGTCCTTGGTGACCCAGTAGCCGGGGATCGTCATGGGCGAACGGCGGTAGTACTCGTTGTGGTACTCGTTCGAGTCGAAGTAGTCCGCGAGCACGCCGATCATCCCGGCCGCTCCCGCGAGCTGAAGCACGTCGATCGTCTGGGCGAGCGAGGTGATGTACGGGTTGGGTGTCAGCATCGTCTGGGCGTCGAGGATCTCCCCGAACGGGTCGTGGATGAACTCCATCAGCGGCGCCAGCGCGGCCAGCGGGGTCAGGAACTTCACGTCGACCAGCGCGATCTTCCCGGTCAGGTCCAGGGTGGCGATCTCGGTGGTGGACAGCCCGCCGAGATCCACGACCGGCGCCGTGAGCCCCCGCTTGCCGAGGCTGCGCCGACCGGTCCCGGTGGGTCCGGTGATGAACGAGAACGAGATCGGCGTCTGGTCGACGCGCTCCCCCGCGATCCGCAGGCTGTCGCGACGGACCTTCCACGAGTAGGACGTCGACCTCTCCATGAACACCTCGTCCATGCCCGCCGCTCTCAGCCGCCGGGCGACGTACCTGGCGGCGGCGCGCCCCTTCGCCGTCCCTGTCTTGCGTGGGGACAGCGCGACCAGGTCCTTGACCGTGCGCAGCATGTCGCGCCGCGTCGGCTCGACGACGGCCACACGTCCCTCGGCCGACCGCTCGCTCCGCGGCTGCGCCGCCTCGGCGGGCGCCACTGTCACCGCGAGGGCGAGTGGCACGAGGGTGGCGATGAGCGCGCGGGCTGGCCGCCGCGTCAACTGGTTCATGACGTCTCCGTGGGGTCGCACATAAAGATAACGAGCGCTACTTCTATCAGTTACGCCCGTCACACGGAACCCCGTCCTCGCCCTCGGTAGCCCGGCCCGGTCAGTCAGGGCCAGCGGCACATGCTCCTAGACTCCGCCCGTGCCCGCAGGCCCCGAGCCCTCCCCGGCGCCGATCACCGACGGCGTCTTCTTCACCGTGCCCGAGCCGCTCCCGCGGGGCCGTCACCGCCTGCCCCGCGCCGAGGTCGTCGCCCGTCAGCGCGACCGGCTGCTCATCGCCGCGACCGAGCTCCTGGCACACGGCGGCCCCGGGGCGGTCGGCGTGAAGCCGGTCTGCTCCCGAGCCGGCGCCTCCCTGGCTGCCTTCTACGAGTGTTTCGACACCAAGGAGGACTGCATCTTCGCCGCCTACGACCGCTTCATCGCGGTCTTCATCGAGCGACTGGTGGCGGTCCACGGCGAGGGCCGCACCTGGGAGGAGTACGTCGGCGCCGTGCTCGACTCCTACTTCGACGTGCTCGGCCAGGACCTCGTCGTCGCGCGCGCGTTCCAGGTGGAGATGGACTCGCTCGGGCCGGAGGCGCGGCGCCGCCGCCGCGACGCCCTGCACGGGCTGGGGCAGCTGCTGCACACCAAGCACCGCGAGTGGGTGGGCGAGGGCGGCGAGGTGCTGCCCGAGGCGGCCTACATCGCCGCACTGTACGGCGTCCGACAGCTGGCGTCCGACGCGCTCGACACGTCGACCCCGGACCTGGCCGCCACGCGGGACTCGGTGGCGGTCTGGGTCAGCCGCGCCTTCGCGACCTGACGCGCCCCGGCAGGACCCGGGTCACCCGAACAGCTGGGCGGCCATCTTCTCCATCAGCGTGTGCAACCCCTTGACCGGGCGCACCATGACCGTGAACTCGGTGATCCGCCCGTCCTCTGCCCACGTCATCATGTCGACGCCCTCGACCACGACGCCGTCGAGGTCGGCGGTGAACTGCAGGACCGCCGAGTCCTCGGCGTACCACTCGCGCTGGTAGGTCAGCGTCGGGCCGAGCACGACCAGGGCAGCCGAGAGGTAGGCCGTGGTCAGCTCCTTGCCCTCCTGCGGCGCGTGCACCGCGGGCGAGCGGAACACGCAGTCCTCGTGCAGCAGGGCGTCGAGCCCGGCGGGGTCGCGGGTGTCGGCGAGGGCGTGCCAGGCCTGGACGGTGCGAGGGGTCTCCACACGGTGACCCTAGGCCGAGCCGACGCGGACGCGCACCCGGTGGAACCCGTCCGCACCCGAGGGGTACGGCGGTCGGCCGGTGCCGGCCTGGACGGTCCCGTCGCCCCCGCGGCACCGGACGGCGAGCGCGTGGGTGCCGGGCGCCAGGTCCAGCGGCGCACGCCACCGGCGCCAGGAGTCCGGACCGAGGTCGTCGGCCAGCTCCGCGGCCACCCAGGGGCCGTCGTCGACGCGCAGGTCGACGCCGGCGACACCGCCGTGTGCGGGGGCCCAGGCCACGCCGCTGATCTCGTCGCGCGGCCCCACCGGCACCGGGCGCAGGGGCAGCCGCGGCGGCATGCCGACCGTGCCGAGGGAGTCGATGCGCGCCATGAGCGGGACCACCACCGGGCCGGTGGGCCAGCCCCGGGCGACCCAGGAGGCGGCGACCGACCCCGCGGGGCGCAGTCGCAACGCGGTGACCCACTTGGGTCCGCCGTACTGCCCCGGCAGGCCGGCGGTCAGCACCCGCGCCGGGTGGCCGTGCGGGGCGGTGAGCGGGCGTCCGCCCATGCCGGTCACCAGCCAGGACCGCCGGGCGACGACCTCGGGCCACGACAGCGTCATCACCAGCCCGTCGGCGCCCTCCATCACCAGGTCGAGCGAGTCGTCGTCGGCGTCGGGCACCGGCAGCCCCAGTGCGGCGAGCAGGTCGGGGACGGGCAGCCCGGTCCAGGACTGCTGGCCCAGCCGGTCCCAGCCGGGCCGGTTGTGGACGCACGCGAGGAGCGCCTGCCGCTCCTGCAGGTCCAGCCCGGCCAGCAGGTCGGCGTCCACGACCGCGCGGGCACCGTCGGCGGCCTCGACCTCCAACCGCCAGGTGTCGGCGTCGACGACGGGCGCGCGCATCGTCACGTCGGTGACGTAGAAGTCCTCCACGGGTGTGACCAGCGGCGCGGCGTCCCAGGCGTCAGCGCCGTCGGACACCGCTGCGGAAGGTCGCGCCAGCTCGCTCCGGACCTGCGGCTGCCGCCGGGCGAGCAGGACGCGGGCGGCGGCGAGGGCTCCGACCCCGGCCACGCCCAGCGCCGTCGTACGCCGGCTCGCGCGGCCGCTGCGCGGGGCGACCAGCGCACCCGCCGCGGTGCCGCTCGCGACGAGGATCCCCAGCGACTGCAACCGCAGCAGCGGCTTGTCGGTCGTGCCCATCAGCTGCACACCGAGCTCGATCAGCGGCAGCGGCGAGTGGTCGATGACCACCTCGCCCAGGTCGTCGAGGACGCTGCGGCCGCGGGGAGCCAGCGCGAGCTCGACCAGCCCGACCGCTGCCACGGCCCGGGCGGCGTGACCGAGAGGAAGGGGTCGCATGCCGTGACGGTAGCGGTCAGCGGCGCAGCAGCTTGCGGGCCGGCCCACGCAGCGCGACGACGTAGAAGCCGGAGTTGCCGTCGGAGTACCAGACGTGACGACGCTTGACGTCCCAGGCCGGTCGCGCCATCGCGAACGCCCCGAGCGCCGTCGGCTGCAGCGTCCCGCTGCCCGGCAGCACCGGCCGGTTGAAGTAGGCGATCTCGCGCGGCCGCCGCAGGTTGGAGATGTCGAAGACGCGCAGGCCGGAGAGGATCATCGAGCAGGCGACGATCTTGGGGTTCTTGACGTAGGGCACCGAGCAGTAGTGCGAGGCATAGCCCTGCACGGGGATCAGCGCCCCGGGGTCGAGCGCCTGCTCCCCGCTGCCGAAGCCCGCCTCGTGCACGGACAGGCGGATGTCGGAGACGACCTTCGGCCGCTCCGGGTTCTCGATGTCGATGATCCGTGCGGCGCCGATCTCCCGGTCGCCCTGGTAGTCGGCGTACTCGTCGGTCTCCAGGAGGTAGTCGCGCCCGCGCCGGGTGAACGGCTCGGCCGACTGCGGGATCGAGACCGTCTTCCACGTCAGGTCGGAGACGACCTCGACGTCCGGGTCGGGCCTGCGGTCCTGGACCTGGGAGACGTCGAGCACCCGCAGGCCGGCGGTGCTCATGGCTCCCTCCGACCCGCCCGTCACCGCGACGTACATCGTGCGACCGTCCCGGGAGAGCCGCAGCCCGTGGTAGCGGACGCCGGTCTGCTCGAAGACCTGCACCGGCTCGCGCGGGTCGCTGATGTCGACGGCGGTGAGGTTGCCGCCCGTGGTGCCGGCCACCCAGAAGGTCCGGCCGTCGCGGGCGAAGCCGCTCTCGTGGCCGAAGGCGGCCGAGCGGGTCGAGGAGAGCAGCTCGGGCGAGCGGCAGTCGGCGCCGACGTCGTAGAGGTCGACGATGCCGAGGTTGGTGGCCGGGTTGCCGAGGACCGCGGCGAGGATGCCGCGCTTCTTGTTGACCAGCAGCGACTCGTGCGGACTGAGCATGGCCGGCGAGGTCAGCGTGGCGGTCTGCACCGGGTTGCGCGGGTCGGTCATGTCGAGCGCGATCACGCCCAGGCCCTCGACGGCGTTGAAGAGCACGTCGCGCGGGAAGAGCAGCGTGGAGTCGTAGTAGGCGCACGTGCGGCCCTGCCGGTCGGTGTAGCGCTCGACCTTGAAGCCGCCCGAGGTGCCGTGGTGGGCGACCTGCGCCGCGTTGCAGCGGTAGCCCTGTGCCGCCCGCCCCGAGACGTAGTCGGCCAGCGGGACCCGGCCCTGGATGTCGGTCTCGGGCAGGTCCTTCTTGCCCTGGCAGCGGGCCTGCGGCGTGGGGCGCGGCTCGACGTCGGCGGCGGTGCCGAGACCGGCGACGCTGAGCGTCCCCGCCGTGAGCGTCAGCGACGCGGCGGCGAGCAGCAGTCGGCGTACGGCGGGACGGGAGACGGTCTGCATCGCAGGAGACTAGCGTCACACTGTCGGACCTGGACCGACTTCGGAGCCGGCGGACCCGGGTTGTCGGTCAACCCGTGGCCCACGGGTCGAGGCAGCGCACCCCCAGCGGCTCGAAGTGCCTGAGGTTGCGGGACACCACGGTCATCTCAGCAGCCTGGGCGACCGCAGCGATCAAGGCATCGTCGAGTGGTGCGTGCTCCGGAACCAGGAAGCCGGCCAGGATGCGTGCTGCAGCGAGGTCGAAGGGCAGCACCCGGCCAGCGAATGCCGGCAGCACGTTCTCCTCGAGCCACCGCCGCAGCACCGCCCCTTGGTGCAGGTCCGTGTGTTCCTTGGCGATCACCCCGCGCTCGATCTCGGCGATCGTGAACGCGGAAACGAACTGGTCCCCGATGGGGACCGCCGCCGCCCAGGCCTCCACGTGGGGGTGCCTGCCACGCACGCGCAGCGCCGAGACCACGTTGGTGTCGAGCAGGAAGGTCACAGGTCGACGGGGCGGGCCGACAGACCCAGCCGCTCAGGCTCGAACTCGATGTCGGCGCCGTCCTCGGCAGCGAGGAGGTCCACCATGGTGAGCGGCTCTTCGGCCAGCGCGCGGGTCAGGACGTCGCGCGCCTCTGCTTCGAGCGACCGGTGACGCTGCTGTGCTCGTGCTCGCAGCGCGGCCTTCGTGCCCACGGGCAGGTTGCGGATGAGGATCTGCTCCATCACTGGCTCCTTCCACCTCCCCTCGATGATATCAACTACGAGATATCGATCACCGGTCCGGGCCGCCGCGCATCGCCGCGAAGATCTCCCGCATCCCCTCCGACAGCCACAGCAGCTCGACGAACGGCACCCCGTGCGCGGAGCCGTCGAGGTAGGCGAAGCGCATCAGCTCGCCGCCCATCGAGCCCTCGGAGAGCACCGGCAGCCCGGCGGCAGCGACCGAGGCATCAAGGTCGTCGGTCTCGAACGCCACGTGGTGCAGCCCGCCGGCCGGGTGGTCGGCCAGGAACTCGGCGTACAACGACTCCCCGGCGACGGGCTGGATCAGCTCGACCTGGAGGTCCCCGGCCCATGCCAGCGAGACCAGCACCGTGAAGTCGGCCGGCCGCCCGCGGTGGGTCGCCTCCTCCGGCGCGAACCGGACCTCCCCCATCGACGTCCACCCGTCGACCCCGAGCACGGAGGCCAGGAACGACTCGGAGGCCGCGATGTCGGGGACCACCCAGCAGACCTGCGCGACGGGACCGGACACGGCGCTGGAGACAGGGCTCCCCTCAGTCGGCATGGGTGAACCAGTCGGTGAACCCGGTGGGCCGGTGCAGGCCGATGACCCCGTGCTCGTAGAGGCCCCACCCGACCTTCGGCTCCTGCCCCGGCTCGCGCCAGGTGGCCCGCCCGACGCTGTCGGTGAGCCCGAAGGGGACGCGCCCGACCACGGCCTCGTCGGTCATGTCGTAGGTGACCCGCTCTGACCAGCCGGCGCCCCGCCACTGGCCGTGGGACCAGTCGGAGTCGCCGCCGTACCCGCCTCCGACGTGGATCGCCAGCGGGAGCAGGGACTCCAGCTCGACCTCCACTTCCGTGCGGTCGGGGAGCCGGAGCTCGATCCTGCCGGTGCGGGGGGTGCGGGTGCCGGAGCGGTAGTCGGTGGTCACCAGCGGCCAGCCGAGCTGCTCGGTGCTGCCGTCGGGCCACACCCGGTGGCAGTCGTTGAGGATCCGCCGGCCGTCGGGCTCCTCCTGGATGATCAGGATCATCGCGAAGTCGTCGAAGGCGATCGGGGCGTAGAGCCACCACATGCCGTCGAACGGCGGGTCGGCCGGCTTCCCGGCGGGCTCGGCCTCCCCGACCGGACGCGCGCCCCAGGACCGGTCCCGGGTGCCGACCCAGGTGTCGGGGGTGACGTCGTAGGTCTGGTCGTCGATGACGATCGTGCCCTCCCACGAGCCGACCTGGGCGAACCGCTGGGCGTCGAGGATCGCGCGGTGACCGCCCGCGCGCATGACGTGACGCTGCTCGGGGATGGCGGGGAACAACCCCCGCCAGGTGAGGTCGAGCGAGATGCCCTCGGTCTCCTCGATCACGAGCCGGAGACTGTTCAGCGGCTCGGCCACCTCGATCCGGAAGTTCCCGACGTGCTGGTTGAGCCGGTCGCTGTCGATGGCGTCGCCGAAGTGCAGCGCGGTCTGCTCCTCGCCCCGGCGGATGCAGATGAAGGCGTCCTTGGTGCCGAGGTTGGGGTAGTAGCCCATCCCCATGACCATGAAGATCTCGCCGCTGCGGTCGTGGGCGTTCCAGTAGGACCGGTCGTAGAAGTTGCGGTCGGTGCCGACGTACTCGATCGGTGCGGGGATCTGGTGGATCGGGTACTCGTCGAGGGGGAAGACCCCGGGGACCTCGGGCATGGGCGACATGGGTGACCTCTCAGTCGGTGGTGGCGGGGCTGGTGGGCTCGAGCAGGGTGACGGTGCCGCGGTCGCCGTCGACCCGGACGCGGTCACCGGTCCGCAGGGTGCGCGAGGCGCCGAGGGTGTTCACGACGCAGGGCAGGCCGTACTCCCGGGCCACGACCGCGCCGTGGCTGACCGAGCTGCCGATGTCGGTGACCAGCGCGGCGATGAGGGTGAAGTACGGCGTCCAGCCGACGTCCGTGACGGGCGCGACCAGGACCTCGCCGCGCTCGAGCAGCTGCGCCTCGGCGACCGACGTGGCGACCCGCACGGTCCCCTCGACGACGCCGCTGCACGCGGGGCGGCCCACGATGACCCCGTCGGTGGCCGGGGCCGCGGCCGGCCTGATCGGGGTCGGCCTGCCGACCGAGACGTCGGGGAACTCCAGCCGGGCCTGGAAGGGCAGCGCCTCCCGACGCGACTGCGCCGCGGCGACGAGCGCGTCGATGTCTCGGCCCTCGACCAGGGCGGGCAGCTCGGAGCGGTCGAGGAAGAAGACCAGGTCGGCGTCGGGCAGCGCGCCAGCCGCGGCGAGCTGCTCGCCGAGCAGGCGGTAGCCGCGGCTGAGCCGGTGCGCCACGCGCACCATCTGCGACTTGGTGGTCTCCCGGCCGGCGGCGCCCGCGCGGGCCATCCGGGCCAGCGCCCGGACGCCCCGGGGCAGCCCCTCCTCGCTGGGCGGCGGCGCCGTGGGGGCCGACCCACCCGACCGCTTGGAGCGCACCATCGCCTGCATGATCGTGCCCAGGCCCTCGGGGTCGTCGGCCCACGACGGGTCCCGCAGGTCGAGCTCGCGGTAGCCCCGGTGGCCGTGCCGCTCGAGGAACGCGGCGAAGTCGCGGCTCAGCGGCGAGGTCCCGCCACGCAGGTCGGTCACGGCCTCGGCGGGCGGGGCGGCCAGGAAGTCGTCGGGCGCGGCACTGAGGCGGGTCACGATCTCGTCGAGCTGCTGCAGCATCACCGCGCTCTCGGCGTCGGTGGCCCCGGCCATGAGCGCTGAGGCCTCGGAGCGTCCGTCGTCCTCGGTGCGACCGGCCTTGACCGCCCGCTTGACCATGGTCTCCTCGAGGATGTTCGCGGGCACCGCCGCGCGCGAGGAGGAGCGCACGTGGACGAGGGTGACCTCGTTGTAGAGGTCGACGGCGGCGTCGAGCTCGGCCAGCAGCGCGCGCGGCTCGGTCGCCGACGGGGTCGTGGTCGACGCCAGGCGCTGCTCCATCCGGCGTACGGCGGGGCCGGCGGTGAGCGCGAACGTGCTCAGCCGGGCGGTGTTCACCAGGCGGCGCGGCAGCGACGCCGGCGGCAGCGGCACGAGCTCGTCGACGACGCGGCCGCAGATCGACATGGAGTACTGCTCCAGGGAGTTGCCCAGGATGCCGGAGCTCAGCGCGGTGCCCTCGGTCATGTTGAGGAACATGTGGCCGGAGAAGTAGCCGACCTGCAGCCAGCGGTCGGGGTGGTAGCGCTCCTGGAAGCCGCCGACGACCTGGACCATCTGCATGGCGTACTCGATGGCGCGGCCGCTCACCGAGGCCGTGAGCGGGCAGTAGGCGCCCGGCATCATCTCGCCGATGTTGCAGCGGGTGTAGACGTGGTCGGGGCCGGCGACCTCGGTGTCCATGGCCGAGAGGTCACCGGGCAGTGTCGTGATGGGGCGGGCCTGCAGCCAGTGCAGGGTGCCGTCGGCGTCGACGGCCCACTCCAGGTCCAGCGGGTGGCCCCAGCGCGCCTCGGCCTCGCGCGCCCCGGCGGCGACGAGCCGCACCTCCTCGTCGCTGAGCGCGGGCGCCGCGGGGACCTGGCGGTCGACGATGCTGCCGTCGAGGTCGATCTCGTAGTGGTCGGAAGCGGCCTCCCCGCTGACCAACGACTCCCCCAACCCGGCGACCGCGTCGACGACTGCGAGGTCGCGGCGCCCGCTGGCCGGGTCGGCGGTGAAGACGACGCCGGCCGCACGCGCCTCCACCATCTGCTGCACCACGACGTGCATGCCACCCGTGACGCCGACCTCGGCCCGGTAGGCGGCGGCCCGGTCCGAGGCGGTCGACTCCACGCAGTGCCGGACGGCGGCGACCAGCTCGTCGTAGCCGGAGACTCCCAGGACCGACTCGTACTGGCCGGCGAAGGACGCGTCCGCCCCGTCCTCCCCGGTCGCCGAGGACCGGACCGCGACCCGGCCGGGAATGCCGTCGAGCCGCTCGCGCAGGTCCGCGGGCAGGTCGTCGGGGTCGACGTCGGCGAGGACGAACGCGGGAGGGACGCGGAAGCCGGCAGCCTCCAGTCGGGCCAGGCCCCAGGCCTTGCCGCCGTACCGTGCGTCCTCGATGCTGCCGAGCTCGACCAGCCGGCTGGTGGTGTGCGTCACACCACTTACGTTACGCTTGTCACGTTGATAGGGGAAGAGCCATGACCAACGAGCAGGGACGACCGCGCGACGCGCGCATCGACGCCGCGGCGCTCGACGCCGCGGCGGCGCTGCTGCTCGAGGTCGGGTACGCCGACCTGACGCTCGCTGCCGTCGCGGTGCGGGCGGGGACGTCGCGACCGGCCGTCTACCGACGCTGGCCGACCAAGGCACACCTGGTCCACGAGGCGGTCTTCCGGGGCGACGACCTCGATGCCCCCGCCCCCTCGGGCGACCTCGCCACCGACGTCACGGAGCTGGTGCGCCGCACCGCCCGGATGCTGACCTCGCCCCTAGCGCGGCTCGCGGTGCCGGGGCTGGTCGGCGAGGCCGCCGGCGACCCCGACCTCAACCGCCGGGTGCTCGAGCGGTTCGAGGGCACCGGGTGGCGCGGCCTGCAGGAGACCGTGGCCGCGGCCGTCGCCCGCGGCGAGCTCGACGAGCACGTGGACGTCCTCCACCTGCTGGAGCTGGCCATCGGCGCCTGCCTGGCCGCGACCCTCATCCGCGGCCCGGAGGGTCTCGACGACGGCTGGGTCGAGGCCACCACGCACCTGATCGTCGAGGGCGTGCGCAGGCGATGACCCGCTCTGGGCCCCGACGACGACCCGCACCACGACCCGGCACCGACCACCACCGCACCCCAGGGGGCCACCGATGAAGCTCGACATCCAGCTCGACGCGCGACCCGACCAGGCGGCGGCCCGCGCCCGCGAGCTGCTGGAGGCCGGCGTCGACGGCCTGTTCACCTTCGAGGGGCCGCACGACGTGTTCCTGCCGCTGATCGTCGCGGCCGGCTCCTCCGACGTGCCGCCGACCGACCTGATGACCAACGTGGCGATCGCGCTGCCGCGCAGCCCGATGCACCTGGCCAACCTGGCCTACGACCTGCAGCTGCTCAGCGGGGGGCGGTTCCGCCTGGGGCTGGGCTCACAGATCAAGCCGCACATCGAGAACAGGTACGGCGCGGAGTGGAGCCGACCGGCAGCGCGCATGCGCGAGACCGTGCTCGCGGTGAAGGCGATCCTCCAGGCCTGGCAGGACGGGACCCGCCTGAACTTCCGCGGCGAGTTCACCAAGCACACGCTGATGCCGCCCACGTTCGTCCCCGGCCCCAACCCGCACGGCATCGCGCCCGTCCTGCTGGGCGCCCTCGGTCCGGTGATGACCCGCACGGCGGCCGAGGTCGCCGACGGGCTGCTGGTGATGCCGTTCCACAGCGCCCGGCACTTCCGCGAGCGCACGCTGCCCGCGGTCGAGGAGGGGCTCGCGCTCGCCGGTCGCGACCGGCTCGACCTCTACCCGCAGGCGATCGTCGCGATGGGGACCACGCCCGAGGAGATCGAGGCGGCCAGCGTGGGGGTGCGCGGGCTGCTCGCGTTCTACGGCTCGACACCGGCGTACCGCTCGGTGCTCGACGTCGAGGGCTGGGGCGACCTGCAGCCGGAGCTGAACGCCCTGTCCAAGACCGGCGACATCATGAAGATGATCGACCTCGTCGACGACGACATGCTCCGCACCCTGGCCGTCGTCGGCACCCCCGAGGAGTGCGCCGCCCAGATCAGGGCCCGCTTCGGGGACGTCGCGGAGCGGGTCTGCGCGTACTTCCCCGGCAGCCAGCACCCGACCGCCACGATCCGCGCACTGGCCGAGGCCCTGCGCTCGGAGTGACGGCCTCCGTGCCTTCGCGAGCCCCCGGCGCCGTGGGCGAGGATGCCGGAATGGAACGCGAACGATGGGTCTGCGCCTTCTGCGGCACCCGCGGCCGTACCGAGAGCGGGCAGCCCGCGGAGACGGCGCTCTGCCCCACCTGCGGTGAGCCCGTGACCAGGCAGGGCCGGTGACCGTGCCGTACGCCGACGTCGTCGCTGTCCGCGGCGACATCACCACCCAGCAGGTCGACGCCGTCGTCAACGCGGCCAACCGTCGCATGCGCGGCGGCGGCGGGGTCGACGGCGCCATCCACCGCGCCGGCGGACCCGAGGTCCTCGCCGACTGCGTCCGCCGCTTCCCCCACGGCCTCGCCACCGGCGACGCCGGCTGGACCACCGCGGGCCGGATGCCCGCCCGCTGGGTCATCCACACCGTCGGGCCCAACCATGGCCGCGGCGAGACCGATCGCGACCTGCTGACCTCCTGCTACCGCCGCTGCCTCGAGGTCGCCGACGAGCTCGGCGCCGAGACGGTCGCCTTCCCCCTCGTCAGTGCAGGCGTCTACGCCTGGCCGCTCGAGGACGCGATCGACGCCGCGGTCACGACCCTGCAGCGCACACCGACCGGGGTCCGCGAGGTCCGCATCGTCACCTTCAGCGACGCCACCCACCGCGCCGTCCTCGCTCGGCTCGAGCAGGGCTGACGCACCCGCCCCGGGCAGAGGCGTCAGGCTCGGCCCAGGACGACCCGCGCCGCCGAGGTGCCCAGACGCCAATACCCTGACCACGCGTGCGGCGACAGCGCGACCGAGAGACGCTGTCGGGTGCCGCTGGTCACCGTCGGCCCGTCGCCCTGCTCGAACCGCTCCTCGAGCCAGCCCAGCATCGTGGGGAAGGCCAGCAGCATCAGGCTGATGTGCTCACTGAGGCGATCACGCAGGTAGACGACGTCCGCGCCCCTCGCGACGTAGCGCTCCACCTGGGCGTCGACGTCGTCGACGTCGATGATCTGGTCCTGCGTCGACTGCACGACCAGGACGGGACAGGCGGGCGCGTGGTGGCCGAGCCGGATGTCGTCGAAGACCTCGAGGACCTCCGGCAGCGCGAGCACGTCGGCCAGCGGGGCGTCGAGGTAGTCGTCGAAGTCGTCGAACCCGTAGCGCAGCACCGCCTCGACGGTCGTCATCTTCTCCAACCGGTCGAGGCGGCGCCGGCCGTCCTCGGAGGCGTGCTCCCGGACGACGTCCGCGAGCCCCGGGTAGACGTGACGCAGCCCCGCCACGACCAGCGCCGGCAGGCCGGCGAAGGGGCCGCCGTTGAGCTTGATGAACGCCTCGCCGGGGTCGCCGACCGGTGAGCCGAGCACTGCGCCGACGATCGGCAGCTCGGGCGCGTAGGTCGCCGCCATCTCCGCGGCCCACGCGGTCGCCATCCCGCCCCCGGAGTAGCCGAACAGGCCCACCGGCAGCCCGGCCGGCAGGTCCAGCTCCTCGCAGGCCATCGCCGCCCGCACCCCGTCGAGCACGCGGTGCCCGGGCTCGCGCGGAGCCCCGAACGTGCCCATCCGGCCCCCGTGATCACAAGCGCTGACGACGTACCCGAGCTCCAGGAGCCGGGCGATGAGGACCAGCTCGAACTGCGGCAGGGCGCCCCAGGCGCGGGCGCCGGCACGCAGCGCGTACGACGGCGAGCACCGGTCCGACACGGCGTCGATGGCGCACTGATAGGCGATCAGGCCGCGTGGCGGGCTGACCCCTGCCCTCCTCCGAGACCGCATCAGTGTCGTGACAGCGACCTCGGGACGGCCGTGGAGGTCCGTGCTGCGGTAGGCCACCTGCCACGCCTCGATGCCGTGCTGGGGAACGAGCCCGAGCAGCGCCACGCGGACGCGGCGCACCCGGACGACCGCGCCCTCGGGGAGCGCTGCCAGGTCGTCGGGCACGTCGTGGAACGGGTCCACGGACGGGCGCTCAGGCCCCCGGGGCAGGCTCAGCTGTGGCAACGGTCCTCGCTCTCGTCCGGGACACCGGCCAGCACGTGCGCCACCCGCATCCCCACCATCCTCTCCGACTCCACGCGCCGGACCGGGCACTAGGGCCGGCGCGACTCGGCACGTGACCCCTGGGGCAGCCCGGCGCCGTGGCGCTGGAACTCCAGGAGGTGCCGGTTCTCGTAGTCGATCCGGTCCACGGTGCCCTCGAGCTCCCGGAACATGACCTTCAGCCGCCGCAGGCCCTCCGGGGACTGCCGCGTCAGCCGCTCGGCGAGGTCCAGGGCGGCCGACTCGGCGGACTCGGCCGCGACGACCTCGCTCACCAGACCCAGGGCGAGGGCCTGCTCGGCGTCGACCGGGCGACCGGTGTAGACGAGCTCCTTCGCCCGGGCCAGGCCGACCAGCTGGGTCAGCCGGGCAGGTCCGACGGGTACGCCGAGCCGGGCGCCCGCCCAGGCCAACCGCAGGTTGTCACCCGCCACGCGCAGGTCGCACCCGGCGACGATCTCGGCACCGGCACCCACGCAGCTGCCGACGCAGACCGCGATGGTCGGGACCGGGACCTCCTCGACGAGCCGGTACAGGTCGGCGAAGGCCTCCATGCGGGCCACGCCCCCTGCCTCGTCGAGGGGTTCGCCGACGTCCGCACCGGCGCACAGCCCGTCGGTGGAGGTCGTGGAGACGACGACCGCCCGGAGGTCGGGGTCGCCCGACAGCTCGCGCAGCGTCGCGTTCAGCGTGCCGAGCGTCGCGGTGTCCAGGGCGTTGCGCTGGGCGGGACGGTCCAGGCGCAGGACCTCGACCCCGTCCTCTCGTCGTTCACGCTGCAGGCTCATGCGCGGCACCCTCTCGCACGTCCGGCGCCTGAGATGTCCTTTCCCACCTGGTGGGCGATGGGCCTCCGGCACCCCGCGGCAGACGCGGCGATCACCCCGCCGGCACAGTTCCGTGACCGGACGGGCCAACGAGCCCACAGGGTAGAACGCGTTCTACTGGTGGGCGTCGCTGTGCCACGATCGCCGCGTGCGCACGATGACCGGCCGGGTGGCCGTGGTGACCGGAGCAGGTGGTGGCATCGGCCGCGAGATGGCCCTCGCGCTGGCACGCCGCGGGGTGCACGTGGCCGCCTCCGACGTACGGCCGGAGCCCGCCGAGGAGACGGCCCGCCTGGTGCGGGCGCTCGGCGTCGAGGCCAGCGCGCACGCCGTCGACGTCTCCGACGCCGGGGCCGTCGCGGCACTGCCCGACGCGGTCCTGGCCGCCCACGGGGCCTGCCACATCCTCGTCAACAACGCGGGCGTCACCTCGGCCGGCTCCTTCGAGAAGGAGACGCTGGAGGACATCCGGTGGATCGTCGACATCAACCTTTGGGGCGTCGTCCACGGCTGCCACGCGTTCCTGCCGGTGCTGCGTCAGCAGGACGAGGCGCACATCGTGAACATGGCGAGCATGGTCGGGCTGCTCGGTCTGCCCCACAACGCGGTCTACGCCCTGACCAAGGGAGCGGTCCGCTCCTTCTCCGAGTCCCTGCGCGGCGAGCTGGTCGGCACCCCGATCGGACTCACCACCGTCTTCCCGGGGGCCCACCGCACCGGCATCACCGAGACCGCACGGGGCAGCCAACGGGCGTTGCTCGCCGAGATGGGTCGATCCAGGCTGGCCCCG
>JAYYWX010000109.1:0-11005 GCA_036341255.1 Actinomycetota bacterium | reverse complement strand
CGCCGAGCAGCGGAACGGCGAGGTCGGCCCGGACGTCGGCCATCACCGCCGACAGGTCGACCGCGCGGCGCTTCATCTGCCCCCCGAGTCGGGCGTAGGCCAGCAGGTCGTCGATGAGGCTCTGCATCCGCTCGGCGCCGCTGTTGGCGCGGGTGGCGACGTAGGCCAGCGTGTCCGCGTCCGGCTCCGGGGCCTCCATCTGCTCCTCGAGCAGCTCCAACGACATCCGCACCGCCGACAGCGGGTTGCGCAGGTCGTGGGCGACCTGGCCGGCGAAGGCCGTGAGCACCTGGTTGGAGCGCTCCAGCTCGGCCCGGGTGGCCTCCAGCGCCTTCACCGCGCTCGTCAGCTCCCGGGTGCGCAGCTCGAGCTCGAGCAGGTCGACGACCCGGTCGGCGAGCTTGACCAGCGCCTCCTCCTGGTCGTCCCCGAGCTCGCGGGGCTCGGTGTCGAAGACGCAGAGGGTGCCGATGACCACCCCGGCCGGGGTACGCAGTTGATGGGTCGCGTAGAACCGGACGTCCCCGATCTCGCCGGTCACGAAGGGGTTGTCCTTGAACCGAGGGTCCTGGGAGGCGTCCGGCACGATGACCGGCTCCTTCTCGTGCAGCACCAGGTTGCACATCGAGTCCTCGCGGGCGCAGATCGAGGCGTCGAAGCCCGCCGTGGCGATCTGGTGCTGCTCGGTGTCGGTGATCAGGTTGATCGTGGCCAGCGGCACCTGGGCCACCTGCGCGGCCACGTCTACCAAGGCCACCAGATCCGCACGCGGGGGGTCGAGAAGCACGTGGTAGCGGTCGATCTCCAGCACGCGTTCGGTGTCGCTCGTCAGGCCCATGACCGTCCTGTTCTGCCCCCTGCTCAACGATCTGTCGGGCACAGGCTAGGGATCCCTCCCACCGTCGCGAGGACGAACCGCGAGGAAAGTGAGCGCGGTGACGCCCAGATCACAAGGGCGACCTGCGTGTCCGAGCGGCTCAGAGCCCGGGAGCGCCCCAGATGGCCAACCACCGCGACATCTCCCGCTCGACCGGCAGCTCACCGCCGAGCAGGTCGCGCAGCTGGATCTCCAGCAGGTTGTCCCGCGTCCGCGCCCCGCCTGCCTGCGGCGCGAAGGGGTAGAACGTCCCCTGCTTGTAGAGGTAGACCAGCCCGGCCCGACGACCGGTGGCGTCCTCGAAGGGCAGCAGCGAGCACAGCAGGCCGGGTCCGAAGCCGTGGGACTCCAGGGTGGTGTTGACCGCGTGCAGGTCGGTGACGAGACCCTCGACGTCGTCGGGGTCGTCGTCGACGACCAGCCAGGTGAAGCCGAACTCGTCGTGCTCGAGGCGTACGTCGGGCGCGTCGGCCGCTCCGCGGAGCAGCTCGACGATCTCCTGCTCGGCCTGCGCGAAGGCAGCACCTCCCGCGGGGCGGTAGCAGACCGCCCCCAGCCCGGTCGGCGCCAGGCCGACGGCCGCGCGCAGCGTGATCGCCGCTGAGGGCACCGCGAAGAGGGCGTCGAGGTTGGCCTGCTTGGGGCGGCTGCGGCCCAGGATCGAGTCGAGCAGTCCCATCAGCGTCGACCGCTCACGGGGTCGGCCTGCCCAGCTCGGCCTGGATGCGGGCCAGCTGCTCGAGCCGCTGCTCGAGGGTGGGGTGGGTGGAGGTGAGGGTCCGCAGCGAGACGCCCTTGATCGCCGGGGCGATGAAGAACGCGTTCATCGCCTGGCTGGCGCGCAGGTCGCGCTCGGGGATGGCGTTCATCCCGCCGCTGATCTTCTGCAGCGCCGAGGCCAGCGCCGCCGGCTTCATCGTCAGGTAGGCGCCGGCCCGGTCGGCCGAGAGCTCGCGATAGCGCGAGAGCAGCTTGAGGAGCAGGAAGCTGACGGCGTACACGACCATGCTGACGAGCAGCATGAGCAGCCACACCGGCAGCGCGGAGTTCCCGTCGCGTCGGTTGCCCCCGAACATCGCGCCGTACTGCGCGCCCTGGGTGACCATGCCGGCCACGATCCCCGCGGAGGACGCCACGGTCATCACGAGCACGTCGCGGTGCGCGACGTGCGCGAGCTCGTGGGCGAGCACGCCCTCGAGCTCCTCCACGGTCAGCAGCTGCAGGATGCCGGTCGTCACGACGACCACCGAACGGTCCGGCGAGCGTCCCGTCGCGAAGGCGTTGGGCATGCTGGTGTCGGCCACGCCCACGCGCGGCTTGGGCATGTCGGCGAGCACGCAGAGCCGGTCGATCATCGCGTGCAGCTCGGGCGCCTGCTGGGGGGTGACCTCACGGGCCCGCATCGCCTTCATGGCCACGGTGTCGCTGCTCCACCACTGGTAGATCGCGATGCCGATGCCGATGAACCCGACGATCAGGGCGAAGCCCATGCCGCCGTAGCCCCCGGCGATGGCCATCAGGGCGACCACGAGGGCCACGAAGAGTCCGCCGAGCAGGAACATGACCGTCGTCATCCGGACGGTCAGTCCGGCGTCACCGACGAAACGAGTACGCGCCATGCCCCCAGTCTCCCTGGCCGGCCCAAGAGGATCCTGAGGGGGCTCAGGCGCGGTCCTCGGGCTGCTCGACCTTCTCCTCGGCCGCCTCGAGGATCGGGCCGGACTGGCCCGACGTGATCGCGTCGGGGGCGGCCTTGCCACCCTTCATCGCGGCCAGCTCGGCCTCGACGTCGGCCTGGCTGCTCATGGACTCCAGCTCGCGGGCGATGTCGTCGCCGGCGTTGAGCGAGGAGGCGTCGTCGAGGGCACCGCTGGCGATCAGCTCGTCGATCGCGCCGGCACGGGCCTGCATCTGGGCGGTCTTGTCCTCGGCGCGGGCGATCGCGGCACCCACGTCGCCGAACTCGTCGCCGATGCCGGAGACCGCCTCGTTGATGCGGGTCTGTGCCTCGGCGGCGGTGTAGGTCGCCTTGATGGTCTCCTTGCGGGTGCGGAAGCTCTCGACCTTGGCCTGCAGGCGCTGCTGGGCCAGCGTGAGCTTCTCCTCCTCACCCTGCAGTTGCGCGAGCTGGACCTTGAGGTCGTTGATCTGGCCGGTGAGGCCCGACTTGCGGGTCAGCGCCTCGCGGGCGAGGTCCTCGCGGCCCATGTCGATGGCCTTCTGGGCCTGGTCGGTCAGCTTGGCGGCCTGCTGCTCGAGCTGGTTGATCTGCAGCTCGACCCGCTTGCGGCTGGTGGCGACGTCGGCGACTCCGCGGCGGACCTTGGTCAGCAGCTCGAGCTGACGCTGATAGCTGTAGTCCAGCGTCTCGCGCGGGTCCTCGGCACGGTCGAGCGCCTTGCTGGCCTTCGACTTGAAGATCAGGGTGAAGCGCTTCCAGAGGCTCATGGTGACGGTCCTTCTCGCACGAGGTCGTGGTCGGTGTGTCGCGGGGTCGCCCCTCACCCTACGGCTCCGCGGCAACGCGCGGGCAGGGGTCCGGTCGCCACCGGTAGTCTGGGGCATCGTCCGCGGCGTCCACGCCGGACCCCGCGGCCCGCACCAGTCCCCGCAGCAGACAGGCCCACGTTGTTCCGTCGTTCGAAGTCCGAGTCGGCCCCCGAGACCCCCGAGAACACCTCCGCGACGACCGACGCGTCGGCGCGCACGACGCCGGGCAAGGGGCGCCCCACCCCCTCGCGCAAGGAGGCCGAGGCCGCCGCGAAGGCCCGCGCCAAGGTCCCGCGCACCCGCAAGGAGCAGGCGGCCGCCGCTCGGGTCGCGCGCGCCGAGAACTCCGCGAAGGTCCGGGAGGGGATGAAGGCCGGGGACGAGCGGTTCCTGCTCCCCCGCGACAAGGGCCCGGTGCGCCGGTTCATCCGCGACTACGTCGACTCGCGGTTCTCCTTCATCGACGTGATCGTGCCGGTGCTGGTCGTCACGATGATCCTCAGCTACTCCGGCAACCAGACGCTCGCCGGGATCGGCAGCACGGTGCTCATGCTCACGGTGCTGCTGGTGATCGTCGACATGATCCAGCTCCGCTTCCGGGTCCGCCGCCAGCTGGCCCAGCGCTTCCCGGGTGAGAGCACCAAGGGCACCACCTGGTACGCCATCAGCCGGGCGATGCAGATGAAGTTCATGCGGATGCCCAAGGCGCAGGTCAAGATCGGCCAGCAGCTGCCCGAGCACTACCGGTGAGCCCCTCGGCCGACGTCTCGGTCCGCGTCGCCTGGGCCGAGGACGCCGCGGCGGTCGCTGCGCTGCAGCTGCGCGCCTGGCCGCGGATGTACGCCGGCGTGCTGCCGCCCGAGGCGTTCCCGGCG
Source organism: Actinomycetota bacterium (assembly GCA_036341255.1). Lineage (GTDB taxonomy): Bacteria > Actinomycetota > Actinomycetes > Propionibacteriales > Nocardioidaceae > Nocardioides. The sequence goes on along the minus strand of JAYYWX010000109.1, from coordinate 6,763 downwards.
GGTCCGGAGGCACTCGAGGCCGCGACCCGGACCTGGGAGCAGTCCCTCGCCCGCCCGACCGACGCCCGGCAGCGGGTGCTGGTCGCCCTGGAGCGCAACCGCGTCGTCGGCTTCGCGCTCACCGGGCCGGCCACCGACCCCGACTGCGACCCGGTCGCCGACGGGGAGCTGTCCGAGGTCGTCCTCGACCCCGACGAGCGCCGTCAGGGTCACGGCAGCCGGCTGCTGCAGGCCGCGGTCGACACCCTGCGTGCGGATCGGTTCGAGCGGGCCGTCACCTGGCTGGTGGCCTCCGACGACGATCTGCGCGGCTTCCTCGACGGGGCGGGGTGGGCACCCGACGGCGCGCACCGTGAGCTCGACCTCGACGGCGGCGGAACGGTGCGCGTCAAGCAGGTGCGGCTGCACACCGACCTGCGTCAGTGAGCGACCGGCCCCTCGAGCCGCACGCCCTCGCACGGCGACGCGTCGTCCGCGACAGCCTCGGCGTCGGGGTCGCCACCGGCCTGTACGGCGCCTCCTTCGGCGCGGTCTCGGTGGCCTCCGGCCTCGACGTCCTCCAGACCTGCGCTCTGTCGCTGCTGATGTTCACCGGCGCTTCGCAGTTCGCCCTGGTCGGGGTGCTGGGCTCCGCCGGCTCGGCCCTCACGGGTGCGCTGACCGCGGCCCTGCTGGGCACCCGCAACACCCTGTACGGCCTGCGACTCGCCCCGCTGCTGGGCTGGCACGGTGCTCGCCGTGTCGGTGCAGCTCACCTGGTCATCGACGAGTCGACGGCGATGTCGATCACGCGTCCGAGCCGCGCGCTGGCGCGCACGGGCTTCCTGACCACGGGCTGGAGCGTCTTCGTCCTGTGGAACCTCTTCACGCTCCTCGGTGCGATCGGCGGCGCGGTGCTCGGCGACCCCCGGACCTACGGTCTGGACGCGGCGGTCGGGGGCGCGTTCCTGGCCCTGCTGTGGCCCCGCCTGCAGGACCGTGGGGGTCGCCGGCTGGCACTCGCGGCCGCAGCCGTGGCCCTCCTCGCCGTGCCCCTGGTGCCCTCCGGCCTTCCGGTGCTGGTCGCCGGTGGTGTCGCGCTCGTGGTCGGCGTGCTGCATGCCCGGCGGGAGGGATCGTGAGCACGTGGTGGGCGGTGCTGGGCGGTGCGGCGGCCTGCTACCTGCTGAAGCTGGCCGGGCTCTCGGTCCCGGCCTCGGTGCTGGACCGACCCCTCGTGCGGGCCGTCGCCGACCGGCTCCCGATCGCCCTGCTGGCCGGCCTGGTGGCCGTGCAGGTCCTCGCCGGAGACCGGGGCGTGGTGCTCGACGCCCGTGCCGCGGGGCTGCTCGCCGCGCTCGTGCTGCTGGCGCTCCGTGCGCCGTTCCTCGTCGTCGTCCTGGGATCGGCACTCACCGCGGCCGTGCTGCGTCACCTGGGCCTGATGTCGTGACGGACCCCGCCCCGGATCTCTCCGGGGCGGGCTCCGCACGGCGCCGATGGCCCCTCCCCCACGGAGGGCGTCGGCACCGCTGGGTCCGCACCGTTTCCGTTCGGTACGGACCCGCGGGGGCGTCCCGGCCGGTGACGGGCGGGTCGACGCGAGCAGCCTTCCAGAGGTCCAGACCACCTGGGAACCCGCGGGTCGCCTCAGTTTCCTGCAGTGCGAGTTCCTGCAACCGGGCAGTGGTGCCGACCGCCGGCGCAGCGGCGCGCTCAGTCCAGGTCGAGCAGCTTCTCCAGGCCGACCGTGAGGCCCGGCCGGCCGGCGATGGCCCGCAGCGAGGCCAGCACGCCGGGGGTGAAGGACGCGCGATCCATCGAGTCGTGCCGGATGGTGAGCGTCTCCCCCACCCCGCCCAGCACGACCTCCTGGTGGGCGACCATGCCGCGGATGCGCAGGGCGTGGACCGGCACGCCGTCGACGTCGGCACCCCTCGCGCCCTCGAGCGCGGTGCTGGTGGCGTCCGGCGCCGGGCCCAGGCCGGCCTCGCGCCGGGCGTCCGCCACCAGCTCGGCGGTACGCCGCGCGGTGCCCGAGGGTGCGTCCGCCTTGTCCGGGTGGTGCAGCTCCACGATCTCCACCGACTCGTAGAAGCGAGCCGCCTCGGCGGCGAAGCGCATCATCAGCACCGCGCCGATCGAGAAGTTGGGAGCGATGAGGACCCCGGTTCCCGGCGAGCCCGCCAACCACCGCTCCAGGCTCGCGAGCCGGTCGGCGTCGAAGCCGGTCGTGCCGACCACGGCATGGATGCCGTGGGCCACGCAGAACTCCAGGTTGTCCATGACGACGTCGGGATGGGTGAAGTCCACGACGGCCTGGGCTCCTGCCTCGACCAGGGCGCCGATGTCGTCGCCGGCGTCCACCGAGGCCACGAGCTCCAGGTCCTCCGCCGCCTCGACGGCTCGGCAGACCTCGATGCCGACCTTGCCCCGGGCGCCCAGGACGCCGACCCTGCTCACGGCTGCACTGACTGCGTTCTCCACGCGGACCAGCGTTCCACATCGAGCAGCCCCCACGTGACGCAGACCGCCCGGCCGCGACACCGTGGTCGACCCCGCCACCGGTCCACCGACACTTCTGGCAATCTTGGCCCCATGGTGCTGCAGACGATCCCCGCCCGGATCCGTTGGTCGGTCGACCTCATGGACGTCCAGCCGGGAGACCACGTGCTGGAGATCGGGTGTGGTCCCGGCTACGGTGCGGAGCTGATCTGCAGTCGTCTGGAGACCGGCAAGCTCTTCGCGATCGACCGGTCGGAGTCCGGGGTCGACCGCACCAAGCGCCGCTGCGCGAAGTACCTCCAGTCCGGTCGGCTGACTGTCCGGCAGATCGACCTCGCGACCCTGCGGGTGCCGGTCAAGCGCCTGCACAAGGTCTACGCCTTCAACGTCAACCTCTTCTGGGTCCGCGACTGCAGCGACGAGGTCGCCCTGCTCCACGAGCGGGTGCTGCCGGGTGGTGCCGTCTACATCTTCTTCGAGGCCACGCGCCCCGACCAGGTGGCCGAGATCGTCGAGAAGACCTCCGCCGCTCTCTCCAGCGCCGGCTTCCGCGTCTCGGTCGTCCAGCGCAAGGTGCCGGCGTGCGTGGGGATCATCGGCAGACGTTAGGCTCTAGCCTGATGATGGCCCTACATTAGGTTCACACCTGATGAAAGGGTCGGCGAGGAGGACGTTGTGGCCGCACGAGACGCGGACCCACCGATCGGCATCGTGCTGACCGTGGACCAGCGCGGCAGCCGCGCGGCACCCGATGCCGTGGGTGAGCTCCTCGGCGCCCTCGACCCGTGGCCCACGCGACTCGCCTTCCGGAGGACAGCCGGTGACGAGGTCCAAGGGCTCGTGGTCGACCCCGGCCACCTGCCCGCCCTGGTCGAAGCCGTCCTGCGCGACGGACGGTGGAGGGTCGGCATCGGCATCGGCACTCTGGAGCTCCCCCTCCCCCGGGACGTGCGGGAGGCACGCGGCCCAGCGTTCGTCCACGCCCGCGAGGGGGTCGACGCAGCGCGCCAGGCGCCCGGTCACGTGCGCGTCGTGACCGGCGGCGCCACGCACGAGGGGGTCGCGAGCGCCCGCGCCCTGGAGACGGCGATCTGGCTCTGGGCCACGGTGCTGGACCGGCGTACCGACCGCGGCTGGGAGGTCGTCGACCTCCTCGACGCCGGGCACACCCACGAGCAGGCAGCACGTCGCCTCGGGATCTCCCAGAGCGCGGTCACCCAGCGGGCCCGGGCGGCCGGCGTCGTCGAGGGCCAGAGGGCCCGCGAGCTGGTGGCACACCTGGCCGGCGCGGCTCTGGCTGGGGCGGCTCCGGCTGGGGCGGCTCCGGCTGGGGCGGCTCCGGTCCGCGCGCCGGAGGTCCGCGCATGACGTGGGAGGTCGACGCCGGTGGGGCGATGCTGCTGGTGCTGCTGACCGCGGCGCTGGTCGCCGCATCCTGGGCCTGGGCGCCACGCGGCCGCCGGGTCTGGGCGCCTGCCGCGCTCGGCCTGCTGGCCGCCGCGCTCGCCTGGTCGGGCGCCGTCGACCTCACACTGGTCGGGGACGCCCCCCGCACCCTGCTGGTCGCCCTCGCCGGCGCGCTCGCGGTCCTCGGGGGCGGGCCGGTGACCACGTCGCTCTTCGACCTCGTCGACGCCGAGGGCGCCCCCGAGCGAGGCTCCGCTCAGGACCCCGACACCCTCGAGCGGGCCGGCCAGCTGCTGCGCGGCGGGGCGTGGATCGGTGCCCTGGAGCGCGCCGGCGTCATGGCTGCCCTGGTCGCGGGCTGGCCGGAGGGACTGGCCGTCGTGCTCGCCCTGAAGGGGTTGGGCCGCTACCCCGAGCTGCGCAACGCCGGCACCGGCGCGGTGGCCGAGCGCTTCATCATCGGCACGTTCACCAGCGTGCTGTGGGCCGCGGCGTGCGCCGCCTGCGTGGTGCTGGCCTGACGGCACAGCCGTGCGCAGGCCGGCGGGCGGGCACGTCGGGCGGGCGGTCAGGCCGGGCCGACCACCGCGAGCACCTCGGGTCGCGAGAAGATCTCCGCCGCCACCGCGCGCACGTCCTGGATGCTCACCTCGTCGATGTGGGTCAGCACCTCGTCGAGGGTCAGCAGCCGGTCGTGCACGAGCTCGGACTTCCCGAGTCTGGCCATCCGCGACCCGGAATCCTCCAGGCCGAGCACCAGCCCGCCCCGCAGCTGGCCCTTGCCTCGCTCGAGCTCCTCGGCGCTGATCCCCTCCCGGGCGACCAGCGCCAGCTGCTCGCGAACGACCGACAGCACCTCGTCCTGCTTCGCGGGCAGGCACCCGACGGAGACACCGACCAGGCCGGAGTCGGCGTGGTGGGAGGCGAACGCGTAGACCGAGTAGGCCAGGCCACGACGTTCCCGGACCTCCTGGAACAGCCGCGACGAGGTCCCGCCGCCGAGGGCGGTGCTGAGGATCGACAGCGCGAAGCGCCGGGGGTCGTTGCGGGCGATGCCCTCCATCCCCAGCACCAGGTTGACCTGCTCGAAGGGACGGATCGTCGAGGCCGTGCCGGGGTGGACGGGCGCGGGCGCGCCCTCCCCCAGCCGCGAGACCGGCGCCTCCGTTCGCTCCAGGAAACCGTTGCGGCCGAAGGCGGCCTCGACCTGGGCGACCACGTGGTCGTGCTCCACGTTGCCGGCCACCGACACCACGATCGTCGCCGGACGATAGTGCGTGCGATGGAACTGCGCCACCTGGTCCCGGGTCATCGCGGTGATGGACTCCACGGTTCCGGCGATCGGACGTCCGAGGGCGGTGTGCTCGCCGAAGGCCTGGGCCGCGAACAGGTTGTGCACCACGTCGTCGGGGTCGTCGTCGTGCATCGCGATCTCGTCGAGGATGACGTCGCGCTCGGCGTCGACGTCCTCGGCGGTGATCAGGGAGTCGGTGATCATGTCGCCCAGTACGTCGACGGCCAGGTCGAGGTCCACGTCCAGGACCCGGGCGTGGAAGCAGGTGTACTCCTTGGCGGTGAAGGCGTTGAACTCACCGCCGACGGCGTCCAGGGCCACCGAGATGTCCATGGCCGAGCGGGTCCCCGTGCCCTTGAACAGCACGTGCTCGAGGAAGTGGGAGCAGCCGTGCAGCGTCTCGTCCTCGTCGGCCGACCCGACGCCGACCCACACCCCGATGCTGGCCGAGCGCACGCCGGCCATCTGCTCGGTGACGATGCGCAGCCCCGAGGGGAGCAGCGTGCGGCGTACGACGGAGGTGACCAGCCCGTCGTCGTCGGTCGTCTCCGACAGCGTGCTGGTGCGGGCCGCTGTGGTGGCAGGAGTGCCGGCGGTGCCGGCGGGGGTGCTCGTGCTGGTGCTCATCGGGTCGCTCCGGTCTGTCCGTGGCGGTGAAGCGACCGACCCGCCCGAGCCGGTGGCTCGGGCGGGTCGGTCACGGCGTGCTGGTGAGGATCACTCCTCGGAGGCGGTCTCCTCCGTGGCGGACTCGCCCTCGGCGCCCTCATCCTCGACCACGGGGGTCAGGGAGAGCTTGCCGCGGTCGTCGATCTCGGCGATCTGGACCTGGATCTTCTGGCCGACCGAGACGACGTCCTCGACGGCGTCGACGCGCTTGCCGCCGGCGAGCGACCGCAGCTTGCTGATGTGCAGCAGGCCGTCCTTGCCGGGCATCAGCGAGACGAACGCACCGAAGTTCGTCGTCTTGACGACGGTGCCGAGGTAGCGCTCGCCGACCTCGGGCATCGTCGGGTTGGCGATCGCGTTGATCGCCGACCGTGCGGCCTCGGCCTGCGACCCGACGGTGGCACCGATGTAGATGGTGCCGTCGTCCTCGATGGAGATCGAGGCGCCGGTGTCGTCCTGGATCTGGTTGATGACCTTGCCCTTGGGACCGATCACCTCGCCGATCTTGTCGACCGGGATCTTGATGGTGAGGATCCGCGGCGCGGTCTCCGACATCTCCTCGGGGGCGTCGATGGCCTCGGCCATGACGTCGAGGATGGTCAGGCGGGCGTCGCGCGCCTGCTTCAGCGCAGCACCGAGGACCTCGGCGGGGATGCCGTCGAGCTTGGTGTCCAGCTGCAGGGCGGTGACGAACTCGCGGGTGCCGGCGACCTTGAAGTCCATGTCGCCGAACGCGTCCTCGGCACCGAGGATGTCGGTGAGGGCGACGTAGCGGGTCTCCCCGTCGACCTCGTCGGAGACGAGACCCATGGCGATGCCGGCGACCGGAGCCTTCAGCGGCACACCAGCGTTCAGCATGCCCAGCGTCGAGGCGCACACCGATCCCATGGAGGTCGAACCGTTGGAGCT
>JAYYWX010000108.1:0-63799 GCA_036341255.1 Actinomycetota bacterium | reverse complement strand
GCCGGTCAGCACCACCACGCGCACGTCGTCGCGCGACGGCACGGACTCCAGCAGGTCCGCCAGCGCGAGGGCGATCTCGCCCGAGAGCGCGTTGAAGACCTCCGGGCGGTTGAAGGTCAGGCGGAGCACCCCGTCGTCGAGGGAGACGTCGAGACCGGGCACGGAGTCAGGGCTGTGGGTCATGGGCCGACACTAGTGCCGCGTCCCCGACCTTCTTGGGCGCTCCGCGCCCACACGGCACGCACCTCGCTGCGTTGCCGGCGCTTGCGAGAGGAACGGCTATGGCTGCGCGCCGGCGCCTTGCGATGCACGCACCCTGAGAACGCCCACCGCGCAACAACGTCCGGGACGCGACACTAGGAGACCCGCACCGTGGGCAGCACCGGCTCGCCGCGCAGGAGCGCCCGGGAGGCCAGCGGCAGCGCGTCGCGGGAGCGGGCGTGACGCTCCCGTGCGGCGGTCAGCGGCTCCCGTCCGACGACCTCCCCGTCGCGCACCAGCGGCACCAGCAGGTCGCGCTCGCCGTCGGCGAGGGCGGGCGGAGCGCCGGTCCCGACCACCTCCTCGCTCGCCGTGCCGCCCGCGTCGTGACGACGCCGGGCCCAGTGCCGCCCCGGCCACGACTCCTTGGCGCTGCTGCGCTTCGCGACGCCCACCAGCTCCCCGTCCGCGCCCTCGCGGGCGACCAGCTTGTAGACCAGGCCCACCGTCGGGTGGCCGCTGCCGACGACCAGCTGCGTGCCGACGCCGTACCCGTCCACGGGCGCCGACCTCAGCGCCGCGATCGCGTGCTCGTCGAGGTCGGAGGTCACGATGATGCGGGTGTCCCTGGCACCCAGGGCGTCGAGCTGGGCGCGCACCTGGTGGGCCAGGTCGCCGAGGTCGCCGGAGTCCAGCCGCACCGCGCCGAGCTCGGGCCCGGCCGCCTCCACCCCCAGGCGCACGGCCTCGGCGACGTCGTAGGTGTCCACCAGCAGCGTCGTCCCGGCGCCCAGCGAGCGCACCTGGGCGCGGAACGCGTCCGCCTCGGAGTCGTGGAGCAGCGTGAACGCGTGCGCCGACGTGCCGGTCGTCGGCACCCCGTGCCGCTGCCGGGCGGCGAGGTTGGAGGAGCCCGCGAACCCCGCGACGTACGCCGCCCGCGCGGCGGCGACCGCGGCCTCCTCGTGCGTGCGCCGTGACCCCATCTCGATGCAGGCACGGTCCCCGGCGGCCCGCGTCATCCGCGAGGCGGCCGAGGCGATCGCCGAGTCGTGGTTGTAGATGGAGAGCAGCAGGGTCTCCAGCAGCACCGCCTCGGCGAACGGTGCCTCCACCACGAGGAGCGGTGAGCCCGGGAAGTAGGCCTCGCCCTCGGCGTACCCCCACACGTCGCCGGTGAAGCGCCACCCCGCCAGCCGCTCCAGCGTCGCGCCGTCCACCACCTCGGCCAGCACGTCCAGCGTCGGCTCGTCGAAGCGGAAGCGCTCCAGCGCGTCGAGCGCGCGGCCGACCCCCGCCACCACGCCGTAGCGCCGGCCCTCGGGCAGTCGCCGCCCGAACAGCTCGAAGACCGTGCGCCGCTCGGCGGCCCCCGAGGCGAGCGCGGCCTGCAGCATCGTCAACTCGTAGTGGTCGGTCAGCAGGGCCGTGGACGGTCCGAGGGCGTCGCTCACCCCTAGGACCCTAGGCCGCACGTGGGTGTGTGGAAGCATGGGTGGTGTGACCGCGCCCAGCCCTGTCGAGGTCGAGCCGACCTTCGACACCGACGAGATCGTGAGGCCCGCGACCCCGTGGGTCACGATCGTCTGGAACGACCCGGTCAACCTGATGACCTACGTCACCTACGTCTTCCGCACCTACTTCGGCTACGACAAGCGCAAGGCCGAGAAGCTGATGATGGAGGTCCACGAGGACGGCCGCTCGGTGGTGTCCTCGGGCTCGCGCGAGGAGATGGAGCGCGACGTCCAGGCGATGCACGAGTACGGCCTCTGGGCCACCATGCAGCGCGAGGACCAGCCATGAGGGCCGCGTAGTGGGCGCCTTCACCCGCCACCGCCGCAGCGGCGCGGTCATCGCCACGTTCTCCGGGTTCGAGGCCGACCTGCTGCGCTCGCTGGCCTCCCAGATCGTCGAGCTGCTCCACCACGAGGCGGCCGTGCCCGACGACCGCGACCCGCTCGAGGCGCTGATGGACTTCTCCGGCCCGACCACCGCGCCGGAGGACCCGGTGCTCGCGCGGCTCTTCCCCACGGCGTACGCCGACGACGAGGAGGCGGCCGCGGAGTTCCGCCGCTTCACCGAGGGCGCCCTGCGCGAGGGCAAGGCGAAGGCCGCGGGCACCATCATCGACACCCTCGAGGACGCCGGGCTGCCCGACGAGCTGCGCGAGGACGGGCTGACCATCGACGTCGAGATGGACGAGCACACCGCCCAGACCTGGATGCGCTCCTTCACCGACATCCGGCTGGCCCTGGCGACCCGTCTCGGCGTCGAGGACGGCGACGAGGAGTACTGGTACTCCCTGCCCGACGACGACCCGCGTGCCCAGGCCCACGACATCTACGAGTGGATCGGCTGGCTGCAGGAGACCCTCATCGGCGCGCTGAGCTGATCCTGCTCGCGCGAGCCGCTGAGGGACGCCCAGCACAGTGAGGTACGCCGCAGCCGGCCCGGTCCGGTCCCCGGGCGGATATGGGGTCCTGGCCTCCCGCGCCCTAGTCTGGCGGGCGTGCTGACCATCGACCAGGCGACGTACGACGCGATCGTCGCGCACGCCAAGCGGGACCACCCCGACGAGTGCTGCGGCATCGTGGCGGGCCCCGAGGGCAGCGACCGTCCCGAGCGGCACGTGGCGATGGTCAACGCCGCCGGCAGCCCGACGTTCTACGAGTTCGACTCCACCGAGCTGCTCGAGCTGTACAAGCAGATGTGGGACCGCGACGAGGAGCCGGTGGTGATCTACCACTCGCACACGGCCACCGAGGCCTACCCGAGCCGCACCGACATCGGCCTGGCCAGCGAGCCGGGCGCGCACTACGTGCTGGTCTCGACGAGGGAGCACGGGAATAACGAGGGCCCTGTGGAGTTCAGGTCCTATCGGATCGTCGACGGCGAGGTGACCGAGGAAGAGGTCACCGTCGTCCCCACGCTCGCCTGATCCCTGAGCCTGATCCCCGAGCATCGCGAAGAAGAGGAGCAGCATGTCCATCGAGGTCCGGATCCCCACCATCCTGCGCACCTACACCGGCGGCGAGAAGGCCGTGTCCGGCGAGGGCGGCAGCCTGAGTGCCCTGATCGACGACCTCGAGGCCAAGCACCCCGGCCTCAAGGACCGTCTGGTCGAGGAGAAGAACGGCGCCGACGACCTGCGCCGCTTCGTCAACATCTACATCAACGACGAGGACGTCCGCTTCATGGGCGGCCTCGAGGCCCCGCTCTCCGACGGCGACCAGGTCGTCGTGCTGCCGGCCGTCGCCGGTGGCGCGCGCTGAGCCTCCTCCTCTGAGCGCCCGTGCGGTACGACAACCTGCTCGCCTCGGTCGGCGGCACGCCCCTCGTGGGGCTGCCGCGGCTCTCGCCGAGCCCTGACGTCCGCCTGTGGGCCAAGCTCGAGGACCGCAACCCGACCGGCTCCATCAAGGACCGGCCGGCGCTGCGGATGATCGAGGAGGCCGAGAAGGACGGCACCCTGCGACCGGGGTGCACGATCCTCGAGCCGACCTCCGGCAACACCGGCATCTCGCTGGCGATGGCGGCCAAGCTCAAGGGCTACCGCATCGTGTGCGTCATGCCGGAGAACACCTCCGAGGAGCGCCGCCAGCTGCTGCGCATGTGGGGCGCCGAGATCGTCTCCAGCCCGGCGGCCGGCGGCTCCAACGAGGCCGTGCGCGTCGCCAAGCGGGTCTCCGAGGAGCACCCCGACTGGGTGATGCTCTACCAGTACGGCAACGCCGCGAACGCCCTCGCGCACGAGGAGGGCACCGGCCCCGAGCTGCTCGAGGACCTGCCCTCGATCACCCACTTCGTGGCCGGCCTGGGCACCACCGGCACGTTGATGGGTGTCAGTCGCTATTTCCGTCGCGCCAAGCCCGAGGTCAGGATCGTGGCCGCCGAGCCGCGCTACGGCGAGCTGGTCTACGGCCTGCGCAACCTCGACGAGGGCTTCGTCCCCGAGCTGTACGACGCCTCGCTGATCGACTCGCGGTTCTCGGTCGGTCCCCGCGACGCCGTGCGGCGGGTCCGCGAGCTGCTCGAGCTCGAGGGCATCTTCGCCGGTGTCTCGACCGGCGCGATCCTGCACGCCGCGATGGGACAGGCCGCGAAGGCTGTCAAGGCCGGCGAGTCGGCTGACATAGCCTTCGTCGTGTGCGACGGCGGCTGGAAGTACCTCTCGACCGGGGCCTACGAGGGCACCGTGGACGAGGCCGAGGACCGGCTCGAGGGGCAGCTCTGGGCCTGAGCCTCGCGCTCGCCCTCCTCACCGTCCTGCCCGCCGTCCCCGCGGCCGCGGAGGACCCCCTCCCGCCGGTCGCCTCGACGAGTCCACCCGTCGTGACCGGCGAGACCGCCTTCGGCGAGACGCTGGCCGCCTCGACCGGCGAGTGGGAGACCGACGAGCCCGACGAGCCGCTGACCCACACCTACCGCTGGTTCCGCGACGGCGAGCCGGTGCGCGGTGCCCGCGAGGCGACCTACACCCTCGACCTCGACGACCTGCGGCACCGGCTGCAGGTCGAGGTGACCGCCACCGACGCCGACGGCTACTCGGAGTCGGCCTTCTCCGAGCCGACCGACAAGGTCCGTCGCGCCCGGTTGGTGCTGCGGGGCGATCCGAAGGTCCGCGGCGAGCAGCGGTTCACCCGCACGGTTCGGGCCACGCCTGGCCGGTGGCGGACCGAGCCGACGACGGTGCGCTACCGGTGGCTGCGCGACGGCGAGCGCATCCGGGGCGCGCGCGAGTCGTCGTACCGCATCGGCGTGGCCGACGTCGGGCACCGGCTGCGCGTCGAGGTCGTCGCCACCGCCCCCGGCCACACCCGTGAGCGCGCCCGCTCCGAGCGCACCGACAAGGTGGCGCACCGCGTCGACGTGCAGCGCTCGGTGACCTACAGGATCGCCACGCGCGGCCCGGTGACCGCGAGCGTGAAGGAGTTCGCGCGCCTGGCGCAGCAGACCTTCGAGGACCCGAGGGGCTGGCGCGGCGGGGGAGTCGCCTTCCGCCGGGTGGCCAAGGGCGGCTCGTTCACGCTGGTGCTGGCGACCGCGGAGCAGGTGCCGTCGTTCTCCTCGCAGTGCTCGTCGCAGTGGTCGTGCCGGGTGGGGCGGTTCGTGGTCATCAACCAGACCCGGTGGCGGCACGCGTCGCCGGCCTGGAACGCGGCCGGGCGCTCGCTGCGCGACTACCGCCACATGGTGGTCAACCACGAGGTCGGGCACTGGCTCGGCCTGGGGCACTCCGGCTGCCCGGGCGCCGGGAAGCCGGCGCCGGTGATGATGCAGCAGTCCAAGGGCCGTGACGGCTGCACCTTCAACCCGTTCCCGACGCTCACGGAGCAGGGCCGGGTCTGAGGAGTGGGTGAGAGGTCTCCTCAGGAAGTCGTGACCGGGGAGTAACCACCGTCACACTCGGCCGTTGAGCCGTCGTGCGACTCCCCACGACCCTCGGAACTGCCCTCGCGACCGGCCTCGGTGCCCTGCTGGTGGCGGTGCCCACCGGAGCGACCTCGTCGGCCGTCGGCGCCGCGCCGACGACCAGCGCTCCCGCCGCCTCGGCGCCTGACCTGCGCAGGGCCGACCGACCAGCAGCCCGGACGGCAGCCCGGAAGGCCGACCGCTACCGCGCCGACATCACCTGGACCGAGCACGGCATCCCGCACATCAAGGCCAAGGACTTCGTCGGCCTGGGCTACGGCAGCGGGTACGCCGCCGCCGAGATGAGCCTGTGCACGCTGTTCGACACCCTGGTGACCGGCCGCGGCGAGCGGTCGCGGTGGTTCGGCCCCGAGGAGGTCTACGACGACCAGGTGACGCTGCGCGCGACCAACCTGCAGGTCGACACGGTCGTCACCGACCTCCACGACCGGAAGGTCGTCGAGGGCCTGCTGAAGGACAGGACGCGCGGACCGGGCCGGCAGGCGCGCCAGATGGTCGACGGCTACGTCGCCGGCATCAACCGGTGGGTCCGGGAGAACAAGGTGACCGACCCCGCCTGCAAGGGCGCGGCGTACGTCAAGCCGAACGTCACCACCCTCGACCTCTGGTACGGCGTCTACCTGGCCAACCTGCTGGCCTCCACCGGTGTGTTCATGGCCGAGATCGCCGACGCCGCGCCCCCCAGCCCGACCGACCCCGGCCTGCCCAACCTCCCGGTGCGCGCCGCCGACGTCGACCGCGACGCGCTGCTCGCCGGGCTGGGCCGCGACCCCGAGCGTCCCTTCGGCTCCAACGCCACCGCCGTCGGAAGCGACAACACCTCCACCGGCAGCGCGATGATCCTGGGCAACCCGCACTTCCCGTGGCGCGGTCGCTATCACTTCACCCAGCAGCACCTGACGATCCCGGGCACGTACGACGTCGCCGGGGCCTCGCTCATCGGGTCACCCGCGGTCAACATCGGCTTCAACGACGACGTGGCGTGGTCGCACACGGTGTCGACGGCCTACCGGTTCACCCCGTACGAGTACCTCACGCCCGTGGCGGCCAGCCCGACGACGTACCTCACCGACGCCGGCCCCGCCGAGCTCGACCACCGCGAGGTGGAGGTCGTCGTCAAGGGGCAGGGCGGGAAGCTGGAGACCGTCACCGAGGACGTCTACCGCACCGCCGAGGGCTACGTCATCGACGCGCCCGACCTGCTGATGCCGTGGGGCCTCGCGAGCCTGTGGGCGATCCGCGACGCGAACGGTGAGCACCTGCGCACCATCGACACGTTCCTGGAGATGGGCAAGGCCACGGACGTCGAGGACCTGCTGCGCCGCCAGGACCGCGCGGCCGGCATGCCGTGGGTCAACACGACGGCCGCTGACCGCAAGGGACAGGTGCTGTACGCCGACCACTCGGTCGTCCCGCACGTCACCGACGAGATGGCGGCCACCTGCATGACGGTCGTGGGCCGGGTGCTGAACGAGGTGGCGGGCCTGCCCGGTCTCGACGGCACGCGCGCCGGCAGCTCGTGCGCCTGGGGTGCCGACGAGGACGCCTCGCGTCCCGGCATCCTCGGCCCGCAGAACCTCCCGTCGGTCGTCACCCGCGACTGGGTGATGAACGCCAACGACTCCTACTGGACCCCCAACGACGAGATCCGCCTCGAGGGCTACGACGCGATCATCGGCTGCGAGGACTGCGCCCGCACCATGCGCACCCGCGTGGTCGCGGCGTACGTCGCCGACCGGCTCGCCGCGGGGAAGAAGGAGACGCCCCGCAGCCTGGCCGGGCACCAGCACGAGAACCGCGTCATGGCCGCCGAGGTCATGCGCGAGAACGGTGCGCTCGACGCCGTCTGCGAGGCGACCGGGGAGACCGAGGCGTGCGAGGCCCTGGCGGCCTGGGACGGCCGCTCGGACAAGGGCTCGCGCGGCGTGCACCTCTTCGAGGCGTTCGTCTCCAAGCTGCCCTCGGCGCTGCCCGTGGTCGGCATCAACACCATCTGGACCACCCCGTTCGACCCCAACGACCCCTTCGACACCCCGGCCGGGCTCAACACCGCGGACCCGCAGGTCATCCAGGCGATGCAGGACGCCATCGACGAGGTGCGTGACGCCGGCGTCGCGTTCGACGCCCGGTGGGGCTCGCTGCAGGTGGCCGGCGACCGGGGAGCGCCGCCGATCCCGCTCGGCGGTGGGCTCGGCGACTCGGCCGGCAACGCCAACGCCCTGAAGTCCTACCTGCCCGAGGAGAACGACGACAGGTACCAGCCGATCACCTATGGCTCCTCGCACATCCAGGCGATCGCGTTCCGCAAGAAGGGCGCGCCGATCGCGCGGACGATCCTGACCTACAGCCAGTCCGAGGACCCGACCTCGAAGTTCCACGCCGACCAGACCCGGTTGTTCTCCCAGGAGAAGTGGGTGCGGTTCGCCTGGACCGGCAAGCAGATCCGCAAGGCCCGCATCGGCGTCACGCGTCTGCGCTGACCCTCACCCGCCCTGCCGAGCCGGCGTCTTGATGCGCCGGTTCGGTGGGTCGGTGGGTCGAGCCGGCGTATTGATGCGCCGGTTCGGCGGGCGGACGGGGTGGGTCAGGTGGGGTCGCCGAGGGTGGCGGCGTCCTGGCGGGTCAGGTCGGTGTCGCCGCCGGCGAGCATGAGGTCGTCGAGCATCTTCGAGGCCTTGGCGAGCGTCTCGGCGACGTAGGCCTTGGTGCGCTCCAGGTCGCCCAGCTCGGCGGCGTACGACGCGGCGGTGAGGCCCTGGACGACGTTGTCGTTGAGCTCGGCGGCCTGACGCCGGGACTGCAGCTCCTGGGAGAGCCGCACGGCGGTCTCCTCCTGGGCCTGCTCGGCGCGCACGCGGTCGGTGATGTCGATGCAGGTGCCGCGCATGCGCAGCGGGGTGCCGTTGGCGTCGGTGACGACCTGGCCGTTGGAGGCGAGGTAGCGCAGCTCCCCGTCGGGACGGAGGATGCGCTCGACCATCTGGTAGGGCTCGCCGGTCGCGTAGGCGTGCTGGTGCACGCTGCGGATCTTCTCCCGGTCGTCGGGGTGGATGTGCTGCATGAACACGTCGTAGGACGCCATGATCTGCCCCGGCTCGTAGCCGTAGATCCGGAACAGCTGGTCGGACCAGGTGTTGGTGTCGGTCTCGATGTGCCAGTCGTAGTCGCCCATGTTGGCGAGCATCTGCGCGTTGTCCACCCGCGCCCTCAGGTCGGCGAGCTCAGCGAGCGCCTCGGCGAGGGTCTGGGGTTCCTCCCTGGTTCCCATGCTCTTCACTGTCCTCCCGACGCCGTATCCGCGCAGGAGGATGGCCCCGGGAGCCGGTAAAGATTGCGTGAGGGTCACTTGCTCCCGTCGGCGCTGAGCACGAGGTCCTGGTCGGTGCCGATGGTCGAGCCGGGGATCGCGCGCAGCCCGAGCAGGTCGAGCGCGAGGTTGGCGACGTCGCCGTTGCGCACCGGCTGCCGCTCCGCGCCGTAGCCGGGGCGCTTGCTGCGGGGCTTCTTGTACGTCGGGTTCAGCGCGTAGAGGTCCTCTGCGTCGACTCCGGCGCCCCACGTCAGGAACGGCACCCGGTAGTGCTCGCGCACGGTCGCGTCGGCGTGGCCCTTCCCGGAGCCGCCGTGGTCGGAGGTCAGCACGATCGTCAGGTGCTTGCGCAGCACCGGCTTGCTCGCGACCGTGTCGAGGACGTCGCCGAGCCAGCCGTCCACGGTGCGTACGGCGTCGGCGTACTTGCTCGAGGTCCACCCGTGCGCGTGGCCGGCCAGGTCGGGGGCGGCCAGGTGCAGGAAGGTGAGGGTGCGGGTCTCGCGACGCAGGTCCTTGCGGGCCTTGCGCACCAGCCGTGCGCCGCGACCGTCGAGGGTGTAGCGGTCCAGCGCCTTCGGCCACGACCGCTCGAAGAGGGAGAACTTCGACTTGCCGGTGAACAGGGCCGTGGTGCCGCCGGCACGGTGGACCCGGGCGAACACCGAGCCGACCCCCTCGCCGGCCGCCTGGTGGACGGTGGTGCCGGGCTGGTCGGTGTTCCAGGTGACGCCGTGACCGCCCCGGTCGGCGTCGATGCGGCGGCCGGTGACCATGCTGGTGTGGTCGGGGAGGGTCTCGGTCTGCTCCACCACGGTCCGCGCGTCGAGCGTGCCCGCGCCCTCCTTCCGCAGCCGGGTCAGGGCCGGGATGTCGGAGGCGTCGAGCTCCTTGAGCACCGAGGACCGCAGCCCGTCGACGCTGATGATCAGGACGCGCCGCTTCGTGTCCAGCTGTTCGGCCCGGCGCTGCTCGGCGCTCGGCGCACCGGTCGAGGCGACCGCGGACAAGCCCTCCGGGCCCGTGAGGGGAGCCAGGACGGCGACCGCGAGCAGGCCGGCCAGCAGCGGGGCCAGCAGTGGGGCCAGCAGGAGGGTCGGGGCGGCGCTCCGGCGCGTGGGTCGCGACACGTCCGCGACGCTACCTCGGGTCCGCGGACTAGGGTGAGGCCCGTGACGCGCTCGATGACGAGGGACGCCCCGCTGGGCATCTTCGACTCCGGTTTCGGCGGGCTCACGGTCGCGCGCTCGGTGATCGACCAGCTGCCGCACGAGTCGGTCGTCTACGTCGGCGACACCGCCCGCCAGCCCTACGGCCCCAAGCCGATCGGCGAGGTGCGGGAGTACGCCCTGGAGTGCCTCGACCACCTCGTCGAGCAGGGCGTGAAGGCGCTGGTCATCGCCTGCAACTCCGCCTCGGCCGCGATGCTGCGCGACGCCCGCGAGCGCTACGACGTCCCCGTGGTCGAGGTGATCTTCCCCGCGACCCGCCGCGCCGTGCAGGCCACCCGCAACGGCCGGATCGGCGTCATCTGCACCCGCGCCACGGCCGAGTCGATGGCCTACGACGACGCGTTCGCCGCCGCGCCCCACCTCACGTTGCAGACCCAGGTCTGCCCTCGCTTCGTGGAGTTCGTCGAGGCGGGCGTGACCGGCGGTGACGAGCTCCTCGAGGTGGCCCACGAGTACCTCGACCCGCTGGTCGAGGCCGGCGTCGACACCCTCGTGCTCGGCTGCACCCACTACCCGCTGCTCACCGGTGTCATCTCCTACGTCATGGGCGACGGAGTCACGCTGGTCTCCTCGGCCGAGGAGTGCGCCAAGGACGTCTACAAGATGCTGGCGACCACCGACCTGATGCGTGAGGGCGGCGAGGCGACGTACACCTTCCTCACCACGGGCGCGCCGCAGGAGTTCGAGGCGATCGGGCGCCGGTTCCTCGGCCCGGAGATGATCGCGGCCAGCCAATTCGCGGGAGGCCTGGTGGCGGGAGGACTGGCGTGAGCATGCAGCTGACGATCGTGGGGTGCAGCGGGTCCTACCCGGGCCCCGACTCGCCCGCGTCGTGCTACCTCGTGCAGGCCGAGCACGAGGGCCGCACCTGGAACATCCTGATGGACCTCGGCAACGGCGCCCTGGGAGCGCTGCACCGCTACGTCGACCCCCTCGACATCGACGCGGTGTTCCTCTCCCACCTGCACGCCGACCACTGCATCGACATGACCAGCTACTACGTGCTGCGCAAGTACCACCCCTCCGGCGAGCAGGAGCCGTTGCCGGTGTGGGGCCCGCGGCGCACCGCCCGCCGCCTCGCGCGGGCCTACGACCTGCCGAAGAAGCCGGGCATGCGCGAGGAGTTCGTCTTCCACCGGCTGCGCCCCGAGGAGGACCCGGTCGAGGTCGGTCCGTTCTCCGTGACGCCGTACGCCGTCGACCACCCGGTCGAGGCCTACGCGTTCCGCGTGCAGGTCGGCGACCGGGTGCTGGCCTACAGCGGCGACACCGGCCCGTGCGCGGGGTTCGACGCGGTGGCCACCGACGCCGACCTGCTGCTGGCGGAGGCGTCGTTCGTCAGCTCGGCCGACAACCCGCCCTCGCTGCACCTGACCGGCGCCGAGGTGGGGGAGACCGCGTCCCGCGCGGGTGCCGCCCGCGTGGTGCTGACCCACGTGCCGCCGTGGCACGACCCGTTCGACGCGCTGGCCGAGGCGAAGGCGGTCTACGACGGTCCGCTGGAGCTGGCCACCGCGGGTGCGGTCTACGACGTGTGACCGGACCCTGACTTCTCCCTGATATCCCGGCGACGATCCGGGTTCAGGGATGCCGCTGTCGACGGCGTACGGCAGGGTGAGAGCCATGATCACAGTCGAAGGACTCACCAAGACCTACGGAGGGTTCCGCGCGGTCGACGACGTCAGCTTCGTCGCGCAGCCCGGCCGGGTCACCGGCTTCCTGGGGCCCAACGGCGCCGGCAAGACCACCACGATGCGGATCATGGTCGGGCTCACCCCGCCCACCCAGGGTCGCGTCACCATCGGCGGGCACGCCTACCAGGACATCCCCAACCCAGGACGCCACGTGGGCGTCCTGCTCGACGCCTCCGCCCAGCACGCCGGTCGCACCGGCCGCGAGGTGCTCACCATCGGGGCCCGCACCATGGGCCTCCCGGACTCCCGCGTCGACGAGATCCTGGAGATGGTGTCGCTGACCCCTGCCGAGGCCAAGCGCCGGCTGCGCAACTACTCCCTGGGCATGCGGCAGCGGCTCGGGGTGGCGCACGCGCTGCTCGGCGACCCGTCGGTGCTCATCCTCGACGAGCCGGCCAACGGCCTCGACCCCGCCGGCATCCGGTGGATGCGCGGGCTGCTGAAGGGGTACGCCGACAAGGGCGGGACGGTGCTGCTCTCCAGCCACCTGCTGCACGAGGTCGAGCAGATCGCCGACGAGATGATCCTCATCGGCCGGGGCCGCATCGTCGCCCAGGGCGACAAGAAGACGCTGCTGTCCGGGCAGGCGGCCTCCTCGCTGGTCACCTCGCTGGACAACGACGCCCTCGCCCGCGCGCTCACCGCGGCCGGTCACTCCGCCTCGCCCGCCGGCGAGGGCCTGAGGGTCGACTGCGAGACCGCCGAGGTCGGCCGCGCCGCGCTGGCGGCCGGCGTCGTCCTCACCGACCTCCGCTCCGGCGCCGCCGGGCTGGAGGACCTCTTCCTCGAACTCACCGCCGACACCCAGCGCGAGGGCCACCCGGCCGCCGCGACCGCCCAGGGAGGCGCCGCATGAGCACCACCACCCCGCCCGTCCAGCCCGCCGCCGCGTCGGGCGCCCTGGACATCTCCTCGACTCCGCGGGTGCCCTTCGGGCGCCTGGTCCGGGTCGAGCTGCGCAAGTCCCTCGACACCCGGGCCGGCCGCTGGTTCGCCGGGTCGATCGTCGCGCTGTGCCTGGCGATCGTGCTCATCACGGCGTTCGCCGCCCCCGACGCCGCGCAGGACCTTGGCTTCTTCCTCAGCGTCTCGGGCGCGACGCTCGGCTACTTCCTGCCGATCCTGCTGATCCTCATGGTGACCAGCGAGTGGAGCCAGCGCACCGGCCTGGTCACCTTCACCCTCGAGCCGCACCGTGCCCGCGTGGTGGGGGCGAAGTTCTGCGCCGGCCTGCTGCTCGGCCTGGGGCTCATCGTGCTGGCCTTCGCGATCGGTGCCCTGGGCAACGTCATCGCCGGGGGCACGTGGGACGTCGAGACAGGCACGCTGGTCAATGGCTTCATCGTGGCCAACCTGATCGGGATCGTGCTGGGCTTCGCGATCGGCATGCTGCTGATGAACAGCCCTGCCGCGATCGTGGCCTACTTCATCTACACCCTGGTGCTGCCGATCGCGGTCGGCATCCTCGGAGCCTTCCAGGAGTGGTTCGCCGACCTGGCCCCCTGGATCGAGTTCAACACCGCCCAGGCCTCGCTCTTCGAGGGCGACGCGGTGCCCACCGGTGAGGAGCTCGCCCAGCTGCTGGTCTCGGGCTTCATCTGGCTGGTCGTGCCCTTCGCCGTCGGTCTGTGGCGGCTGCTGCGCGCCGAGCCGAAGTAACTCTTCACCCGCCCGTCGCCGACACGTCGGCCCACCACGGCCCCAGCGTTCCCTGCCCCGGGAGCCTGGGGCCGTGGCTCGCTACCTGCGGTTCGCTTCGCTCGGAGACAGCACGACCTACGGCATCGGGGACCCGGTGTCCGCCCAGGTGTCACCCTCGGGGTGGCGCGGCTGGGCCCGGCTCCTGTCCGGCTCGCTGGCCTCGGCGTACGACGTCAGCTTCTGCAACCTCGCGGTCTCCGGCGCCACCTCGCGCTGCGTCGTCGAGGGCCAGCTCGCCGACGCCGTGGCACACCGACCCGACGTCGCCTCGCTCGTCGTCGGTGTCAACGACACGATGCGCTCGACGTGGGACGTGGCCCGCATCCGCGCCGACCTCATGGGCGCCGCCGAGGCACTGCACGGCACCGGCGCGCTGCTGCTGACCGCCCGGTTCCACGACCACGGCAGGGTGTTCGGGCTGCCCGGCGTGCTGCGGCGACCGCTGGCGGCCCGCATCGAGGCGGTCAACCGGGTCTACGACGAGGTGCACGCGACGTACGGCGGGCTGCGGGTCGACCTGGCGACCTTCCCGGAGGTCCTGGACCGCTCGTTCTGGTCCGTGGACCGGCTGCACCCCTCCGAGCTGGGGCACCGGCTCTTCGCGCGGCACTTCGCCGACCTGCTGGCGGCCGAGGGCTTCGACTTTGAGCCGGTCTCCGTCGTGCCCGAGGGCGGGGTGACCACCTCGTGGCGCACCGACGTGCGCTGGATGGTCGCCGAGGGTGCGCCGTGGGTGGGGCGTCGGGCACGGGACCTGGGGCCGTGGGCGGTGCGGCTGGCATGGACCGAGGCCCGCGGCGTGCGGGAGCCGCTGGGGCCGGCGGGAGCGGCCGGACCCGCCAACCGCGGTGTCCGCGGTGTCCGCGTGGGCCAGTAGCCTGCGGCGCATGACTGCTGCACCGCGCGAGGACGGCCGCGCCGACGACGAGCTCCGACCGATCACGATCACCCGGGGGTGGCTCGACCACGCCGCCGGCTCGGTGCTGGTGGAGTTCGGCAAGACCAAGGTGCTGTGCGTCGCGTCGGCCTCCGAGGGCGTGCCGCGTTGGCGCAAGGGCTCGGGCCTGGGCTGGGTGACGGCGGAGTACGCCATGCTCCCCGGCTCCACCCACACCCGCTCGGACCGCGAGTCGGTCAAGGGCCGCATCGGTGGCCGCACCCACGAGATCAGCCGGCTCATCGGCCGCTCGCTGCGCGCCGTCATCGACTACGAGGCGATGGGGGAGAACACCATCCAGCTCGACTGCGACGTGCTCCAGGCCGACGGCGGCACCCGCACCGCCGCGATCACCGGCGCCTACGTCGCACTGGCTGACGCGTGCGCCTCGCTGGACCGCATGCAGACCCTGACCGGCTCGGTCGCGGCGGTCTCCGTCGGCATCATCGACGGTGTTCCCCGCTTGGACCTGCCCTACGTCGAGGACGTCCGCGCCGAGACCGACATGAACGTCGTGATGACCGGCACCGGCTCCTTCGTCGAGGTGCAGGGCACGGCCGAGGGCGCCGCGTTCTCGCGCAGCGAGCTCGACGCGCTGCTCGGCCTGGCCGAGAAGGGCTGCGCCGACCTCACCCGCCTCCAGCAGGAGGCGCTGGCCCGGTGACTCCTCCGCCGTCCCGGTCGGTCGAGCCCGTCGAGACCCGGGTCTTCCTCGCCTCGCGCAACGCCAAGAAGATCGCCGAGATGGAGCGCATCCTGGCCGAGCACGCGCCGGGCGTGCGGGTGCTCGGGCTCGACGACGTGACGGCGTACGACGAGCCGGTCGAGGACGCCCCCGACTTCGTCGGCAACGCGCTGCTCAAGGCCCGAGCCGGGTGGCGCGAGACCGGGCTGCCGTCGGTGGCCGATGACTCGGGTCTGTGCGTCGACGCGCTCAACGGGATGCCGGGCGTGCTCTCGGCCCGCTGGTCGGGCAGGCCCAAGGATGACGCCCGCAACAACCGGCTGCTGCTCGAGCAGCTCGAGGACGTCCCCGACGAGCGGCGTACCGCTCACTTCACCTGTGCCGTCGCGCTGGTGACCGGCGACGGCCCCGACCACGAGGTCGTGGTGACCGGCGAGATGCCGGGTCGGGTGATCCGCGAGGTCCGCGGCGACGGCGGGTTCGGCTACGACGTGGTCTTCGAGGCCGACGAGCGGCCGGGCGTCACGACCGCCGAGCTGTCCCGCGAGGACAAGGACGCCATCTCCCACCGGGGGCACGCGCTGCGCGAGCTCGGTCCGGTGCTGGCCGAGCGGCTCGGAGGCGGGGCATGAGCCCGCTGGCGCGGGTGCGCTGGCTGGTGGCCCAGGTGCTGCTGCGGCTCTCACGGTGGCGCACTGCCGGCGAGGTGTCGCGTAAGGGGATCCTCGTGGGGTCGCCGCACACCTCCAACTGGGACTGGGTGCTGACCATGCTGCTGGCGTGGGACTCCGGCGTGACGATCCGGCTGCTGGTGAAGAAGGAGTTCTTCAAGGGACCGATCGGCTGGATCCTGCTGAGGACCGGCGCTGTCCCGCTCGACCGTGACAACCCCGGCGCCACGATCCGGCAGCTGATCGCCGACGCCGAGACCGACGAGACCTTCCTGCTCGGGATCGCCGCCGAGGGCACCCGCAGCAAGGTCGACTACTGGAAGTCCGGCTTCTACCGGATCTCCCAGCAGACCGGCCTGCCGATCACGCTGGCCTTCCTCGACGGCCCTTCGCGGACCGTCGGCTGGGGCCCCACCTTCCCGCTCACCGGCGACGTCCGCGCCGACATGGACCGCATCCGCGCGTTCTACGCCGACAAGACCGGCATCCGTCCCGAGCTCACGGGCACCCCGCGGCTGCGGGAGGAGGACGACGCCTGAGGCCCGCGGCCGCGGGACGTCATACGGACGGGACGTCCGCTCCCGCAGCGCGTATGACGTCCCGGGTGAGTGCCGAAGGCGGGAGTCGAACCCGCACGCCCTGGGGCACAGGAACCTAAATCCTGCGTGTCTGCCTGTTCCACCACTCCGGCCTGCCCGAGGACGTGGTCGCCTCCGGCGCCAGGAGTCTAGAGTCCGCGACATGAGCGTGCCGTCGGCCCCCGTGGAGGTCCGGGGAGAGGGCGTGCTGCTGCGCGCGCCGCGGGAGAGCGACGTGGACCGGCTGCTGGAGGCCTTCGGCGACTCCGGCACCCAGCTGTGGAACCCCGGACCCCAGGCCCGTGAGGGCGTGCTGGCCTGGATGGCCGAGCGCGCCGACTGGTCGGCCGGCACGCACACCTCGTGGCTGATCGCGCAGCCGCACGACGACGACGTGCTCGGCTCGGTGTCGGTCTGGAAGATCGACCTGGAGCAGGGCGACGGCGAGGTCGGCTACTGGGTGGCTCCGTGGGGGCGCGGCCGGGGCGTCGCCTCGAGCGCGGTGCGGGCCGCGGCGGCGTACGCCTTCGACGAGCTGGGCCTGGACCGGCTGCACCTGTTCCACGCGGTCGAGAACGCTGCCTCGTGCGGGGTCGCGCGCAAGGCCGGGTTCCTGCTGGAGGGGACGCTGCGCCAGTCCTACCGGTACGCCGACGGCAGGCGGCACGACGAGCACCTGCACGCCCGCCTCAGCACCGACTGAGCCACACGAGGCGGACGGATCAGGCGTCGAGACCCAGGTCGCGGCGCAGCTTGGCGACGTGTCCGGTGGCCTTGACGTTGTACTGCGCGAGCTCGATCGCGCCCTCCTCGTCGACGACGAAGGTGGAGCGGATGACGCCCTGGACGACCTTGCCGTAGAGCTTCTTCTCCCCGAACGCGCCGTAGGCGGTCATGACCGCCTTGTCGGGGTCGGAGAGCAGGGTGATGCCCAGCGACTCCTTCTCGCGGAACTTGCCGAGCTTCTCCGGCTTGTCCGGGGAGATGCCCAGCACCTCGTAGCCCGCGCCGCGCAGCGACGCCAGCGACTCGGTGAAGTCGCAGGCCTGCTTGGTGCAGCCGGGGGTCATGGCAGCGGGGTAGAAGTAGACGATCACCTTGCGGCCGCGCAGGGCCGACAGGCTCACCTCGGCGCCGGTGTCGTCGGTGAGGGTGAAGTCGGGGGCGGTGTCGCCGGGGGACAGGCGCGGGGTCTCGCTCACGGTGGGTGCTCCTCCTCGGGGTCGCGGTGTCGTCGACCCTAGCCAGGCCGGACGGGCGGGGCGGAGGGGACCTCACGCTGGAGCAACGCCGGCGCCCCGTCCGGGTACCGACGGGGTGACGCGCCGCGGGGGAGCGGCATTGGTAGCGTGGCCGCCGTGACTGCCGACCCCACCGCCCTCGAGCGCGAGATCGAGGAGACCCGCGAGCGCCTGGCGGGGACCATCGACCAGCTCCTGCACCGCGCCAGCCCCAAGACGATCGTCGGTCGCGAGGTGTGGACCATCAAGGCCCACTACGTCGACGTCGAGACCGGGGCCCCGCGCACCGACAACATCTTGAAGTCCGTCGGCGTGGTGGCAGGCGTCGTGGCCGCCTTCGTGCTGGTCCGCAAGATCACCAGCTGAGCCGGGTCGGGTCGCAGATGGCCGACAAGACCCCGATCAAGATGCTGCACGACCGCGTGCTCGTCGAGGTCGACAAGGAGGCGGGTGAGCGCCGCTCCACCGGGGGCATCGTCATCCCCGCCACCGCCGCGATGGGCGGACGGCGCCTGGCCTGGGCGCGCGTGGTGGCCGTCGGGCCGCACGCGCGTGCGGTCCAGAAGGACGATCGCGTGCTCTTCGAGCCCGACGACAAGTCCGAGGTCGAGGTGCACGGCGAGCTGTACGTCGTCATGCGTGAGCGCGACGTCCACGCCGTCGCCGCGGACCGGGTCGGCGACGACGCCACCGGTCTCTACCTCTGAGGCCCATCCCGCTCGGCGACGTGCTGGCGGGACGCGAACGAGCCCCGGCCGACATCGGTCGACCGGGGCCCGCTCTGCCGCACTCCCTCCCCAGAGGTGCGTCTGGTGCCGCCTCGCTCAGCGGACCGTGACGGTCAGCACGTCGCTGACGTAGTCGCCGGCGGTGAGGCGGTAGCTGAACGTCCCCTTCTTGCGCTGCTTGGGGTAGGTGACGACGGCGTTGCCGTCCTTGGCAGTGACGGTGCGGATGCTCTTCCAGCCGCGCTTGGTCTGCTTCTGCAGCTCCACGGTGCCGTCCGTCAGGCCTCGGACCACCACGATGTCGCTTCCGACGCGCTGGCCCTTGGAGACCTTGGTGCGGCCGGTGCGGTAGCCCTCGACCACGTCGGGGGCGTCGGTGCCGGTCTCGGTGCCGCTGGTGGCCGGGGTGCCGGGGGTACGGACGACGGCGTACCCGTTGCGGGTGCCGGTCTCGGGCGAGACCTCACCCAGCGCGCACTCCACGGCACCCTGCCAGTGGTAGTTGCTGCCACCGACCTGGGTCCAGGTGACGGTGTACTCGGTGACGTCGGCCGGCCACAGGCGGTGCTGGCTGTAGACGAACGCGGTGGTGCCGGACCAGGTGCCCTGGTCGAGGTGGTAGTTCAGCGTGACCTGGCCCTGGTCGGTCTCCAGGCGGATGTTGACGTCGTTGGCCTGACCGGAGGGGATGTTGCTCGGGTAGGCGACCACGAGCCCGTCGCACTGCGGCGCCTCGTAGGTCCAGTCCCAGTCGAAGCTGCCGTTCTTGATCGCCGGCGGGTTCTGGGTGCTCTCGGGCTCGGGCTCCGGGGTGGGCTCGGGCTCCGGGTCCGGGGTGGGCTCGGGCTCCGGGTCCGGCGTGGGGACCGTGGCCGCCTTGAGCACCAGCGAGTAGTGGGTGAGGTTCCCGCCGTCGGTGTGGCGCAGCACGATGGAGGTGACCGGCGTGGCCAGGGCGACCGTCTCGGGCGCACCCTGGGTGCCCTTGAGCCCGGCCGACTTCACGCAGTATCCGGTGATGACCTGGCCCGCGGGAGCGGTGACCGTGAGCGAGTCCGCGTTGCCGGGGACCGGCTGGTGGTCGGGGCAGTTCCCCACCGGCGTGGCCTCGGCCGCGGTGGCACCGGCGACGAGGCTCGCGGCGAGGATGCCGGCGACGGCGGTGGCGGAGAGCACGATGCGGGGGGTCATGGGAAGACCGTGACAGCGGCGGAACCCGGGGGGGAAGGGACTTGTGGAGACCTTGAGCCAACCTGCGGCAATCTTGAGGATTCCTTGAGGGAACCGCGTCCGCGGCACTGCTGACAGGATGGATCCATGACCTCGCAGAACCCGAGCCCAGCTCCCCTGGACGTCGTTCGCACGCCGGAGGAGCGCTTCGCCACGATCTCCGACTACCCCTGGACCCCGCAGTACGCCGAGGTCGGCTCGGCAGGTGACGACACCTGCCCGGGGCCGCTGCGGATGGCCTTCGTCGACGAGGGCCCGCGCGACGCGCCGGTCGTGATGCTCCTGCACGGCGAGCCCACCTGGGGTTACCTCTACCGGCACATGATCCCGGTGCTGCTCGACGCCGGGCTGCGCGTCGTGGTGCCGGACCTCGTCGGGTTCGGTCGCTCCGACAAGCCGACCGACCCCGCGGCGTACACCTACGCGCGCCACGTCGCCTGGACCCGCGCCCTGTGCGACGAGCTCGGCCTCGCGGACATCACGCTGTTCTGCCAGGACTGGGGCTCGCTGATCGGGCTGCGGATGGTCGGTGAGGAGCCGGAGCGCTTCGCCCGCGTCGTCGTCGGCAACGGGTTCCTGCCCGCCGGCGAGCAGCCGCCCACGCCGGCGTTCCGTGCCTGGCGCGCGTTCGCCCGGTGGACCCCGGTGCTGCCCATCTCGCGCATCGTGGCCTTCGGCACGAAGCGGAGGCTCTCCAAGGCCGAGCGGGCGGCGTACGACGCCCCGTTCCCCGGCCGCCGCTACCTCGCCGGCGCCCGAATGTTCCCGAAGCTCGTCCCCACCGACGCCGACGACCCGGCGATGCCGGCCCAGCGCGAGGCGTGGGCGTCGCTGGGCCGCTTCGACAAGCCGTTCCTGTGCCTGTTCGGCAAGCTCGACCCGATCCTGGGCCGCGCCGACGGTCCGCTCATCGCCCACGTGCCGGGTGCCCAGGGGCAACCGCACGACCGCCTGGTGGGCGGTCACTT
This sequence comes from Actinomycetota bacterium, assembly GCA_036341255.1. Classification (GTDB taxonomy): domain Bacteria; phylum Actinomycetota; class Actinomycetes; order Propionibacteriales; family Nocardioidaceae; genus Nocardioides. The sequence continues at coordinate 43,190 of JAYYWX010000108.1, read as the reverse complement.
CGTGCAGGAGGACGTCGGGCCGGAGCTGGCCGCGGGCATCGTCGACCTCGTGCGCCGCACCACCTGACCCACTCGCCACTGTCCTGGCGCGCCGGCGCCGCCCCGGCCCCCCCCCCCCCCCCCCCGGGGGGGGTGGCGCCCCCGGGCTCGGCGTCGTGGGCCGGTCCGGACCAGCTCCGCTGTGACGACGATCGCCCGTGACCGGGCCGTGACCTCCGGGTGCGGTGCTCGTTGAGACGAGCACACCGCACCAGTGCCTGGAGGGAGGCCCGTGATGACCAGCAGCTGCACCGTCACCGAGACGGGCCACCCCGTGCCCGGCGTGCGGGTCGGCACCCGCACCGTCGAGGTCAGCGGCGCTTGGGCCGGTGGCACCTGGATCGACGCCACGGTCCTCGCACAGGCCGAGCGGTCCGCGCTGGGTGGGTTCGACTTCACCGTGCGCTCCGGCGAGGTCGCCGACGCGCTGGTGCGCCACGGCCTGGCCACCCGGTCCGGTGACCGGTCGCTGCGCGGGTCCACGACCGTCTCCGCCGTACGCCGCGAGCAGGAGGTGCCCGCGCCGCGACCCGAGGTGCGTGGCTGGTGCGCCTCGACCCACCACGTGGAGCCCGTCCGAGCGGTCGTCGAGGGCCGTCGCGGTCGCTCGCACGACGACCCGTGGGCCGAGGACGTCCGCCTGTGCGGTCGGTGCGCCGACCTGCTGGGTGAGGCGGGCTTCTTCACCGCTGCCTGAGCATCGTCCTCAAGGAGGAGTCACCGTGCTGCCCACGATGTCGCTGGACTCGTTCCACACCGCGCACCTGGATCCCGCGAGCGGGTACGGGCTGGTGGTGTGCCCGCGTCCGGAGGACGACGTGGTGCTCGACGGGCACTCGCTCTTCACCGCCGCATGGGACACCGCCTGCGAGTCGCTGGCTTCGCTGGGTTGGTCGCCGGTCCGGGACGACGCCGGCTTCCTGTCCTACCTGGGTGCCACCGTGGACGGTGGGCTCGTCGTCGAGGCGCGCTCGTTCCGCGCCGGCGCCGGGGTCCCCGACGCGGCGACGATGCGCACGTTGTTCGCGCAGGTGCGGCTGGTGACGCAGGCCGTGCGGCCGCGTCGCGGCTGACACGGCGAGAGCGACCTGCCAGCCGGGTCGACCCGGTTCAGTCGCGTCGTCGACGCAGGACCTCGCCGGTCCACAGCGCCGCGAGCACCAGGACGGGCTGGAAGAACAAGCGCACGAGTCGCTTGGTGTCGGTGTCGAGCCCGAAGGCGTCCTTGTGCTCGACGTACTGCGCGATGTTGCCGGGGAAGATCGCGACGAAGAACGCCGCCAGCAGACCGCCCACGAGCGGGCGGCGGGCCTTCGGGGCTGTCACGAGCGCGGCACCGAGGCCGATCTCGACCACGCCCGACCCGAGCACCGTGAGGTCCTCGTCGAGGGGGAACCAGTCCGGGACCTGGGCCTGGAACTCCTCGCGGGCGAAGGTCAGGTGGGCGGTGCCGGCGAAGACCATCGCCGAGCCGAGGGCCAGGCGCGCCACGGTGCGTACGAACGACATGGCCCGAGCATGCTCGACCGGGAGGTGCCCGGCCACCCCCGACCGGTGCGCGGACGGGGGAGGGCCCGGTGGCCGGGCAGGGCTCAGCGGCGCTTGCGCTTCTTCTTGACCTTGACCGTCATCTCCGAGGTGACCACGTCCGTGACGGACTCGGTGCCGGGAACGGTGAGCCGGTAGGAGACCTGGCCCCTCTTGCGCTCCTTGGGGAAGGAGATGACGACCCGGTCACGCTCGACGGGCAGGGTCCGCAGCGCCTGCCAGTTGACGCCGTTGCGGGTGCGCTCGAGCTGGACGTCGGAGAGACCGGTCTCGTCGACGGCGACGGTGTCAGGGTCGCCGTCGTCGTCCAGGACGCAGTGCAGCGGCCCCTCGATGGGTGCGTGGTGGAGCTCTCACCGTAGTCGTAGCGCCAGTTCCAGTCGAAGCTGGCGTCCGGGGTCGTCGCGACGGGGGGGGGATCAGGTGGTCCCATGGTGGAGCACGTGCGACGCCGACGTCGGGGAACGAGTAAAATGTCGAAGGCCCCAGGTCATCGACCTGGGGCCTTCGGCTCCGGTACGCCATCAGGGACTCGAACCCCGAACCCGCTGATTAAGAGTCAGCTGCTCTGCCAATTGAGCTAATGGCGCCTGGTGAAGCGACGTGAACGTTACCAGCGAGGGGCCGTCGCGAAAAATCGAGGGCGCACCCGGGGGCTGACCCGTCCGGCGCCGACTGCGCAGGGCGGCCAGCGCGGGTCAGCGTGACTCGAGCAGCGCCTGCGCGGCGTTGTGACCGCCCAGTCCGGAGACCGCGCCGCCCCGTCGAGCACCGGACCCGCACAGCAGCACCCGCTCGTGACCGGTCTGGACTCCCCACCGCGCGGCGGGGGTGTCCAGGAGTGCCCGGTTGGCAGCCCACGGCCACTCCAGGTCGCCGTGGAAGATGTGCCCGCCCGGCATCGCCAGGTCGGCCTCGATCTCCTGGGGGATCTTGGCCTCGATGCACGGCCGGCCGGCCGCGTCGGTGGCGACGCAGGAGGAGATCGGCTCCTCCAGGTGCCTGTCGAGCTCGGCCAGGGCGCGCTCGACGGCCAGCGCCTTGCGGGCCTCGCGGTCCGGCCCCTCGAACAGCGTCGCGGGCGTGTGCAGCCCGAAGTAGGTCAGCGTGTGCGTGCCGTCCGGGGCGTCACCCAGGATCGAGGGGTCGGTCAGGGAGTGGCAGTAGACCTCGCCCGGCATGGTGGATGGCACCTGTCCGGCCGCGGCCTCGGCGTACGCCCGCTCGATCTGGGAGTAGTCCTCCCCGAGGTGCAGGGTGCCCGCGAACGCCTTCGCCGGGTCCATCCCCGAGCGCAGGCGGGGCAGCCGCTCCAGCAGCAGGTTGATCTTCAGCTGGGATCCCACCGGCTTGTCGGGGTGCTCGCCCTCGCCGAGCAGGATGCGCAGCACCCACGGCGCCACACCGGACAGGACGTGGTCGGCCGTCACCGAGCGGCTGCCGTCGGGTCCGTCCCAGGTGATCTCCACGCCGTCGGAGCCCGGCGTGATCCGGGAGACGCCGGCACCCGTGAGGACCTCCGCGCCGGCACCGACGGCGGACCTCAGCAGTCCGTCCGTCACCGCGCCCATGCCGCCGACCGGCACCCGCCACTCCCCGGTGCCGTTGCCGACCAGGTGGTAGAGGAAGCACTTGTTCTGCACCAGCGACGGGTCGTGCAGCGACGCGAACGTGCCGATCAGGCCATCGGTGCCGACCACGCCGCGGACGGTGTCGTCACGGAACCGACGCTCGACGGCCTCGCCGAGAGGACGCTCGACGACGTCGCGCCAGATGTCGGCGCCGACCTGGGCCTGCACGTCGCGCTCGGTGGGCAGCGGGGACAGGAACGTGGGTGCGAGCACGCCCGCCATCTGCTCGAGCTCGCCGTAGAACCGCTGCCACGCGGCGTACTCCTCCTCACCGTCGGTGAGCGCCGCGAAGGACTCCGCCGTCCGACGGCGCTCGGGACGCTGGACGAAGAGCCCGCTCGGGACCCCGTCCCGCAGCGTCGGGGTGTAGGACGCGGTCCGCCGCGAGGTGAGGGTGACGTCGAGGTCGAGGTCGGCCATGAGGGCGTCCGGCATGACCGAGACGAGGTAGGAGTAGCGCGAGAGCCGCACCGGGTGGCCGGGGAACGCCTGGGCCGAGATCGCGGCGCCGCCGGTGTGGTCGAGGCGCTCGAGGACCAGGGTGGACAGGCCCGCCCGGGCGAGGTACGCGGCGGCGGCCAGCCCGTTGTGCCCACCCCCGACGACGACGGCCTCGTAGTGGCTGCGGCTGGTGGTGTCGGTGCTCACCTCGCCAACCTAGTCATGGGACCGGCGCGAACGGGTAGGAGGGAGGGCGTGCCGTCGATGGTGTCGGGGTCTCCGGGGTGGTCTGATAGTCGCTCCGCTGGAGTGGGACGGACCGTGAGGAGGGAGCGCGTGCTGCGCTGGCAGTCGATGACCTGGCAGGTCCGCGTGTCGATCCTGCTCGCCGTCACCGCGGTGACCGGCCTGGCGGCCGTCGTGAACGCGCCCGACGACGGCAAGGTCATCGGGATCTGGCCCGTCGGGGCCGCCGTGGGCGCCCTCCTGCTCGCCCCACGGCGCTGGGCGCTGCGCCTGCTGCCGATGGTCCTGACCCTGGCGCTGCTCACCGTCGGCCTGGGAGGCCGACCCTGGGGCGTCGCGGTGGGGTACGCCGTGACCATCGGTGTCGAGGTGGCGCTGGTGTGGGTGCTGCTCTCCCGTGGCCAGGAGCGCACGTGGACGCTGTGCCGCGACGCGGACCTGCGTCGGTGGATCGTCACCTGCCTGCTCGGTGGTGCGGTGGGTGCCGCCGGCGGCACCCTGACGGCGCTGGTCACCGGGTTCGGCCACCCCCCGCTCGTCGCGCTGGGGATGGGCACCGCCCACCTCGCCTCGTTGATGGTGCTGACGCCGCTGTGGGCGACCCTCCCGGCGCACGACTCGATCGCCGGGCGGAAGGAGTACGCGCTGCAGTGGCTGCTGATCACCGTGGCCGCCCCGCTGGTCTTCATCCCGCAGGACACCCCGCCGCTGGTCTACGTCCTCGTGCCTCTCCTGGCGTGGAGCGCGCTGCGCATCTCCGCCCGCGAGGCGCTGGCCCAGATGATCCTGATGCTGGCCTTCGCCATCCTGCTCACGACCGCCGACCGGGGCCCGTTCGCTGCCGCCCCCGAGGTCTACGGACTCGACCGGGATCTGCGGGGGATCCTGCTGTCCTCGTTCGCGGTCGTCTGCGCGGTCATCGTGGTGCCCCTCATCCTGCGGGTGGGGGAGAGCGTCGAGGCGGCACGCGACGCCCAGGCCGAGCGCGACACCCTCGACCGCATCGTGGCCAGCGCCACGGGCGTCGCGATCATCGTGACCGACGAGCAGAGCCGGATCTCGCTCTTCAACCCGGGCGCCGAGCGGATGCTGGGCTACCGCGCCGAGGAGGTCCTGGGTCGCAGCACCAGCATGTTGCACAGCCCGGCGGCGGTCGAGGCGGCCGCCGCCCAGCTCGGGGTGGCCCCCGACTTCCGCTCGGTGGCGGGAGAACTGCTGCGCCGCGGCGCCGCGCCGGTGGAGATGGGCTTCACCCGCGCCGACGGTGTCGACCGCACGCACTCGATGACGCTCAGCCGGGTCACCGACGACCAGGGTGCGGTGGTCGGCTATGTCAGCACCTCCGAGGACGTGACCGACCGGATCGAGGCCGAGGAGGCGCTGCGCGAGGCGCTCGAGCGGATGCGCGAGGTGGACTCGGTCAAGGACGCCTTCGTGTCCTCGGTCAGCCACGAGCTGCGCACCCCGATCACCAGCATCCACGGCTACCTCGAGATGCTGCTGGACGAGACACTCGGCGAGCTCAGTCCCGCCCAGCGCTCGGCGGTGGAGAAGGTCGAGTCGAACTCCCGCCGGCTGCTCGGTCTCATCGACGACCTCCTCACCCTCTCGCGGCTGCAGGAGGACGGCCTCAACCTGGCGCCCAGGGTCGTGGACCTGCGCACGCTGGTGGGTGACGCCTGCGAGGTGGTCGCGCCGGCTGCGGAGACCGGCGGTCTGCGCCTGCGGGTCTCGTTGCCCGCGGAGCCGATGCCGTTCCTGGGTGAGCGCGACATGCTGGAGCGTGCCCTGGTCAACCTCGTGGGCAACGCGGTGAAGTTCACCCCCGGCGGCGGTGAGGTGGAGGTCTCCCTGCTGCCGCGCGAGGAGGGCAGCGTGGTGGTCGTGCGAGACACCGGCATCGGCATCCCGCTCGCCGAGCAGGAGCACCTCTTCACCCGGTTCTTCCGGTCCTCCCTCGCCCAGCGACAGGCCATCCCCGGCAGCGGGTTGGGGCTCTCCATCGCCCGGGCGGTCGTGCACCAGCACGGCGGCACGCTGCGGGTCGAGAGCGCCGAGGGCGTGGGGACGACCTTCTACGTCGAGCTGCCCGCACTGGTCTGACCCAGCCGAGTGACTCGCGGCGAGTCGGCCCGCGCACGCGCCGGATCTGGCAGGCTCGTCACTCACCTGGCATGGGGTCGGGTGGGGATCGGAGCATGGGGATGCTGCGCATCGAGCGCCTCGGGGTCGGACTCGCGGTCCTCGCTGCTGTCACGAGCTTCTCCAACCTCCTCGTCGCCCCGCACCCGGACCACGTCCTGGCAGTGTGGTCGGTGGGGCCGGCGGTGATCGCGGCCTCGCTGCTGCCCGCCGTCCGGGGGGTGGCCCTCGCCGTGGGTGTCCCCGTGGCTGTGGCGGCGGCCGGGGCGTACTGGACGGCCGGCTACCCGCCGGTGGCCGTCGTCGTCGGCGGGGTCGGGGCCCTGCTGATCACCGTCTGGGGCGGCGGCCTGCTGCGCCGGGAGGTGGGCCTGCGCCTGCACGGGGTCGCCGACTTGGGTCACCTGCTCTCGGTGACCGTGCAGGTGGGGGTCGCGGGAGGTCTCCAGGGCCTGCTCATGCAGGCCGCTCTCGAGGGGGATCCCTGGGGCCTGGTCCCCGTCAGCTACGCCGCCACCGCCGCGGCCTCGCTGCTGACCATCGTGCTGCTGGTCGCGGACCTTCCGGACCACCCGCCGCTCGCGGGCCAGAAGGAGCACTGGGTGCAGCGCTCCCTGGCCGCGTTGTTGATCGTCCAGGCGCTGCTCCCCGCGGGGGCACAGGTCCTCTCGCTGCTCCTGCTGCCCAGCGTCGTCGCCTGGGGGGCCTTCCGCGCGTCGGCTCGTGAGTCGCTGTTCCAGATGTTCGCCGCCCTGGTGTCGCTGATGGGCGTGACCCTGCTCGGGATCGGAGCCTTCGTCGACGCGGGTCAGGCCTTCGGGCTCGACGACGACGGCATCGCCTACGTGGTGACCGGCTACGCGTTCGTCCTCGCCCTCACCGCCTCCTCCGGGCTGCTGTTCGCCGCAGACCAGATCGACCGGGCTGCGCTGGCGGCCCGCCAGCGCGACCTCCTCCAGCAGGTCCTCGACGCGACCCCGGGCGCTGCCATCGTGGGCATCGACGCCGACGGCGACATCACCGACGTCAACGTCGGCGTCCGCCGGCTGCTCGGCTACGAGCCCTCCGAGCTGCTCGGCGGCCCCGCCGCGAGGTTGTACGCCGACGGCGAGCTCGCCCGGTTGGCCCAGGACCTGCACGTGCGACCCGAGGTGCCGGCGGTGGCCGAGGCGCTGGCCCAGCGCCGCGCCTCGGTGGCGGTGACGCTGCGGCGCGCCGATGGCGCGACCCGCCAGCACCAACTGACCTTCGCGCCGCTGCACGACGCCTCTGGCGGGCGCCGCGGTCACCTGGCCACCTCCGAGGACGTCACCGAGCTGCTCGCGGCGACCCAGGCGCTGGAGGAGTCGCTGGCCCGGCAGGTGGCGGTCGACCGCGCCAAGGACGCCTTCGTCTCCACCGTGAGCCACGAGCTGCGGACGCCACTGACCAGCATCCTGGGCAACACCGAGCTCGCGGCCGACATGCTCGAGGAGCGGGTCGACGATGCGACGCAGGAGGTGCTGAAGGGGGCGCTCGCACGCATCGGCCGCGGAGGTGACCGCCTGCTGTCGCTGGTCGACGACCTGCTGGCCCACTCCACGGTGGAGGACCCGGTCCCGCGTGAGGTGGTCGACGTCGCCGACGTGGTGCGTGACGCGTGCGCACGGTTGGCCCACGCCGCCGGCGGGTCCGACGTCGAGGTGGACCTGCCGGATCGTCCGCTGCACGTCGTCGGTCGCCGTGGCCACCTCGCCGATGCCCTGGGTCACGTGCTGGAGAACGCCGTGAAGTTCAGTCCCGGGGTGCCCCGGATCCGGGTCCGCGCGGAGTCCGACGTCGAGCGGGTCACGATCCTGGTGCAGGACTCGGGCATCGGCATCCCGGCCGCGGAGCTCACCGCGGTCGTCGAGCCGTTCGTGCGTGGCAGCAACGCGATGCGCCGACAGATCCAGGGGGCCGGGCTCGGGCTGGGCCTGGCCCGCACCATCCTCGGCGGCTACGGCGGGAGCCTGGGCCTGGAGTCGACCGAGGGGGCGGGCACCTGCGTGCGCCTCGCCCTCCCGGCGCCCGGGGTGGGGGACAGCGCCGAGCCTGCGTCGGCGATGTAGCCCCGCGGAATAGTTCGAGTTTCAACGACGTTCTTCCGCTCGACCACCCCGAGGAGGAACCCATGCCTGCCGTCACCGTCGACGACCTCACCGTCCTGCCCCGCCTGCGCACCCCCGGCCTCGGCGACCAGCCGCGACCGGTCTGGCAACTGACCACCGCACCCCAGGGCTACGAGGGGGAGGGCTTCCCGGTGCGCCGGGCCTTCGCGGGCCTCGACCTGCGCGCCCTCGACCCGTTCATCATGATGGACCAGATGGGCGAGGTGGAGTACGCGCCCGGTGAGCCCAAGGGCACCTCGTGGCACCCCCACCGTGGCTTCGAGACCGTCACCTACATCATCGACGGCACCTTCGACCACCAGGACTCCCACGGCGGCGGCGGGACCATCACCAACGGGGACACCCAGTGGATGACCGCGGGCAGCGGTCTGCTGCACATCGAGGCCCCGCCGGAGTGGATGGTCACCCAGGGCGGTCTCTTCCACGGCATCCAGCTGTGGGTGAACCTGCCGCGCGACGCCAAGATGAGCGCCCCGAAGTACCAGGACATCCGCTCCGGCGAGGTCCAGCTGCTGACCACCCCTGACGCGGGCGCGCTGGTCCGGGTCATCGCGGGTTCGGTCGACGGGCACGCGGGGCCGGGGTCGACGTACACCCCGATGACGCTGGTGCACGCCACCCTCGAGCCCGGCGCGCGCCTCGAGCTGCCCTGGGAGGTCGAGCACAACGCGCTGGTCTACGTCCTCAACGGACAGGGCACCGTGGGCAACGACCAGCGCCCGATCCGCACCGGCCAGGCGGCCGCGATGGGTGCGGGGGACTACCTCACCCTGACCGCCGACGGCAGCCAGGAGAGCCGCAGCCCGCGGATGGACGTGATCATCGTGGGCGGCCAGCCGATCCGTGAGCCGCTGGCCTGGGCGGGGCCGTTCGTCATGAACACCAAGGCCGAGGTGCTCGAGGCCTACCAGGACTTCCAGCGCGGCTCGTTCGGGCAGATCCCCGGCTGAGCCCGGCCCGACCGCAGGCGGGTCACAGCTCCTTGCGGAAGAACGCCTCCGCGTAGGGGTTGTCGTTGTAGCGCTCGACCTCGCGGTAGCCCGCGGCGGCGTACATCGACAGCGCCTCGCCCAGCGTGCGGTTCGTGTCCAGCACGACCGTGCGGTGCCCGAGCTCGACGGCGATCTCCTCCAGGGCGGTGAGCATCCGTCGCCCGAGCCCCAGGCCGCGGTACGCCGGGTCGACCCACATCCGCTTGACCTCGGCCGCGCCCTCGGGGCTCGCCACCGCGCGGACGCCGCCCACCGCGGCGGGTGCGCCGTCGACCGTCGCGAGCAGGTAGTGCCCACCGGGGTCGACGAGGTCGTCGGGACCCGAGACGGCGAACCCGCCGGGGAAGCGCTCGTCGAGCTCGGCGACGTAGCGGCCGACCAGGGCGAGGACCTGCGGGTCCTGCGACGTCCGCCGCTCGAGGCGCACCTCGGGCGCGGGGGACCGGTCGGGTGCTGCCATGCGGTGACCCTAGCGAGCCGTCGTGGCGGGAGCGTGGCCCGGAGACGCGACGAGCCCCTGACCAGGAGGTCAGGGGCTCGTGCTCGTGGGGTGAGCGACGGGGCTTGAACCCGCGACCCTCGCGACCACAACGCGATGCTCTACCAGCTGAGCTACGCCCACCACGGACCCGGCGGAGCCGGACCGGGGACGAGTGTAGGGGACTAGGACGCGGGCGCCGAATCCGAGGCCGTCACCGAAGGGGAGGGGGTCTCGCCGGTCAGTCCCGTGAGGGATCCCCCGTGCCGACCGGCGATCTCGCGGGCCGTGTCGGTGTCGGGGCCGGGCCGCGGCACGAAGACCGCCTCGCGGTAGTAGCGCAGCTCCTCGATGCTCTCCTGGATGTCGGCCAGGGCACGGTGGTTGCCCCGCTTCTCGGGGGCGGCGAAGTAGGCACGGGGGAACCAACGGCGCGAGAGCTCCTTGATCGAGGAGACGTCGACGATCCGGTAGTGCAGGAACCCCTCGAGCGTGGCCATGTCGCGGGCCAGGAACGAGCGGTCGGTGGCGACGGTGTTGCCGGCCAGCGGCGGGCGGCTGCCGTCGGGGCAGTGGGTGCGGATGTAGTCGAGCACCTGCCGCTCGGCGGCGGCCATGTCGACGCCGTCGGCGAGCTCCTCGAGCAGCCCGGACTTCTCGTGCATCTCCCGCACGAAGGGCACCATCTGCTCCAGGGCGGCGTCCGGCGGCTTGATGATGACGTCCACGCCCTCGCCGAGCACGTTCAGCTCGAAGTCGGTGACCAGCGCCGCGACCTCGATCAGGGCGTCGGCCCCGAGGTCCAGGCCGGTCATCTCGCAGTCGATCCACACGAGTCGGTCCGTCATGGATCGACACCCTACGCGTCGGCCGCGGCGGGGGCTCCGGCCGCACCAGTGGCCTCTCAGCCGCCCCTCAGACCGTCCCCCTAGGCTCGGTGACGTGGAGGGACGTGTCGTGGGCTGGCTGGTGCTGCTCGCCAGGCTCGTCGTCGGCGGCGTCTGGATCGTCGCCGGTGCCCTGAAGATCCCCGACCCCGCGTCGAGCGTGCAGGCCGTGCGCGCCTACCGGCTGCTGCCCGAGGCGATCGTCCCGACGGTGGGGCAGCTGCTCCCGGTCGTCGAGGTGGTCGTGGGGCTGGCGCTGGTCGTGGGCCTGCTGACGCGCACGATGGCGGTGGCGTCGGCGGTCCTGTTCGTCGCCTTCATCATCGGGATCGCGAGTGCCTGGGCGCGCGGGCTGACCATCGACTGCGGGTGCTTCGGTGGTGGGGGCTACGACCCCGACGCCGCCGAGAAGTACCCCTGGGAGATCGCCCGCGACGTCGCCCTGCTGGCAGGGTCGGTGTTCGTGGCGACCGTCGGCCACCGGGGCCGGTGGGCCCTCGACCACGTGCTGTTCCGTCGTACGCCGCTGGAGAGCTGAGGAGAACCATGTCGAAGAAGAACCGTGCCGAGGACCGCGCGGCCCGTGCCGCCGAGGCCCGCGCCGCCCAGCAGCGTGCCGAGCGGCGCCGCACGATCCGGATGGCCACGATCGTCGCCGCCGGCATGGCGCTGGTCGTCCTGGCCGGGTTCCTCCTCACCCGGGCCCTCGACACCAGCACCGACGTCTCGGCGGCCCCGGCGGGTGCCAGTGAGCACGGCGTGACCGTCGGTGAGGCCGACGCCCCGCACACCGTGGTCGTCTACGAGGACTTCCTCTGCCCCTTCTGCGGTGAGCTCGAGGGAGCGACCCGTGACGACTTCGAGCGCCTCGCCGAGGAGGGCGAGCTGCTGGTGGAGTACCGCCCCTTCAACCTCCTCGAGCGGATCAGCGACTACAGCCCGCGGGCGGTCAACGCCTTCGCGGTCGTGCTCGAGGAGTCCGGACCCGAGGTCGCCAAGCGCTACCACGACCTGCTCTTCGACAACCAGCCGTCCGAGTCCGGCCCCTTCCCCGACAACCAGGACCTCCTCGACCTCGCGGTCGAGGCGGGTGCCGAGGAGGACGCGGTCTCCGAGGGCATCCTCGAGGTGACCATGCGCGACTGGGTCGACGACGCCACGGCTGCCGCGATCCAGGCCGGTGTGCAGGGCACCCCGACGGTGATCCTCGACGGCGAGGTCGTCCAGGGCCAGCCGCAGGACATCCTCGACGCCGTGCTCGAGGCGACGGCCTGATCCGCGTGCCCGTCGACCCCGCCTTCATCGCCGGCCTGCCGAAGGCCGAGCTGCACGTCCACCACGTCGGCTCGGCCTCCCCGCGCATCGTCTCCGAGCTCGCTCGGCGCCACCCCGGCACCGTGCCGGACGACCCCGAGGAGCTGCGCCGCTTCTTCGAGTTCCGCGACTTCGCCCACTTCATCGAGGTCTACCTCGCCGTCGTCGACCTGGTGCGCACCCCGGAGGACGTGCGGGTGCTGACCTACGAAGTGGCCCGAGAGATGGCGACCGAGCAGTCCCTGCGCTACGCCGAGCTCACCTGCACCCCCTACACCTCCGTGCGCCCCCACGAGGACGGCGTCGGGATGCCGATCGAGGCCTACACCGAGGCCCTGGAGGACGCCCGGGTCGCGGCCGAGCGCGACTTCGGGCTGGTGCTGCGCTGGATCTACGACATCCCCGGCGAGTCCGGGCTGCCCGCCGCCGATGCCACGCTCGACTTCGCGCTGCACCACGCCGGGGACGGACTGATCGGCTTCGGACTCGGCGGCCCCGAGATCGGCGTGCCCCGTCCGCAGTTCCAGCCGCACTTCGACGCGGCACGCGCTGCGGGGCTGCGCTCGGTGCCGCACGCCGGTGAGACGACCGGGCCGCAGACCGTGTGGGACGCGCTGCACCTGTTGGGCGCCGAGCGGATCGGCCACGGCACGAGCGCAGCGCAGGATCCTGCGCTGCTCGAGCACCTCGCGGCCACCGGCGTACCCCTCGAGGTGTGCCCGTCCTCCAACCTCGCCACCCGCGCGGTCGCGACGCTCGAGGAGCACCCGCTACCGCGCTTCGTGGAGGCCGGTGTCACCGTCGCGATCGCGTCCGACGACCCGCCGATGTTCGGCACGACGCTCAACCGGGAGTACGAGCTCGCAGCCGAGCTGCTGGACCTCGACGAGGAGGGCGTGCGGGAGCTCGCGCGCGCGTCGGTGCGGGCCAGCTTCGCCCCCGACGACGTACGCCGGAGCCTGCTCGACGCGATCGACGGCCACGCCTGAGGCGACCCGTCGGTCCGAACCTCCCCCCAGGCAGGGCCGGCGTGGGGCAGGATGTCCTAGCCGCTCGGGCAGCTCCTACCGTTCGTCGCGCCTTCGTGCTCCAGGAGGTCCCGTGCCCGATGCGCCTCGCCGTCCCTCGGTGATCGACCCCTGGTTCTCCCGTCTGCGCCCCGTCCGTCCCGAGGACGAGGCCCTGGACCAGCTGCTGGCCGAGGCGGCTCAGAGGCTGGGCTTCCGCTCGGCGGCGATCGTGCTCGCCCGTGAGACGACGGGGGAGTTCGAGTACGTCGCGCTCCACGGGGACGACGACGCCCGGGAGCTGCTGCACACCCACCTCGCGCGGGACTACGTCCTGGCGCAGATGGGGGCGGCCGACGTCCTCGGCGTGGTGCGCCACCTGAGCGCCGAGGCCAGGGCCGACCTCGGCTTCGTCGCCCCGGGGGCACCCCGGACGTCCACGCGGTCCTGGCACCCCGACGACCTGCTCATGGCCGCGCTCAAGGAGGGTGCCGACCTCCGGGGCCTGCTGGTGCTGGACGACCCCGTCGACGGCAACGCACCGACCGACGCGTTGAAGGCTCGCATCCACGACTGGACGCGCAGCCACTGCGCGCAGGTCCTCGCCTCCGACGAGCGCCGTCGCGCGGACGAGGGAGCCGGACTGGCGGAGTCGGCCGTCACGATCCTCCGGTTGCTGCGGGCCCGGCATCCCTCCCCGGTCGACCGGGCCCAGGCCTGCCTCGAGGCGCTCCGCGTGGCCCTCGATGGCCGGATGGTCCTCGTGCACCTCGCCGATGGGGACGCCTGGCGTCGGATCGACGGGACAGTCTCGGTGCCGGACACCGTCGAGTGCGAGACCTGGCGTCGGGCGCTGCCGCTGCTCCAGCGACTCCCACCCGGCTCCGGACCGGTGGTCCTCGCCGCGTCACGACGGCTGGGGCACCCCGAGGTTCTCGACGCCCTTGCGGAGGTCGTCGAGCTGTGGCAGCAGAGGGAGGGGTCCCCGCAGCTCCTGGTGCTTCCGCTGTCGTCCCGACGCGACCTCCTGGGGTTGGTGGCCGTGGCGAGGTCGCAGGGGTCCGCGCAGTGGACCGACCTGGAGATCGCGCTGGCCCGGCGGATCTGCCACGACCTCGCGCGGGCGGTGTGAGTGTGGCACCGGGCGTCCGGGTGACCGCGACCGGCTGCCGGCCGGCGACCGGCGCCGGCACCGACTAGGGTCGGATCATGTCCGAGGCAGCTGCCGTGCCGGCCCCCGACGTCCGTCCCGGGAAGTCGGCACGCACGCGGGCGGCCCTTAGGGACATGGCGCTCCAGCACTTCGTGGAGCACGGTTTCGAGCGGGCCAGCGTCCCGGCCATCGCGGCCGAGTGCGGCGTCACCGAGCGCACCTTCTACCGCCACTTCGCCACCAAGGACGAGGTCCTCTTCGGTGACCTCACGACCAGGCTCGAGTGGTTCCGGACCGCGCTGCGCGAGCGTCCGGCCGACGAGGACCTCCTGGACTCGGTGCGCCGCTCGCTGACCTCGGCACCCATCGACATGCGCCTGATGGTCGAGATCGCGCGCCTGCGCTCGGAGCTGCTCAGCGCCGAGCGGATCGAGCGGGTCTTCCGCGACCGCCAGGGGGCGATGGCACGGGAGGTCCGCGAGGTGCTCGTCGAGCGCGGCGTGGACGACCTCGTGGCCGCGGTGCGCGCCGAGGTGGTGGCGGGTGCGGTCTTCGCGGCCCTCGCGGTGTGGACCGAGGGGCCGGGACCGCATGACGTGGCCGCGCTGGGCCGGTTGACCACCGAGGCGCTGGAGCGGGTGCGCCCCGCACTCCAGGGCTAGCCAGCCCTCCTGCTGCCCGTCGTCCAGCCCGTCGTTCAGACCGCTCTCACCCTGCGGTGGTGCCCCGGCACTGGTACTTGCTGCCCTCGAGCGCCTTCCACGTGCTGCCGGTCCACTGGATGAAGCGCCAGCAGTCGCCGATGCGCTTGGCGCTGACCTTCTGCGGGGAGTGCAGGCCGTTGCTGGTCCACCCGTCGACCGAGCCCATCGCCTTGATCAGGCTCTCGCGGCTCAGGTCACCTCCCAGGCTCGCGGCCCGCTGGACGAAGAGCCGGGTGGCCGACCAGGCGAAGAGCCCGAAGAAGCCGGGGTCGCTGCCCGGGCTGACCCGCTCCAGCCACTGCAGGTAGAGCTGCATCTCGGCGTTGGTCCGGGCCTCCTCGAAGGGCAGGAAGTTGATGAAGACGACCGTGCCGACCACGGCGTCGCCACCGGTCTCGGTGAACTGGGGGCTGTAGGCCGTGGGGTCGAGCAGGTAGAGCTCGGGCTCGAAGTCCTGCTGGGCCATGGCCTGCGCGAGGCGGCCGAAGAACGGGTTGGCGCCCACGAACTGCACCGTCTCCACCCCGCGCTCCTTCATCGCCTGCACGTACGGCGCGTAGTTGAACTCCGCGGTCGAGACGCTCTGGACGTAGACGAACTTCATCCCGCGCTTCTCCATGTGGCGCACCTGCGCCGGGCCGTTCTCGGTCGCCGCACCGCCCTCGAGGTAGAGCATCGCGGCCTTCTGGCCGCCCCCGTGGTTGCGCATGATGTAGTCCGGGACCGCGTTCTGGAACTCCTCGGGCCCGGCCGGCTGCGCGGCGTAGCAGATGGTGCAGGCGGTGCGCTGCTTCGTGGTCGTGATGGCGCGGACGTCGGGCAGTCCGCACTGCTCGGTGGTGGCGGCGCCACCGGAGTCGAAGGCCGACATGGACCCGACCATCGCGAAGGCGTCGTCGCAGGCCCGTGCGGCCGCCTGCTGGTCGGCCGACCCGTCGGTGCGGGTGTCGTAGGTGACCAGCTCGAGCTTGCGGCCGCAGATGGTCGAGCCGGAGGCGTTGAAGTAGGCGACGAAGGCCTGGGTGGCCTTCTGGGACTCCTCGAAGAGCCCGGGGACGGGCCCGCTGATGTCGGTCGCGTTGCCGATCGTGATCGAGTCCGAGTCCAGACCGGTGTCGTCGGCGAGTCCGGAGCAGTCGACGCCCTCGTCGGTGCCCCCGGGGTCCTGGGCCTTCGGGCCGGACGGTCCCGCGCCCCCTGCGCCGCCCCCACCCGTGCCGTCGGTCCCGCCGCCGGTGCTGCCGGACCCGGAGCCGGTGCTGACGGTCCCACCGGAGCCGGTGTCGGTGGAGCCGCCGTCGGTGGTCGCGACGTCCCCACCGCCGGTGCCCGTGACACCCGGGCCGGCGCCGGAAGCGCCGACCGCCGTGCCCGACCCACCGCCGGCCAGCGCCACGGTCTCGGGTGCCACCGCGCTGCCGCAGGCCGCGAGCACGAGAGCGGCGACCGCGGCCGTGGCCGTGAGCAGGGCCGCCCGGCTCCGCGCGCGGCCTCGCGCGCGTGTGCGGCTCGTGGCGCTCATGACCCCGCCGCCGCGACCGGGCCGACGTCGAGCGTGACCGACTCCCACTCCTCCATGGAGGCGGAGAGCTCGGCGAGCTTGGCCCGCGTCGCCTGCAGAACGTCGGCCCCGAGCAGCAGTCGCAGCGGAGGGTCGTCCAGGCCGACCAGCATGAGCACCGCCTCGCCCACCCGGCGTGGGTCGCCCGGGAGGTGGTCGGCGAACTGCTTGATCAGGTCCTTGCGGACGCCCACGTCGCCGGCGTACGCGTCGATCGGGGCGACCGCCTCCTTCATCGAGCGCTTGGCCCAGTCGGTGCGGAAGCCGCCGGGCTCGACGGCCACCACCCGGATGCCGAGGGGACCGACCTCCTTGGCCAAGGCCTCGGTCAGCGCCTCGAGGGCGAACTTGGTCGAGGAGTAGTAGGCGTTGGGCGGGTTGGCCACCAGGCCGGTCATCGAGGAGATGTTGACGACGTGCCCGGACCCGCGCTCGCGCATCTGCGGCAGCACCGACTTGATCATCGAGACCGCGCCGAAGTAGTTGGTGTCGAACAGGCGGCGCACCTCGTCCTCGTCGCCCTCCTCGACGGCGGAGAGGTAGCCGTAGCCGGCGTTGTTGACCAGCACGTCCACCCCGCCGAACGCGTCGTCAGCGGCAGCCACGGCTGCGCGGACCTGCTCGCCGTCGGTGACGTCGAGCGGGTGGGCGACGGCGAGGTCGGGGAAGTCGGCCACGAGGTCCTCGACGTCGCTCGTGCGACGGGACGTGACCAGCACCCGGTCCCCGGCCTCGAGGGCGCAGCGGGCGATCTCACGACCGATGCCGGTGGAGCAGCCGGTGACCAGCCAGCGGCGCGGACCGTCGGTCGAGGGCATCACAGCGTCCCCTCCGGCAGCCGGCGCAGGTACGCCGCCCGGCGCTCGGCCAGCTGCGTGGCCCGTTCCGCGCTGGAGACGTGGCGCAGGTGCGGGACCTCCCGGTCGAGGTCGGCCAGGTCGATCACCCTGCCGGTGGCGGCCAGGTCGGGTCGTGGCCCGCCCTCGGGGAACTCCGCCATCCGCAGCGTGAGGATGCCCTCGCGCAGGCCGTCGGTGTCGAGCCAGTTGTGCACGCCGGGGTCCTCGGGGGAGAGGACGTAGGTCCAGGTGCCGTCGGCGTTGGGCTCGGACTGGGCCCTGTTGAGGCTGCCGGTGCGGTCGACGATCTCCAGGGTGGTGCCCCAGATGTTCGAGAGCGGGACCGTGAAGTACTCCGCGCCGCCGTCGCTGACGTCGATGACGAACGCCTGTCCGGGCTGGAGGTCGAAGCGTCCCGCCACGTAGACCTGGCTGCGCATGGCGCCGGTGTGGTCGGCGGACCAGGCGAGGGAGAAGTGGTTCGGGGGCAGCTTGTAGGTGCCGTGGGAGAGCTTGCCGGTGAAGTCGGCGAAGTGCGCCATCATCGCCGCGGTGCGCTCGGCCTGCTCGTCGAGGCTCCACGGCCCCCGGCTCGGCGGCGGACCGAGGCGGTGGACCTCGAAGGTGTTGGGGTCGTCGCGACCCCAGTCGAGCAGGACGTCACGGACGTAGAGCTCGTGGGCGGTGTCGTCGGATCGGATGTGGTTGGGGCGGTCCCCGGCCGGGTCGCTGTCGATCGTCACGACGAACGAGCCGTCGGGCTCGACGTGCATGCGTCGGCCGTCGAGGACGTCGACGGTGCCCATGTGCTGGTTCCACAGGGTGAAGTAGTTCTCGGTCATCCGGCCCTCGCCGACCCGACCGCGCAGCTCGTAGCGCTCCCCGCCGGAGATGGGCACGACGCGGTAGACGGTGTCGGGGTTGTCGATGCCCCACCTGCTGCCGGGGACGTCGCGCCCCTCGACCGGGTGCGCGAGCCGGGTGATGCAGGTGACCCGGGGGTGGAGGGGGTCCTGGTTGGAGCTCCACATCGCCGCGGAGAACATCACCTCCTCGAACGCCGCCTCGAAGCGCTCACGCATCGCCGGGGAGGCCTTGGCGCGGGCCAGCCAGGTCTCGGCGACCTCGGTGTGGGCCGCCTTCACGACCGGGTGCTGGACCAGCTCGAGAGCGGCGAGCTCCTGGGCGTGCTGGGAGGCCGTGGCCACCGGGTGGGGGGAGGAGATGTGAGCCATGTCACGGACGGTAGTCCGCCGACGGCATTTTGTCAGTACTGACAGAAAGGATTCTCGCGCGCGAAGCGCTCGGCGATCCGCTCCCGGGTCAGTCCGAAGTCCTCGGCGGTGTACGCCGGGCGGCGCGGGTCCGGCGGGCGCCGGTCGAGCCAGGCGCGCATCGACGCCTCCGCCCCGCTCGTGAGCTCGGTGCCGAGGTCGGCGTACACCCGGGCGAGCTGCGGCCACGGGTCGGCCACGACCTCGCGGAACGCGATGTCGGTGACGCCGGGCGCCGAGGGGTCCTGGGTCCAGTGCTCGCGGCTGTCGAGGGCGCGGTCGTGGGTCCAGCCCATGCGTGCGAGCCAGTCGTGCCCGACGCGCCCGGGGTCCACGTCGTCGCTGTGCATCCGGTGCAGCACGGTGTTCAGGCTCGCCCCGGACGGAATCGTCTCCTGGGGGTCGCGGTGCAGGTGCACGAGGTGCAGGCCGGGGAAGCGGGCGCGCAGCGTGTCGAGGTAGCCCAGGTGCGCCGGGGTCTTCAGCACCCATCGGGTCGCGGGCTCGCCGCGCAGCCGCTTCTGCCACTGCAGCAGCTGCAGCACCAGGTGCAGGTGGTCGTAGGCGGGCGTGAGGTCCTGGACGTCGAGCCAGGTCGCGTAGCCGGGCACGTGCGCGCCGGACTCCGGCACGTGGGAGAGGAACGCGTCGGCGAGGAAGACGATCTCCTCCTCGGCCTCCAGCGCGTGCATCGGGTGGATCGCGAAGAGCTCGGGCGCGTGCTCGCGCGTCTGCGCCTCCCGGGCCAGGCCCCGCTCGATCCGGGTGGCCGCGTCCGTGGGGTCGGCGTCGAGCGGGGGAGCGGCCTCGAGCACCTCCCAGCCGTGGGCGGCGCACAGGCCGGGGTCGGCGGCCAGCAGGCGCTGGACGAGGGTGGTGCCGCTGCGCATCATCCCGACGACCACGATCGGGTCGTCGACGTGCTCGTCGAGGATCTCCGGGTGACGACGCACCCACTCGTGCGCGCGTAGGCGCATCCGGAGCGAGTGCACGAGGCCGGCGCGCAGGATCCAGCGGCCGACCTCGGAGAGCGGTGCGGCGTCGTACGCCGCGCACAGCACGCCGAGCGGCTCCAGGAAGCCCGTGCCCGTGGTGCCGTGGAAGTCGTCGACGCCCTCCTTGCGCACGGCGTCCTCGAGGAGCGACCCGACCTGGAACGTCAGTACTGACATGCGGGCACCCTATGCTGCCGTCGTGCCCCCCAGCAGCCCCGACAGCGCCCGCCTCATCGAGAACCTCCTGCACACCTACGCCGAGCTCATCGACGCCGGCGACCTCGACGCCGTGGCCGACCTCTTCGCCCACGGCCGCATCCACGGCCAGGAGGGCGGTGGTCCGGAGACCGTCTTCGAGGGTCGCGAGGGAGTGCGCAAGCTCTACGGGTTCAGCACCCGGATCTACGAGGACAGTGGCACGCCGCGGACCAAGCACGTGACCACCAACGCGATCATCGACGTCGACGAGGAGGCCGGCACCGGGACCTGCCGCTCCTACTTCACCGTCCTGCAGGCCACCGACGCCCTGGCCCTGCAGCCGATCATCGCCGGGCGCTACCGCGACACCTTCCACCGCCTCGACGGCACCTGGTGGTTCGAGTCCCGCACCATGTACGTCGACCTCGTCGGCGACCTCTCCCACCACCTGAAGTGGTGACCGCCGAGCCGTCACCCACGCACGGCCGAGCCGTCACCCACGCACGGGTCAGCGCAGCGCGTCGACCCCGGTGAGCTCGGCCGACCAGGCCCAGAGGCGGGCGGCCTCGGCGGGGTCGACGGCCCAGCGGCGTACGCCGTGGTCACCGAGCCCGGTGCCCTCGACCAGCGGGGCGACCTCGCAGTCCTCGAGGTAGGCGCCCGAGCGGTCGGCCAGCAGGTCCGAGGTCGCCGCGAAGGCCGCCGTCGCCGCGCCCTGCTCGGGTGACTTGAAGGTCGGGACGACGAGGTCGCCGGCGGCATCGGTCAGGAGCACGTCGTCCAGGTCGGCCTCGGTCAGGTGCTTGCCGAGGTCGGTGAGGATCGCGCCCGGGTGGAGGGAGTACGCCGGCACGCCGCTCTCGGCGAGGTGGACCGCGAGCAGGGCGTTGGCCGACTTCGACTGGCCGTAGGCGCGCCACTTCGCGTAGCCCTGCTCGAACATCGGGTCCTCCCAGTGCATCCCGCCGTGGTGGTGCCCGAGCGAGGACACGCTCACGACCCGGCCCCCGGACGTCAGGCGGGGCAGGAGCCTGTTGACCAGCGCGAAGTGCCCGAGGTGGTTGGTGGCCAGCTGCAGCTCCCACCCCTCGGGGGTCCGGGTCTCCGGGCAGGCCATCACGCCGGCGTTGAGCACCAGAAGGTCGACCGGCCGGTCGAGCTCCTCGGCGAGGGTGGCCACCGAGTGCTGGTCGGCCAGGTCCAGGGCGGTCACCGTCGCGCCGGGGACGTCGGCGAGTGCCTCGCGCGCCACCTCGGGGCGGCGGGCGGGGGCGAGCACCTGGGCCCCCGCGGCGGCCAGTGCCCGCACCAGGGCCAGCCCGATCCCGGCGTACCCGCCGGTGACGAGGGCGCGGCGACCGCTCAGGTCGACGTCGGCGAGCACCTCCTCGGCCGTCGAGGTGGCGCCGAACGGCGAGCCCACCGGGCGCTGGCGCAGGACGGGGGTGTCAGTGCTGACATCGCGGGTCACGAGCGCCCACCCTGCTGGGTCCGGCGGCGTTGGGCAACCCCTGGAACGGGAGGTCGGACGTGGCGCCCCCGGCAGGACTCGAACCTGCGACCAGCGGATTAGAAGGCCGCTGCTCTATCCAGCTGAGCTACGGAGGCTGGGCCCGACAAGGCTATCTCCCACATGCCGGGACCACCCTGGCGGGGAGCACGGCCAGATACGGGGAGCGGTACCCTTCGGCCGTGGACGAGAAGACGACGGGGTCGAGCCGCCAGCTGCGGTTCCTCGTCGTCGACGACACCGACGACATCCGCGAGGTCATGGCCCGGATGGTCGAGCGGCAGGGCCACAGCGCCGACCAGGCCATCGACGGTGTCGAGGCCGTCGAGGCGCTGCAGCGCACCAGCTACGACCTGATGCTGCTGGACCTCTCGATGCCGCGGATGACCGGCGAGGAGGTCGTGCGCTGGATCCAGCAGCACCCCGAGCACGCCACCGGTCTGCGGGTCGTCGTTGTCAGCGCCTGGGCGGGCGACAAGCGTCCGCTGCTGCAGGAGCTCGGCATCACCGACGTGCTCCCCAAGCCCTTCCGGCGCCAGCAGCTCGAGCAGCTGATCGCCGAGACGATCTGATCCCGGGGCGACGACCTGAGCCGGATCTTCACCCGATCATGGTCAGGACGATGCCGTCAGGGGTATTCTGCGGACGCTGGGCAGTGAGGGAGGCTGTCCTGCCCGGGTCGCCCACTCTCGGGGACTCGGACGACCTAGTGCGCAAGGGAGGAACGACCATGCTCGCGAAGATCCGCGCCCGCCGGGCCGCTCGACAGCTGTCCGCCGTCTACATGTGGCGCCCGTCCCCCTGAGGACCGACACCACCACGGACGACACCTTGGCGATCGGGCGCCTCGGTGCCGTTCTCGGCCTCCGCGACGAGCCCGGGCCGGTCGCCCTGGGGCCGCGCGGCCCCTACCTCGTCACCTCGGTCCTCGACACCCGTCGGGTGCTGACCGACGGCGACGCCTTCCTCTTCCCCGTCGACGTGACCCGCCGCGCCACCACCGGCGAGCACGCGATGATCACCCGCCTGCGACCCGACCAGGTCGCCCGTGGCCTCGCCACCTTCGAGCGCGAGCTCTCCCGGGCCGCCGTCGCATGGGACGCCGACGTCGCCGCGGACGCGATGCGCGTCCTGCGCGAGCCCGTGGCCCGGTCCACGACCGACGCCGTGCTGGGGCCGCTCGAGCCGGCGGACCGCGACCGCGTCGCCGACCTGGTGCTGGCATGGATCGACGCCCTGGCACCCGTCATCGCCGCGGCGCGTCCCCCGCGACGGTGGTCCGGGACGCGACGTGCCGAGCGCGCCGCCCGCGTCGACCTCGAGCGAGCGCTCGCCGACCTACGGGTCGATGCCCCCACGGTGAGCGCGGTGGAGCTGGCGGCCGGTGTCCAGGTGCCGATCGCCGCGGGAGCCTGGCTGCTTGTGCTGCTCGCCGAGAACCCCGCCGCCGCGACCGAGGCCGCCCGCCGCGGCCTCGCCACGGAGACGGCCTGGGAGACCCTGCGGCTGCGGCCGCCCACCTGGGTCACGGCCCGCATGACCGCACGGGAGGTCGCGCTGGAGCACGGCACGGTGCCCGCCCACGCCGTCGTGCTCGTCAGTCCGCTGCTGCTCGGGCGCGGCCCCGACCTCCTGCCGGCGGGGTCGGCCGACCCGGCGCTCTTCGACCCCGCGCGGTGGGACGGAGCCGACGTGCGTCCCGGTGCCTGGCTGCCCTTCGGGGCCGGGCACCACGCCTGTCCGGGTCGCAGCCTGGGGCTGGCGCAGCTGACCGCGCTGGCCCGATGGGGCCTGGATCGGCAGGTTGTGCTGACGCAGCCCGCACGGATCGACCAGACTAGGGGCATCTTCCCCTCGCCGGCGCTGCTGCGGTGCGGGGCTCTTCCTTCATCCCCCGAGGAGTGACGTGGCCCCCGCGACGCCCGTGGCCCTGCAGGAGCTCGCGGTGGACGTCGCCCCCTCCGCGGACGCAGCGCTCCTGAGCGGCCGGCTGCTCACCGGCGAGCTGTCCGTCGAGGGGGCGTGCGAGCAGGTGGCGGCGCACTTCCTGGCCGGCGGGGAGGCGGAGATGGTCGTCCTCGCCCTGACGCTCACCCCGCCGGAGGACCGCGGCCCCTGGCTGCACCTCGGGGACCGGGTGTGGCTGCGGGAGTGGGTGGCTCCGGGGTCCCCGTGCCACTCCGTCCCGCGCGACGGCAGCGAGGGAGCGCTCACCATGCCCTACCTCTCCCAGCGCGCGCGCGACGAGATCGTCGCGCTGACCGATCGCGACCTGCTGCCCGCCGAGGGGGCCACCGACCGCGACGAGCTCGAGCAGTGCGGCACCGCCGCGATCGTCTCGTGCGCCCTGCAGCGCGACGCGGTGATGTACGGCAGCCTGTCCGTCGCGCGCAGCACCCCCGGCCCCTGGTCCCAGCAGCTGCTCGCCGACTACCGCCTGCTCTCGGCCGCGCTGGCCGCCGGGCTCGCGGCGCAGCACGCCCGATCGCTGCTCACCGACGCGCTCGCCGTCGGCGACCAGGCGCGTCACGTGCAGCAGCAGTTCTTCGCCACGGTCGGCCACGAGCTGCGGACCCCGCTCTCCACGATCATCGGGTACGCCGAGCTGCTGGCCGACCAGGCCGAGCGTCAGCCGCCCGGGGAGTTCGCGGCGGAGGTGGGGCGCGACGCGGGCCACGTCCTCACGGCCTCCGAGCACCTCCTCGACGTCGTCGAGGACCTGCTGGGCACCGGGCGGCTGCTCGGCGCCGAGGACTCGCGCCTCTCGATCGACGTGGCAGGCGCCGTGGCCGACGTCGTGCACTGGCACCGGGTGCCCGCCGAGAAGCACGGAGTCACGGTCGTCAACCGCGTGTCCCCAGGCCTGTCGGTGCTCGCCCGCCCCGCCGGCCTGCGCCAGGTGCTGACCAACCTCGTCGGCAACGCCATCGTGCACAACCGCCACGGCGGCAGGGTCGAGGTGGGCGCTCAGCCGCTGGTGGGGGAGGGCGGACAGCCGCGGGTGCGGGTGACGGTCCGCGACACCGGCCGGGGCCTGAGCGCCGTGCAGCTGCGCTCGGCGTTCGAGCCGTTCGTGCGCTTCGCGGGGCCGAGCGTCAAGGGCACCGGGCTCGGCCTGCCGCTGGCCCGCACCGTCGCCGAACGCGACGGCGGCGAGCTCGGCGCCGACTCGACGCCCGGCGAGGGCTCGGTCTTCTGGGTGGACCTGCCGGCCGGCTGACCCGCACGCCGCGCTGGGCGAGGGGTCAGCGGATCCGCTGACCCATCCACTCCTCGACCGCGTCGGGCGTGCGCGGCAGGGAGGCCGAGAGGTTGTCGTGGCCGTCGGCGGTCACGAGGATGTCGTCCTCGATGCGGATGCCGATGCCGCGCAGCTCCTCGGGGACGAGCAGGTCGTCCTCCTGGAAGTACAGCCCCGGCTCGACGGTGAGCACCATCCCCTCGGCCAGGGTGCCCTTGGCGTAGGCCTCCGGCGCGGCCCGGCCGCAGTCGTGGACGTCCATGCCGAGCATGTGGCTGGTGCCGTGGAGGGTCCACCGCGCGTAGGTCTTGTTGTCGTCGGCCAGCGACTCCTCGGCGCTGACCGGCAGCAGCCCGAGGTCGTCGAGGCCGTGGGCCAGCACCCGCATCGCGGCGCGGTGGGGGTCCTGGAACGCCGCGCCGGGGCGCACCGCCTCGATGCCGGCCTCCTGGGCGTCGAGCACCAGCTGGTAGAGGTCGCGCTGCAGCGGCGTGAACGTGCCGTCGACCGGGAGGGTGCGGGTGACGTCGGCGGTGTAGAGGTTGTGCCCCTCCACGCCCATGTCGAGCAGCACCAGCTCGCCGGGCGTGATGGCGCCGGAGTTCTCGATCCAGTGCAGCGTCGTCGCGTGCTTGCCGCCGCCCACGATGGAGTCGTAGCCGATGTCGTTGCCCATGGTGCGGGCGCGACGGAAGAAGGTGCCCTCCAGCCAGCGCTCGCCGTAGCGGAGCACGTTGTCCCAGTCGGCGACGGCGTCCTCGAAGCCCAGCGTCGTGGCGTCGCAGGCGGCCTGCAGCTCCCCGACCTCCCAGGAGTCCTTGACCAGCCGCAGCTCGGAGGCCACCCGGGCGAGGTCGCCGTCGGAGGTCAGGTCGCGGGTCTTGGTCGTGGAGCCGGACAGTCGCGCCTCGAGCTCGTCGACGTGCCGCACCTCCAGACCCAGGGAGTCGGAGATCTCCTTCAGCGACGGACGGCGACCGGCCCAGAGCTCGCCGTACTGCCGGTCGCGGAAGAACTCGTCGGTCTCGCGCGAGGAGCGCGGGCGGGCGTAGAGCACGCCCTCGCCGTCCTCGACCACGAGCACCGCGTCGGAGGTGAGGTTGCCGGAGAAGTAGGCGTGCGCGGTGTCGGCGCGGAAGCGGTAGTCGGTGTCGTTGGCGCGCACCTTGTAGGTGCCGGCCGGCAGCACCAGGCGCTCGCCGGGGAAGGCGGCGGAGAGACGCTCGCGACGGGTCGCGGCGAGGTCGGCGACCGGGTGGCGCGGCAGGTCGAGCTCGCGGTCGCCCCAGCCGGTGCGCATGAAGGCGGCGTAGGCCTCCGGCACCGCCGGGTCGTGCGACTCGGTCCGGGGCTCGGGCTGCGTCTCCTCGCTCATGCCGCCACTGTACGACGGCGCGCGCGACAGGGGTGATCGGTGCGGGCCGGCGGCCGATAGGCTCGTGACCATGGTCAGGACACGTCGCCAGGGGGTCGCGTTCACGGTCGTCGTGACCGTGCTCGTGGCGCTCGGCGCCCTGCCCATGCTGCTGATCCTGGCGCTGTCCGGCGCCCCGGGCACGCTGCTGCTCGCCACGGTGCTTGCCGCGCTGCCGGTGGGACCGCTGGTCGGCTGCTACCTCTGGCTGGACCGCTACGAGCCCGAGCCCAAGTCGCTGCTGGCCCTGGGCCTGCTGTGGGGTGGCTTCGTCGCCACCGCGGGCGCCCTGCTGGTGCAGGGCATCGGTGGCCTGGTCGTCGGGGTGAGCGAGGTGGCCAGCCTGGTCGTCGTCGCCCCGATCACCGAGGAGGCCGGCAAGGGGGCCTTCCTCGTGTTGCTGCTGTGGCTGCGGCGCGCGGAGCTCGACGGCATCCTCGACGGCATCGTCTACGCCGGCATGGTCGGCATCGGCTTCGCCTTCGTGGAGAACATCCTCTACCTCGCCGCCGCCTACGACGGCACCGACGGGATGGGGCCGGGCGGCACGGAGGCGATCACCGCGACGTTCGTCATCCGCTGTCTCTTCAGCCCATTCGCCCACCCGCTGTTCACGACGTTCATCGGCATCGGGGTCGGCCTCGCCGTGACGAGCCGGTCGGGTGCCGTCCGCTTCCTGGCGCCCGTGGGCGGCTACGTCCTGGCGGTGTTGGCGCACGGGCTGTGGAACGGCTCCACGGTGTTCGGGCTGGGCAGCTTCGTGGCCGTCTACCTGGTGCTGATGGTCCCGGCCCTGATCGGCATGTTCGCCCTGGCCTTCTGGGCCCGTCGAGCCGAGCAGCGGATGCTGGGAGCAGCCCTGGGCGACGCCGCCCAGCGCGGGCTGCTGCCGGCGACCGACATCGCCTGGGTGGTCGACCTGCGGGCCCGGCGTACGGCCCGGTCCTTCGCCCGGCAGCACGGCGGTCGCGAGGGCGAGCAGGCCATGCGGGTCTACCAACAAGCAGCGGTCGAGCTCGGATTCCTGCATCATCGCTACCTGCGCGGCACTCCTCCGCCAGACTTCGCGGTGCGCGGCCAGGAGCACGTCCGACGGATCTCCGCCGTGCGCCCATCCATCGCTTTCCCCGGACAGGTGGTCCCGACCCGCATGAGTGCCCGATGAGTGCCCGGCACGAGGCCTCGACCGACGTCGGCGCCGGCGACGCCGCCATGATCACCTCGCTGGTGCGTCTGCGCGGCGCGCTGCAGGCCGCCGCGCTGCCGCTGGACCTGCCCGGTGTCGACGAGGTGCGCACCTCGCACCAGGAGATGGTCGACCAGCTCGAGGACTACGTCATCCCACGGGTCATGACCGTCGACGCGCCGCTGCTCGCGGTCGTCGGCGGCTCGACCGGCGCGGGCAAGTCCACCCTGGTCAACACCCTGGTCGGCCACCGTGTCACCGCCTCGGGCGTGCTGCGCCCGACGACGCGCTCGCCCGTGCTCGTGCACCACCCCGAGGACGGTCACTGGTTCGGCCAGGACCGCCTGCTGCCGGACCTGCGCCGCGTGGACCATGCGACCAACGACCCGGACTGCTTGCAGCTGGTCGCCTCCGAGACGATCCCGCAGGGCCTCGCGGTCCTCGACGCGCCCGACGTGGACTCCGTCGACGAGCAGAACCGCGCGCTCGCCGCGCAGCTCCTCGCCGCCGGCGACCTCTGGCTCTTCGTCACCTCCGCCGCGCGGTACGCCGACCAGGTGCCGTGGACCTTCCTCAAGCAGGCCGCCGACCGCTCGACGGCGGTGGCGATCGTGCTGGATCGCACCGCCCCGGAGGCCGTGCAGACGGTCTCGACGCACCTGGCCAGGATGCTGGCCGCGCGCGGCCTGAAGGACTCCCCGCTCTTCGTCGTCCACGAGGGCGCGGTCGACGAGGAGGGGCTCCTGCCCGCTGCCCACGTCGCTGAGGTGCGGGGTTGGCTGGAGTCGCTGGCCGAGGACTCCGGCGCGCGTTCCGCGGTCGTGAAGCAGACCCTCGACGGCGCCATCCGCTCACTGACCCACCACGTGCACCCGGTCGCCGACGCGGCCGCCGCCCAGGTGGAGGCCGCCGAGCACCTGCGTCGTCTCAGCGACCAGGCCTACTCCGACGCGCTGTCCCGGGCACTCGCAGCCACGGCCGACGGCACGCTGCTGCGTGGCGAGGTCCTTGCCCGCTGGCAGGAGTTCGTCGGCACCGGCGAGCTGCTGCGCTCGCTGGAGACCAAGGTCGGCTGGCTGCGCGACCGCGTCGTCGGCGCGGTCAAGGGCAAGCCCGCCCAGGCCGAGCGGGTGACCGTCGCGGTCGAGTCCGGCCTGGAGCTGCTCGTCCTCGAGCACGCCGAGGAGGCCGCGGAGGCGGCCGAGCGGGCCTGGCGCCAGCTGGAGTCGGGCGTGAGCCTGCTGGCGACCGCCGGCCCCGACATCGGGCGCGCCTCCCGCGACCTGCGCCGCCGCGCCGAGCGTGCGGTGCGCGAGTGGCAGGGCGACGTGCTGGAGATGGTCCGGGCCGAGGGTGAGGGCAAGCGCACCACCGCGCGCTTCCTCGCACTCGGGGTCAACGGGCTCTCCGTTGCGCTGATGGTCGTCGTCTTCTCCCACACCGCCGGCCTGACCGGCGCCGAGGCCGGCATCGCCGGCGGCTCGGCAGCACTGGGACAGAAGCTGCTGGAGGCGGTCTTCGGCGACCAGGCCGTGCGCGGCATGGCCGAGCGGGCGCGGCAGATGCTGGAGGAGCGGATCACCGGGCTCTTCGCCACCGAGCAGGCGCGCTACACCGCCCTGGTCGAGGGCCTGGGCCTGAGCAACGAGGCGCCCGAGGCGTTGCGCGTGGCGGCCCGTCGGGTCGACGACGTGCGCTTCTCCAGCGCCCAGCGCGAGCACTGAGCGCACCGACCCCCTAGGGTGTGGGCCAGCACCACGAACAGGGTCGAGCGGGTGGGGGGATCATGACGTCCTTGCTGGAGGGGGCCAGGAAGCTGGTCACCCGGGGCAGTGACACCGGGGCCCGGCTCGAGGGCCTGGGCGCCGCGACCGAGGCGGCCCGCGGTCGCCTCGACGACGAGCTGGTCGGGCGCGCCGCCACGGTGGTCGAGCGCGGCACCAGCCGGTTGCGGCTCTCCGCGCACCACACGGTCGTCGGGATCGCCGGGGCCACGGGCTCGGGCAAGTCCTCCACGTTCAACGCGCTGACGGGGCTGGAGCTCTCGGCCGTCGGCGTACGCCGGCCGACCACGTCGTGGGCGACCGCGTGCGTCTGGGGCACCGAGGGTGCCGGCGAGCTGCTGGAGTGGCTGGGCATCCCGCCGCGCCACCAGACCACCCGTGACTCGATGCTCGACACCCGACGCGAGTCCAACGCGCTCGAGGGGGTCGTGCTCCTCGACCTCCCCGACCACGACTCGACCGAGGTGGCGCACCACCTCGAGGTCGACCGGCTCGTCGCGCTCGCAGACATGTTCGTGTGGGTGCTCGACCCGCAGAAGTACGCCGACGCGGCCATCCACGACCGTTACCTCGCGCCGATGCGCACGCACGCCGACGTGATGGTGGTCGTGCTCAACCACATCGACACCGTGCCCGAGGACCGCCGCGACGCCATGGTCGACGACGTCCGGCGCCTGCTCGCCGCCGACGGCATCCCCGACGTCCCGGTGATCGCGATCTCCGCGCGTCACGGCATCGGCATCGACCAGCTCAAGGGTGAGATCGAGAAGCGGGTCGCCGACAAGCGGATGACCGCCGGCCGCATCGAGGCCGACGTGCGTGCCGCGGCCGGTGAGCTGCGCGCCGCCGCCGGCGACGCGCCGACGCGCACCCTGTCCGACGAGCGGGTCGAGGCGCTGGAGTCCGCCCTCGCCGAGGGTGCCGGCGTCCCCGCCATCGTCGAGGCGGTGGAGCGCTCCACCCGCTGGCGGGCCGGTCGCGCTACGGGGTGGCCGCTGGTCTCGTGGGTCGGTCGCCTGCGTCCCGACCCGTTGAAGAAGCTCGAGATCGACCTCGGAGCCGACTCCAAGGCACTGCGTGGCCAGGGTGTCTCGGTGCCGCAGGCCACGGCCGTGCAGCGCGCCAGGATCGACGCCGAGGTCCGCTCGCTCGCCGACGACGTCTCGACCGGGCTCGGCGCCCCGTTCGCCGACTCCGTGCGTCGCGCCTCGACCGCACGCCTCTCGGAGGTGGGGGACCGTCTCGACGACGCCCTGCGCACCGTCGACCTCGACGCCGAGCGGCTGCCCGTGTGGGCCGGTGCCGTCCGGGTCCTGCAGTGGCTGCTCGTGCTGGCCGCCCTGGTCGGAGGCGCCTGGAGCGTCGCGGCCATGCTCTCCGGCGGTCTCGGCGACCTGCCCCGCGTCGGGGGAGTCGCGCTTCCGCTGGTGCTGCTCGGCGGCGGGGTGCTGCTCGGGGTGCTCCTGGGGCTGGTCTGTCGCGGACTGGTCGCCGCGACCGCACGCTCGCGTGCGGGCGCCGCCGACCGCAGGCTGCGGGAGGCCGTCTCGGGGGTCGCCGCCGAGCTCGTGGTCGCCCCCGTCCAGGCCGAGCTGACGGCGTACACCTCGCTGCGCACGGGGCTGGACCGCGCCCTGGCCTGAGGCTACGGACAGGGGACAGGACCGCCGGGCGTCCACAGGGGCGTCCCTCGGCACGGGTGTCCCCAGCGGTCGTCGAGGGCGCGTCGGAGCACGGCGTACGGCGGCAGGCTCCTGCCTGTGGGGACGCCGGTCCCCGAGGAGGAGGACATCGTGCTCAACGACACCCTGGTGACCATGGAGGGCTGGCTCGGCAGCAACGTCACCGTCCGGCAGGCGGGGGAGGCCAGCGTGGCCAGCTTCCGACTGGCTGCGACGCCCCGCCGCTTCAGCGCGGCGAGCGGCCAGTGGAGCGACGACACCACGCAGTGGTTCACCGTCAACGCGTGGCGCGCGCTGGGGGAGGGCTGCGCGGCCTCGCTGCGGCGCGGCGACCCGGTGGTCGTCGTGGGGCGGCTGCGGGCCTCGACGTGGACCAACGCCCAGGGGGTGGCCATGACCTCCTTCGAGGTCGACGCGCAGGTCGTGGGCCACGACCTCAACCGCGGCACCACCGTCTTCACGCGCACGCCGCGCCAGGCGGGTGAGGAGGGGCAGGCCGCCTGAGCCCGGGCCGCTGCCCGTGGGTAGGCTCGGGGACCATGGCGGAATATGTCTTCACCCTGCGCAACGTCCGCAAGGCCCACGGTGACAAGGTCGTCCTCGACAACGTCACCCTCTCGTTCCTGCACGGCGCCAAGATCGGCGTCGTCGGACCCAACGGCACCGGCAAGTCCTCGCTGCTCAAGATCATGGCCGGGCTCGACCAGCCCAACAACGGCGACGCGATCCTCGACCCCGAGGCCACCGTCGGGATGCTGCAGCAGGAGCCGCCGCTGACCGAGGGCAGGACCGTCCTGGAGAACGTCCAGGAGGCCGTCGGCGAGATCAAGACGAAGATGGACCGCTTCAACGAGATCGGCGAGCTGATGGCCGAGCCCGACGCGGACTTCGACGCCCTGATGGCCGAGATGGGCGACCTGCAGACCGACCTGGACAACGCCAACGCGTGGGACCTCGACAGCCGCCTGGACCAGGCGATGGACGCGCTGCGTTGCCCGCCGCCGGACGCGATCGTCGACAACCTCTCCGGTGGTGAGCGCCGCCGCGTGGCGCTGTGCAAGCTGCTGCTCCAGCAGCCCGACCTGCTGCTGCTCGACGAGCCCACCAACCACCTCGACGCCGAGTCGGTGCAGTGGCTGGAGGGCCACCTGGCCAGCTACCCCGGCGCCGTCCTGGCCATCACCCACGACCGGTACTTCCTCGACAACGTCGCCGAGTGGATCCTCGAGCTCGACCGGGGCAAGACCCACCCCTACGAGGGCAACTACTCCACCTACCTGGAGACCAAGAAGGAGCGCCTGAAGATCGAGGGGCAGAAGGACGCCAAGCGCGCCAAGATGCTCGAGAAGGAGCTGGAGTGGGTCCGCTCCAACCCCAAGGCGCGCCAGGCCAAGTCCAAGTCCCGTCTCGCGCGCTACGAGGAGATGGCGGCCGAGGCCGACCGGATGCGCAAGATCGACACCTCCGAGATCAACATCCCCGCCGGTCCGCGCCTGGGTGACGTGGTGCTCGAGGCCAAGGAGCTCACCAAGGGCTTCGACGGCCGCACCCTCATGCACGACCTGTCCTTCTCGCTGCCGCGCGCCGGCATCGTCGGCGTCATCGGCCCCAACGGCGTCGGCAAGACCACGCTGTTCCGGATGATCACCGGCAACGACCAGCCCGACGAGGGCGCGCTCGATGTGGGCCAGACCGTCAAGATCTCCTACGTCGACCAGAGCCGCGGCGGCATCGACCCGAACAAGAACGTCTGGGAGGTCGTCTCCGACGGCCTGGACTTCATCAAGGTCGCCAACTTCGAGATGAACTCCCGCGCCTACGTCGCCTCCTTCGGCTTCAAGGGCCCGGACCAGCAGAAGAAGGCCGGTGTGCTCTCCGGTGGTGAGCGCAACCGCCTCAACCTCGCCCTCACGCTGAAGATGGGCGGCAACCTGCTGCTGCTCGACGAGCCGACCAACGACCTGGACGTCGAGACCCTCTCCTCGCTCGAGGACGCGCTGCTCGACTTCCCCGGCTGCGCCGTGGTCACCTCCCACGACCGGTGGTTCCTCGACCGCGTCGCGACCCACATCCTGGCGTGGGAGGGCGACGAGGAGGACCCGGCCAAGTGGTTCTGGTTCGAGGGCAACTTCGCGGCCTACGAGGAGAACAAGATCGAGCGCCTCGGTGTCGAGGCTGCGCGTCCCCACCGGGTGACGCACCGGCGCCTCACGCGGGACTGACGCCCACGATCCGCTGACGCGCGGGGCGCGTCAGCGGATCTCCGCCTCCGGGTGACCGGCCACCAGCCGGTCGGAGACCGCATCGAAGACCCGGGCGACGGCGCGGAAGTCGTCGGCGTCGACGAGGTCGACCAGGTGTGCGCGCACACCCTGCACGTGCACCTGCGCGGCGCGCTCGAGGAGCTCCAGCCCCTCCTCGGTCATCACGCACACGATGCCGCGACCGTCCTCGGGCGAGGTCGTGCGCTGCACGAGGTGCGCCCTCTCCATGCGGGACACGGTGTGGGTGACCCGGCTGCGCGAGTGCGCGAGCGCGTCGGCGAGCTGGGCCATCCGCATCCGGCCCTCGCGCTCGGAGAGCCGCACGAGGATCTCGTACTCGGTCAGGGAGAGGTCGAACGCCCGACGCAGGTCGGCGTCGAGCCGGTCGAAGAGCAGCGTCGTGCCGAGGACGAGGGAGCGCCAGGAGCGCTGCTCGTCCTCGCTGAGCCAGCGGGTCTCGGTGGAGAGGTCGGGCGTGGGCACCCGCGTACTTTACGCGGCTGCCCACCCCGATCAGCTCACCCGGTGCCGGTCGGGGGGGTGCCGGACCGGCGCGGCGTCGTACGGCGGGACCGCCAGCGGCCCCACGGGTGGATCAGGACAGGCGCTCGAGGATGAGCGCCATGCCCTGGCCGCCGCCGACGCACATGGTGATCAGCCCGGTGGTCTTGTCGTGCCAGTCGAGGCTGTTGAGCATGGTGTTCTGCAGGCGCGCGCCGGTCATGCCGAAGGGGTGACCGACCGCGATCGCGCCGCCGTTGACGTTGAGGCGGTCGATGTCGATGCCGAGGTCCTGGTAGGACGGCACGACCTGCGCGGCGAAGGCCTCGTTGATCTCGACCAGGTCGATGTCACCGATGCTCATGCCGGCGTTGGCTAGCGCCTTCTTGGTCGCCTCGACCGGGCCGAGGCCCATGATCTCGGGGGAGAGGCCCGAGACGCCGGTGGAGACCACGCGCGCGAGCGGGGTCAGGCCCAGCTCGGCGGCCTTGGTGTCGCTCATCATGACCACGGCGGCGGCGCCGTCGTTGAGCGGGCAGCAGTTGCCGGCCGTCACGACGCCGTCGGGGCGGAAGACCGGGTTCAGGCCGGCGATGGCGTCGTAGGTGACGCCGGCGCGCGGGCCGTCGTCGGCGGAGACGACGGTGCCGTCGGCCAGCGTGACCGGGGTGATCTCGCGCGACCAGAAGCCGTCGGCGATGGCCTTCTCGGTGAGGTTCTGCGATCGGACCGCGAACTCGTCGAGCTCCTTGCGGTCCAGGCCGCGCAGGGTCGCGACGTTCTCGGCGGTCTGGCCCATGGCGATGTAGACGTCAGGGACCTGACCGTCCTCGCGGGGGTCGTGCCAGGCGCCGGCGGCGTTGCCGAGCTCGGCGGTCTTGTTGGTGCGCTCCTGTGCCTCGGCGAACACGGGGTTCTTGGTGTCGGGCCAGTGGTCGGAGGTGCCCTTGGCGAAGCGGGACACGGTCTCGACGCCGGCGGAGACGAAGATGTCACCCTCCCCGGCCTTGATGGCGTGGAAGGCCATCCGGGTGGTCTGCACCGAGGAGGCGCAGTAGCGGGTGGTCGTCGCGCCCGGGACCTCCAGGCCCATGAGCGTGGTGACGATGCGGGCCATGTTGTTGCCGGACTCGCCGCCGGGCAGACCGCAGCCGAGGTAGAGGTCCTCGATCGTGGTGGGGTCCAGCGCCGGGATCTTGTCGAGCGCGGACTGGATCGCGAAGGCGGCCAGGTCGTCGGGGCGGAAGTCCTTCAGCGAGCCCTTGTTGGCACGCCCGATCGGCGTGCGGGCGGCGGAGACGATGACTGCTTCGGGCATGCGGGGATGCTCTTCTCTGTGGGGTGGCTCCGGACCGGATCACACTAGCCTGGGAGCATCGAGCGCGTGAGACACGTCTACGAGTGCCCGGTGCGGTGGGCGGACCTCGACGCCCTGGGCCACGTCAACAACGTCGTCTACGTCGACTACCTGCAAGAAGCGCGCGTCGACATGTTCCGCAGCCACCGCGTGGAGCTGATGGGGCAGGAGCTGGTCGAGGGGCTCGTCGTGGCCCGCACCCAGGTGCGGTACGTCGAGCCGCTGATGTTCCGGTTCGAGCCGGTGCGCATCGACTGCTGGGTCACCGAGGTCCGCGCGGCCTCGTTCACCCTCGCCTACGAGGTCTACGACGAGCGGCCGGACGGCTCGCGGAGGCTGTACCTCACCGCGACGACCGAGCTGACGCCGTACGTCTTCGCCGAGGAGCGCCCGCGCCGCCTCACCGCCGAGGAGAAGACGGTCCTGGAGGGCCACCGCGACCCCGGCGCCGACGCGGCCGTTCGAGCGCCGCAGCGGACCCCCGCCCACCGCCTGGAGGTGGGCCACTACCCGGTGCAGGTGCGGTTCAGCGACGTCGACGTCTACGGGCACGTCAACAACGTGAAGTACTTCGAGTACCTCCAGGAGGCCCGCATCGCGATGATGGGCCGGCTCTGGGACGAGGTGCCCGGGGAGACCGGACGCAGCTCGCTCGTGGTCGCGCAGGTCGACGTCGACTACAAGGTGCCGATCCTGCACCGGGCCGCGGCGTACGACGCGTGGACCTGGGTCAGCCACGTCGGCTCGACGTCGTTGGTCATGGAGACCGAGATCGTCGACGCCTCCGACCCCGAGCGGGAGGTGCTCCTGGCCCGCGCCCGGGTGGTGCTGGTGTTCTTCGACCCGGCGTCGGGCCGGCCGCGTCGTCCCGACGACGACATCCGCGCTCCGTTGCTGGAGGTCATGTCTCCATCGTGTTGACCATGAACTGCGCCGCGTGGGTGACGTAGTCCCAGAACTGCTGGTCCTGCTCCGGCGGCAGCGCGACCTCGTCGAGGGCGTCGCGGAAGTGCTTGAGCCAGTGGTCGCGCGCGGTCGGGTCGACCGGGAACGGCGCGTGGCGCATCCGCAGCCGCGGGTGCCCGCGCCGCTCGCTGTAGGTGGTCGGGCCGCCCCAGTACTGCATGAGGAACAGTCGGAACCGTTCCTCGGCCGGGCCCAGGTCCTCCTCGGGGTACATCGGGCGCAGCACCTCGTCACCGGCCACGCCGGCGTAGAAGCGGGCCACGATGCGGGTGATGGTCTCCTCGCCGCCGATCTCGTCGTAGAAGCTCACCGGTCCATCATGCCGATCGGGCGGTGGCGGCTCGCACCCGGCGTGGAACAGTGGGCTCGACCGCAGGGCAGAGCCCTGACCCACGCACCCCCAGGAGTTGACCGTCATGGCCACCACCCGCACCGCGAAGACCACCTGGCAGGGCTCCCTCGCCGAGGGCGCCGGCAGCGTGGAGCTGCAGTCCTCCGGCGTCGGCAGCTTCGACGTGTCCTGGCCCTCCCGCTCCGAGGAGGCCAACGGCAAGACCTCGCCCGAGGAGCTCATCGCCGCCGCGCACTCCTCCTGCTTCTCCATGGCGCTGTCGGCCGGGCTGTCCAAGGCCGGCACCCCGCCGACCACGCTGGAGACCAGCGCCGAGGTCGAGCTGACCGTCGGCACCGGCATCACGGGCATCAAGATCACCGTCCGCGGCACCGTCGAGGGGATCACCGAGGAGCAGTTCGTCGAGGCCGCCGAGGGCGCGAAGGCCAACTGCCCGGTCAGCAAGGCGCTGGCCGGCACCACCATCACGCTCGACGCCGCGCTCGCCTGAGCCGACCGCCGCACCGACGACGCACGAAGGGCCGGTCCCCTGGCTGTTGCTGGGGGACCGGCCCTTCGTCGTACGTCGCCGGGTGCCGGGTCAGGCGTCGTCGGAGCTGCGGGTCTCCCTGGCCGCCAGCTCGGCGGCAGCCGCGGTCTCCTCGCGGTGCCACACGACGCGCTGGGCGAAGGGGATCTCGATGCCCTCGGCGTCGAAGCGGGCCTTGATCCGCTGACGCAGCTCGCGGGCGACGGCCCAGTTCTGCAACGGGGCGGTCTTGACCATGATCCGCAGGTCGACCGAGTCGGCGCCGAGGCCCTCGACACCGGTGACCTCCGGCTGCTCGATGAGCAGGTCGCGGAAGTCGTCGTCGTCCCACAGGGACTCGCCGACCTCGGCGAGGACCTTCTTGGCGTGCACGACGTCGGAGTCGTAGGCGATGCCGACGTCGATGACCGCGCGCGACCAGTTCTGCGACAGGTTGCCCACGCGCATGATCTCGCCGTTGGGGACGTACCAGACCGTGCCGTCGAGGGAACGCAGCCGCGTCACGCGCAGCGACACGGCCTCGACGGTGCCGATGGCCTCGCCGACGTTGACGACGTCACCGACGCCGAACTGGTCCTCGAAGATCATGAAGATGCCGGACAGGAAGTCCTTGACCAGCGACTGCGCGCCGAAGCCCAGCGCCAGACCGACGATCCCGGCCGAGGCGATGATCGGGGCGATGTTCACGCCGACCTCGCTGAGCATCATCGTGCCGATGATGGCGATCAGCAGACCGGTGACGATCGACTTCAGCAGGCTGCCCATCGTCTGGGCCCGCTGGACGCGGCGGGCCTGGGTGATGGAGTCCCGCGCGGCGACCTCCTGCTCGGCCTTGCTCGAGCGGCCGCGCGAGAAGCGGGGCACCCGGGCCGGCAGGACGCCGTCCTCGGCGCGGTTGACCAGGCGGTCGACGAGGCGGTGGAGCAACCACCGGACCACGAGTCCGACCAGCAGCAGGCCGAGCAGGGCGAGGGGCACGCCGATGAGGACGTCGGCGGCCCGGGCGAGCGCGTCGTTGCCGGTCCAGTCCTGGACCTGCGTGCACCACCACTCGTCCGTCGTGCAGGTGTCGGCTTGGGAGAACATGCCGGCCAGTAAACCGGGGGAGCGGTGCGGAATCGAACCACCCCGAGCGTGGGCGCGGTGTCGCGCCGGTCACGTTCCACGCTCGCCGTGGCGGACCGCACGGAGAGGTGGGCGCCGAGCCACTATCCTGGCGCGCGTGACCTCGCAGCTCGCCCCCACCGTCCGTCGTGCCCTGACCGCGCTCCTCGCGCTGGGCGCCACCGTCCTGGCCGCGGTCTCCCTCGCGGTGCTCACCGCGGCTCCCGCTGCGGCCGAGGTGCCGACCGGCTGGTCCGACCCGGACCCGGTCGACCCGGTGTTCGTGCTGCTGGTCGCCGTGGGTCTGCCGCTGCTCGGTGCGCTGGTGATCACCGCGATGGTCTACGGCCCGCCGCTGGCGCGCGGCGAGCGCGTCGCCCCCGGCGCCCCCGAGGTCGAGAACCAGTGGCTCGGCGGCCCCCGCAAGGCCACCGGCGAGCTGGCCGGCCCCGATGGCGAGGGCTCCCGGGCCGGAGGTGCCAGTGGCCGCTGGTGACCCCTTCACCGCCTCCGAGCGGGCCCAGCTCGACGCGACCATCCGACGCGCCGAGCAGACCTGCCGCGCGGAGATCTCGGTCTTCGTCGGCAACGCCGAGGGCGAGGACCCCCGCGCCTTCGCCACCCAGCTGCACAACACGTTGGTCGCGCCCTCGCACAGCATCCTGGTGATGGTCGACCCCACGCGTCGCCTGCTCGAGGTCGTCACCGGCGCCCACGTACGCCGTCACCTCAGCGACCCCGAGGTCGAGATCGCGGTGCTCCACATGCGCACCGACTTCGCCACCGGCGACCTGGCCGGCGGCCTGCGCCGCGGGATCGAGATGCTCGCCGAGCATGCTCGCCCCCCGCGCACCCTCCACTCCGGCGCCTGACCGCCGAGAGGTCACTCGCGCACGGCCGAGAGGTCGCTGACGCACGCCCGGCCCGTCACTCGCGCACGCCCGTCGCCCGCCGCCGTACGACGACGAGGTCACCCCCGCACGTCGACCGTGCGGGAGTGACCTCTCGAGCGTGCGCGAGTGACGCCTCGGCTAGCGAGCCGCGTCGCACTCCTGCGCGGCGAGCGCCCGCTGGGCGTCGGCCAGGCCCTCGCGGACGTAGCGCTGCGCCGGGACCGGCGCGTCGGTCGTGGCCAGCCACGACTCGACCTTCTCGACCAGCTCCGGCGAGGCCAGCGGGGTCGGGAAGATGTAGCCCAGCACCGTGGAGGCGCGGTGGGTGCCGAGGTGCTCCCAGGCCTGCTCCCCGGCGGTGAGGTACTTCTCGACGTACGGCGCCAGGAGCTCCTCCTGGCCGGTGCGCACGAAGGAGAACACGATCGAGCGGGCGGTCTCGTTGGGCGTGGACTCGTCGAGGACCGCGAGCCTCCAGGCCTCGGCCTTCGCGTCGGCGTCGGGCTGGGCGGCGCGGGCGGCGGCGGCGTGCTCCTGGCCGGAGATCGTCGAGTCCTGGGCCAGCTCCTGCTCGATCCGGTCGCCGGCACGGCCGGCCGCGGCGAGCGAGGTGAGGAGCGACCAGCGCAGGTCCTGGTCGACGGCGAGGCCCTCGAGCTGCTCGGTGCCGTCGAGCAGCGCCTCGACGAACGACAGCGCCTGCTCGGAGCGGGCGGCCCCGGCGTAGGAGCGGACGAAGGTCAGCTGGTGGTCCGAGCCGGCCTCGGCGCCCAGGGCCAGCTCGCGCAGGCCCTCCTCCCAGCGGGTCTGCAGCGCCTCGCGCCGAGCCGGGTCGGAGTAGAGGTTGACCGCGGTGGCGGCGGTCGCGGGGATCCGCGAGACACCCCAGGCGTCGGTCTCCTGGCCGATGTTGGCCAGCACCAGCTCGACGTAGTCGGTGGCCGGCATCTCGGCGTCGCGGGTCATGTCCCACGCCGCACCCCAGACCAGCGCGCGGGCGAGGGAGTCGTCGAGCTTCGAGAGCCCCTCGATCGCGGTGGCCCGGGAGCGCTCGTCGAGACGGATCTTGGCGTAGGCCAGGTCGTTGTCGTTGAGCAGGAGCAGGTCGGGCTGCTGCTCGCCCACGAGCTCGGTGATCTCGGTCAGCTCGCCCTCGACGTCGGTCTCGACGTAGCGGGTGCGCACGAGCGAGCCGCTGTCGTCGTAGGAGTAGCAGCCGATGCCGATGCGGTGGCGGCGCAGCGTCGGCCAATCGGGGTGGGCGGTCTGGCGGACGGCCACGCGGGAGTAGGCGCCGTCGGCGTCCAGCTCGACCTCGGGGGAGAGCGTGTTGACGCCGGCGGTCTGCAGCCACTCCTGGGCCCAGCCGGTGAGCTCGCGGCCCGAGGCCTTCTCGAGAGCGGCCAGCAGGTCCTTGAACTCGCTGTTGCCGAACGCGAAGTCCTTGAAGTACTGCCGCAGGCCGGCGATGAAGTCCTCGATGCCGACCCAGGCCACCAGCTGCTTGAGCACCGAGGCGCCCTTGGCGTAGGTGATCATGTCGAAGTTGACCTCGACCGCGTGCAGGTCGTGGTTGTCGGCCGCGATCGGGTGGGTCGACGGCATCTGGTCCTGGCGGTAGCCGGTCTGCTTGCGCGCGTTGGCGAAGCCGGTCCAGGCGTCGTCGTACTCCGTGGCCTCGACCTCGGCGTGGTAACAGGCCCACTCGGCGAAGGACTCGTTGAGCCAGAGGTCGTCCCACCACTTCATGGTCACCAGGTCGCCGAACCACATGTGCGCCATCTCGTGCAGGATCACCGAGGCGCGGAACTCGTAGAACGAGCGCGGCTGGCGCGAGCGGGGGAGGTACTCGTCGCGCAGCGTCACGGCGCCGGCGTTCTCCATCGCGCCCATGTTGTACTCCGGCACGTAGAGCTGGTCGTACTTGCCGAAGGGGTAGGGGAAGTCGAAGAGCTCCTCGAAGAACTCGAAGCCCTGCTTGGTCAGGCGGACGATCTCCTCGCGGTCGCGCTCGAGGTACTCCACCAGCGACTGACGGCAGAAGTGGCCCAGCGGGATGGTGCCGTGCTTGCCCTCGTAGACGTCCTGGACCTCGTGGTACTCACCGGCCACCAGGGCGGTGATGTAGGTCGACATCCGCTCGGTGGGTTCGAAGGCCCACTGCGCCTTGCCGTCCCCGAGCGGCGTCGGCTCGGGGGTGGGGGCGTTGGAGACGACCTTCCAGTCCTCCGGGGCGGTGACGGTGAAGCGGAAGACCGACTTCAGGTCCGGCTGCTCGAAGGTCGTGAAGACCCGGCGGGCGTCCGGGACCTCGAACTGGCTGTAGAGGTAGACGCGGCCGTCGACCGGGTCCACGAAGCGGTGCAGGCCCTCGCCGGTGTGCGAGTAGGCGCAGTCGGCGCGGACGACCAGCGTGTTCTCGGCGGCCAGGCCGGTCAGCGTGATCCGGCTGTCGGCGTACGCCGTCGCGGGGTCGATGGACTCCCCGTTGAGGGTGATCTCGTGGACGACTGCGCCGACGAGGTCGGCGAAGGTCTCCGCACCGGGCTCGGTGCAGGAGAACTCCAGGGTCGTGGTGGACGCGAAGGTCTTCTCGCCCGTCGTGAGGTCCAGGTCGATGGAGTACGACGTGACGTCCAGGAGGGCGGCGCGGGTGGCGGCCTCGTCCCGGGTGAGGTTGGTTCCAGGCATGGCGCCGATCATGTCACCGCCTGTCGAGCGGTTTCGCGTCGGTGCGCTCGCCGGGCCGAGGAGGGCGGGGGAGGGACCAAGGTCCCGTGGCTGACGGGACCATCGGGACTGGTGTGACCAATGTGAAAATTTGGTCACGCTCGGCGTGTCGGTGCTTGACATGCGGTTTACTCACGCCTCGTGACCAGGATTCGTGGCCTGATCGGCGTGTCGCTCGCGGCTTTTCTCGTAGCCGTGGGCTTACCCTTCGCGCCCCCGGCCGCGGCGGAGCAGGTCGCGCTGTGCGACGGCTACGCCGGTTGCGCGGACAAGGGCTACGGCAACCGTGGCTACCGCGCCAACAACGACCGCATGTGGTGGCGGATGTACACCGGTCACAACTGCACCAACTACGTCGCCTACCGCATGGTCCAGAGCGGCATGTCGACCGAGCGGCCCTGGGACGGCAGCGGCAACGCCTCCAACTGGGGGCACGCGATGTCGCGCATCACCGACGACACCCCCATGGTCGGCTCGGTGGCCTGGTGGGACAGCCACCAGGGCTACGCCGGGTCCAACGGCCACGTCGCCTACGTCGAGAAGGTCGTCTCCCAGCGCGAGATCATCGTCTCCGAGGACTTCTGGGGCGGCGACTTCCACTGGCGCCGCATCACCAAGGGCGACCGCTACTGGCCCAACGGCTTCATCCACTTCAACGACCGGGAGGTCGAGGCCACCGAGCAGCCGACCATCACCGGGGACGCCGCCGTCGGCGAGACGCTCCGCGCGACCACGGGCAGCTGGACGCCGTCGGCGGACCAGCAGCTGCAGTGGTACGCCGCCGGCAAGCCGATCCCGGGTGCCACCGAGACCACGTTCACCCCGACGCCAGCGCAGCGCAAGACGCGCCTGAGCGTCGTCGTCACGGCCCGCAGCAAGGGCTACGTCGACGGCACCGCGTCCACCCCGCGCAGCCGCAAGGTGCAGCCGGGCACGCTGGTCGCTGCCGCGGCCCCCGCCCTGGACGGCACGGCGCGGGTGGCGGAGACGCTGACCACCAGCCGCGGCGACTTCGAGCCTGCTGCCGACTCCACCACGGTGCAGTGGTTCGCCGACGGCGAACCGATCGAGGGGGCGACCGGCAACCGGCTGAAGCTCACCCCCGGCCTGATGGACGCGCGCATCACCTCCCAGGTCACCGCGGTCCGCGAGGGCTACCACGACCTCGTGGTGACCTCGCCGGCCACCGAGCGGGTCGCGCCGGGCCGCATCGTGCTGGACGAGCCCTGGAAGCTCGGGGGCGAGCCGGCGCGCGGCGCGCGGCTCACCGTCGACCCCGGCACGGTCGTGACCCCCGAGGACGCCGAGGTCACCTACACCTGGCTGCGCGACGGCAAGCCGGTCGACGGGCGCGACGGGCTGCGTTACCGCCTCGGCACCTCCGACGTGGGTCGTCTCGTGGCGGTCCGGGTCGAGGTCAGCCGCCGCGGCTACGCCACGCAGACCCAGGTACTCGAGGCGGCGCACCGCACGACGACGACGTCGCGCACCACCGCCGAGGCCCGGGTCAAGGTCGTGGACAAGGGCACCCGCCGCAAGCCGGACGTGCGCCGGCACGTCGTGCTCGACCTGCTGGTCGAGGCCCGTGGCGTCGACGGCCCGGCCGGCCCGGTGGTGGTCAAGGTCGACGGTCGCGAGGTCGAGGCCCGCGTCGAGCAGGGGACCGGGAAGGTCAAGCTGCGCAACGTCGAGCCCGGCAAGCACCGCATCCGCGTGGTCTACCTCGGCACCGAGGTCATCGGGCGATCGCGCGACGTGCTCAAGGTCCGGGTGCCGCGCGAGGTCTCGGCCGAGGAGAGCGACACGGACGGCGGCAAGGAATAGGACCGTGGTCCGGTTCTGTTCGGACCAGCATGGACAAGGCTGACTTCTGGTTCGACCCGCTCTGCCCGTTCGCCTGGATCACCTCGCGGTGGATCCTGGAGGTGGTGGAGGTCTGCGACATCGAGGTGGCCTGGCACCAGATGTCCCTGGCCTACCTCAACGAGGACAAGGACATCCCCGACGACTACCGCGCCATGCTGGCCGACGCGTGGGGCCCGGTCCGGGTCGTGCGTGCCGCCATCGAGGAGCGCGGC
>JAYYWX010000107.1:0-82466 GCA_036341255.1 Actinomycetota bacterium | reverse complement strand
ACAACTACACCGTCATCGACCCCGCCTCCGACGCGTGGGCGACCCCGCTGACGATCCTCGCGGGGTTCTGATGGGCTGAGTCGTGCCCCCCCGCGGGCGCCTTGGCGCCCGCTCTGGGGCACGACTCATCTCGCGAGCTCCCCGACGTTGTCCGCCTCCGGCACGGGCTCGACGGCAGGGAGCGGCTGGTCCTCGCCGTACCCTCTCCTGGTGCCCGCCCGCCTCCGCCGCGCCGACCCCGCCGAGCTCGCCGATGCCCTCGACCGGCTCCGGGCAGGCGGCGACGAGCGCGCCGACCTCAAACTGGTCGTCAAGCACGTCCTGGCCGTGCTCGAGCAGAGGGCGCCGGGGCACTCGGTGGAGGTGCGCGTCCCGCCGTACGCCGCCGTGCAGTGCATCCCCGGCGTGCGCCACACCCGGGGGACCCCGCCGGCCGTGGTGGAGACCGACGCCCGCACGATGATCGCCCTGGCGGCCGGTGAACTGGCCTGGGCCGACGCCGTGGCCGAGGGCCGAGTCAGCGCGTCCGGGGAGCGGACCGACCTGACGCCCCACCTGCCCCTGCTGTAGGCCAACGCGGCGACTACCGTGCTCGCCATGAGTGAGGATCTCCGCGCCCGCGTCCAGTCCGTCCTGCCCGGCATCCGCTCCGACCTCGAGGACCTGGTGCGCATCGAGTCGGTCAGCGCCGACCCGGAGCGGGCCGGCGAGGTCCAGCGCAGCGCCGAGGCCGTGAAGGCGCTCTTCGACGCCGAGGGCTTCACCTCCTCCATCGTCAGCGCCGACGGCGGCGCCCCGGCCGTCATCGCCCACAAGGCCGGCCCCGAGGGCGCCCCGACCGTGCTGCTCTACGCCCACCACGACGTGCAGCCGGAGAACGACCACGCCGACTGGGACTCCCCGCCCTTCGAGCCCACCGAGCGGGGCGACCGCCTCTACGCGCGCGGTGCCGCCGACGACAAGGCCGGCATCGCCGCCCACCTCGGCGCGGTCCGCGTCTTCGGCGACGACCTGCCGGTCAACGTCGTGATGTTCGTCGAGGGCGAGGAGGAGGTCGGCTCCGAGACGTTGCCGGCGCTGCTCGCCGAGCACCAGGAGTCGCTGCGCGCCGACGTCATCGTCATCGCCGACTCCGGCAACTGGGACATCG
Organism: Actinomycetota bacterium; assembly: GCA_036341255.1. Lineage (GTDB taxonomy): Bacteria > Actinomycetota > Actinomycetes > Propionibacteriales > Nocardioidaceae > Nocardioides. The sequence continues at coordinate 81,316 of JAYYWX010000107.1, read as the reverse complement.
GCGTCCCCGCCCTCACCACCAGCCTGCGTGGCCTGGTCCGCATGGACGTCGAGGTCCGCACCCTTACCCACGCCGTGCACTCGGGCATGTGGGGCGGGCTGGTGCCCGACTCGCTGATGGCGCTGAGCCGCGTGATCGCCAGCCTGCACGACGACGAGGGCAACGTCGCGATCGCTGGTCTGCACAGCGGGCCTGCCGCGGACGTGGAGTACCCCGAGGACCGGCTGCGCGCCGAGTCCGGCGCCGCGCCCGGCATCGAGTGGATCGGCTCCGGCTCGGCCGTCGAGCGGCTCTGGACCAAGCCGGCCCTCTCGATCACCGGCCTCGACGCGCCCAAGGTCGCCGGCGCCTCCAACACCCTGGTGCCCGCCGCCCGGGCCCGCATCTCGATGCGCATCGCCCCCGGCGACACCGCCGAGAACGCCGTGGCCCGCCTCGTCGAGCACCTCGAGGCGCACACGCCGTGGGGCGCGACACTGACCCACACCGTCGTCGACACCGGTGAGGCGACCCAGATCGATGCCACCGGTCCGGCGTACGACGCCGCCCGCTCGGCCTTCACCGAGGCCTGGGACGGCACCGAGCCGATCGACATGGGCGTCGGCGGGTCGATCCCGTTCATCGCGGAGTTCCTCGAGGCGTTCCCGCAGGCCAGCGTGCTCGTGACCGGCGTCGAGGACCCCGACACCCGCGCCCACGGCGCCAACGAGGGCCTGCACCTCGCCGAGTTCGAGCGCGTCGTCCTCGCCGAGACCCTCCTCCTCGCGAAGCTCGCCACCCAGCAGTAGCCCACCCCTCCCCGAGGCCCCCCGGTCGGTCGAGCCGGCGTATCAATACGCCGGTTCGACCCGCTGTCCCCGCCGAGTCGGCGTATCAATACGCCGGCTCGACCAATCCGGAAGCCCGTCCTGTCCGAATCCCGGCCGGGGGAGTGACGACCGTCACTGCCCCGACATAGGTTCGCGACCCGGGCAGGGGCCCCCGCTCCCGCCCGGCGCACACCCGACCCGGGTGCGCATGGGGAAGGGGTATGGATGTACGAGTCACACACGTCAGCAGGCAGCACGACCGAGCGCTCGCACGGCGAGTCGGGCGAGTCGGGCGAGGTGGTGGACGCCGTCCCGGCGGGCCTGGACCGCCGGCGGTTCGTCGGCTACGTCCTCGGCGGCGCCACGCTGGTCACGGCCGCCGACCTGACGCTGGGGCGGGCCCCGGCGCGCGGGGCGATCCCGTCGCTGCCGCAGATCCCCGAGATCTACGACCTCGAGGACCTGCAGACCGACGCGGCGCTGGCCACCAGCCAGCTGATCACGGTGACGATCCGCGAGGACGGCACGGCCGCCTTCGCCCTGCCCCGCATGGAGGTCGGGCAGGGCATCGTCACCTCCACGGCGATGATCCTCGCCGAGGAGCTCGACCTGCCGATGCGCAAGGTCGAGGTCACCTTGGCCCCGGCGCGTCCGGAGCTGGTCTTCAACCAGCTGACCGGCGGGTCCAACACCACCGTGTCCACGTTCACGCCGATCCGGGTCGCGGCCGCCATCGCGCGCCAGCAGCTCCTGGAGGCCGCCGCCGCCCGCCTGGGCACCGACGCCGACCGCCTCTCCACCATCGCGGGGACGGTCGTGGACGCGGCCGGCAACGCCATCCCGTACGGCGAGCTCGCCACCGACGCCGCCAGCCAGGTCATCAAGCAGGTGGGTGTGACGCTGCGCCCGCGCGAGGAGTACCGCGTCATCGGCACCGGCCGCAAGCGCACCGACGCCCGGGCTGCGGTCACCGGGCAGAAGGACTTCGCGACCGACCTGCAGGTCAAGGGCGCCAAGCCGACGATGGTCTGCCGGCCCCCCACGCACCGCGGTCGGCCGGTGCGCCTGCGCAACAAGAAGAAGATCCTGAAGATGAAGGGCGTCACCCACGTGGCGCAGATCCCGACCGGGATCGCGGTGCGGGCCAAGACCTTCGGGCAGTGCATCGACGCGATCCGGAAGATGGACGTGGAGTGGGACCTCGGCGACCTCGCCGGCGAGAACGACGAGTCGATCCTCGAGGGCCTGCGTGCGGCGGAGCTGCCGATGGCCGTGCCCGACGTGCCGATCCTGGCCGAGCAGGTGGACCTGGGCTTCGAGTTCATGTTCCGCAGCAGCGCCGCCCTCGAGCCGTTCGCGGCGATCGCCGACGTGCGCGAGGACCGTGCAGAGATCTGGGCCGGCCTGAAGGTCCCGATCCTCGCCCAGCAGAACATCGCGGCCGAGCTGGGCATGACCCAGGACCAGGTCAAGGTCAACGTGGTGACCGGAGGCGGCTCCTTCGGGCACAAGCTGTTCAGCGACCACGCCATCGAGGCGGCCCAGATCTCCCAGGCGATGGGCAAGCCGGTCAAGCTGATGTGGCACCGCGCCGACGAGCCGCGGCAGGGCCGGATGCACCCGATGTGCACCTCCCGCGTGCGCGCGACGATGCTGGCCGGGCAGGTGCTCTCCTTCGAGCAGCGCCACACCAGCGTCGTGACCGACTTCAGCCACGGGCTCGGCGAGATCATCACCTCGACGATCGACGAGGCACCGACCGAGGTGGGTCGCTACCTCGGCGGTCTGGGCTTCTCCCAGACGATCTTCACCCTCACCCAGGAGCTGCCCTACAACCTCGGCGCGGTCACGCAGCTGCTCAACGAGACCGACCAGCGCTTCAGCACCGGCAGCATGCGCAACATCTACAGCCCCGACGTGTGCGTCGCCGCCGAGCTGACCATGGACGAGCTGGCCCGCCGGATGGGCAAGGACCCGCTCGAGCTCAGGTTGGAGCTCTGCCGCAACGACCGGGTCCGTGCCGCGATCGAGGCGGTCGCGAAGCGGGGGAACTGGGGCCGGAAGATGCCGAAGGGCACTGCCCAGGGGATCGCGGTCCACAAGGAGTACAAGGGCTGCACGGCCGTCCTCGTGGAGATCGACTGCCGCCCGAGCACCGTGAACCGCAGGGTCCGCAACGCCGTCACCGGACCGCGCGTCACCAAGGCGGTGATCGCCGTCGATGCCGGCCTGGTCATCAACCCGATCGGGCTCGAGGCCCAGATGCAGGGCGGCTTCATGGACGGGCTGGCGCTCACGCTGACCAGCAGCTGCCACCTCGAGGACGGTCGCTTCCTGGAGGCCAGCTGGGACAACTACTTCTACACCCGGCAGTGGAACGTCCCCCAGGAGATGGAGGTCATCGTGATGGACCCCGACGTCGACCAGCCCGGCGGTGCCGGCGAGGCGGCGGTCGGCTCCTCGGCCGCCGCGGTGGCCTGTGCCTACGCCCGGGCGACCGGCGAGGTCCCCACCCGCTTCCCGATCAACCACGACACGGTCTCGTTCCGACCCAAGTCGTTCATCCCCCCTGTGCCGAAGTCGCCGACCAACGGCCTGAAGTTCACCTACTGAGGAGAAGACCGATGCCCAAGCAGACCTTCGTCCTCAACGGCGAGCGCGTGACCGTCAAGGTCGCCGACAGCGAGCGCGTCCTGTGGGTCCTGCGTGACCTGCTCGGCGTGACCGGCCCGAAGTACGGCTGCGGGATCAACGTGTGCAAGGCGTGCACGTCCCACATCAACGGCAAGGCCTTCAACCCCTGCTCGGTGAAGGTGGGTGACCTCGAGCCGGACGACGAGATCACCACCATCGAGGGCCTCGCCGACACCGTGAAGGGCGACCTGCACCCGATGCAGGAGGCCTGGATCGACCGCGACGTGCCGCAGTGCGGCTACTGCCAGCCCGGCCAGATCATGGCCGCGGTGGCGCTGGTGCGGAAGGTGCAGCGCGAGGGCGGCACGATCACCGAGTCCGACCTCGACGGCATCCGCAACATCTGCCGGTGCGGCACCTACACGCGCATCCGTGAGGCGGTGCGCCAGGGCGCGCGCAAGATGTGAGGGACGGCGTACGTCGCCCCGTCGCCGGCGCAGCGCTCAGGCGTCGGCGCGGGGCAGGCGGACCGTGAAGGTGCTGCCTTCGCGGGGGGCCGAGCGCACGCTGATGGTCCCGCGGTGCCGGTCCACGACCCGCTTCACGATCGCCAGGCCCAGGCCGGTGCCGGGCTGGCGGACCGCCTCGGGATCCTCGCTGCGGAAGAACTCCTCGAAGAGCCGCTCCTGGTCGGCCGCGGAGATCCCGATCCCCTGGTCGGCGACCCGCAGCACCACCTCGCCGTGCTGCCCGGAGTGCGGGTCCTCGGCCAGTGAGACGCGCACGCTGGTGCCGTCCGGGGAGTACTTCACGGCGTTGCCGACGAGGTTCGAGGCCACCCGCTCCAGGTCGCCGGGTTCCCCACGCACCAGCAGCGGTCGGTCGGGGACGTCCATGACGACGGCGATGCCGCGGGGTGCGGCCTGCACCGACACGATCTCGACGCTGTCCCGCACGACCTCGGCGATGTCGACGGGGTCGCAGGCGGTGGGATCGACCTCCTCGGTGGCCCGCGCGAGCGCGAGCAGGTCGGTCACGATGTCGACCAGTCGACCGCCGGCGCGATCGAGTCCGCGCAGGCTCTTCTCCGCGTCGGGGTCGTCGACGCCGAGCTCGTCGAGGACGTCCTCGAGGATGGAGGCGTAGCCGCGCGCGGCCGCCAACGGGTTCTGCAGCTCGTGGGCCATCGTGGCGATGAGCTGCTGGGTGTAGACGGCTGCGTGCTGCTCGCGAGCGAAGCTGCGGGCGTTGAGCACCGCGCGTCCCAGGTCGTGACCCATGTCGAGGGCGGCGTCGGCCTCCTCGTCGGACCAGTCGCCGCGGTCGCGGCGGAACATCAGCACCCGCCCGAGGCACTCCGGTCCGGCCCCGAGCGGGACCAGCAGCAGCGACGTGTCGCCCTTGTCCCGCAGGCCGTCGATCAGGGCGGCGTGCTCCTGCGCGGACAGCAGTCCCGGCGCCGTGCGCTGCGGCGAGACGACCAGGGCACGCTGCCGGGTCCAGCAGGCCTGGGCCAGGGAGCGCGCCAGCGCCGACAGCCCGTCGAGCGCGTCGACGTCCTCGTTCTCGTCCAGCAGCACGCGGACGTCGTCGACGCCGAAGCCCTCACGCGCCGCCCTGACGGTCGCCTCGAGCAGGTGGTCGAGGTCCAGCTGCGCCGTCGCATCGCGTACGACGCGGCGCGCGGCCGCCGCGAGGCGCACCTGCTCGGAGAGCCGGCTGCGCTCGATGGCGACGAGCACCGCCTCGCTGGCCTGCCGCGCGTACGTCTCGATGCTGCGACGCTTGTCGGGCCCCGGTCGCAACCCGTCCAGGGGCAGGTCCACCCACAAGATGCCCTGCAGCTGCCCGTCGCGGTCGTGCAGCGGCGCGAAGAGCATGTCGTAGGGCTGCCAGGCCTCCGGGTGGTCGACCACGGAGTCCTCGCCGACCCAGACGTGCTCGGCGAGCCGGAGCGTCCGGTCGTGCGGGAGGAACCGCAGCCGCCCCCAGTCCTCGGACTCCCGGATCCACTGGTCCACGATCTCGCGGGGCGTGACGTCGCCGTCCAGCTCGGCCTGGGCCTCCTCGTCGCCGCTGACGACCAGGAACTCCAGCTCGTCGCTGTTGCGGAAGACGCTGACCGCCGAGAGGCGGAACCCGGCGGCGCTGGCGACCCCGTCGGTGATCGATCTCAGGGTCTCGCGCAGGTCGGCGTGCCGGAACAGGTCGGGCACCAGGTCGGCGCCAGGGGTCCCCTCGACGACGGCCCGGGGAGGGGCCGTGGTGTCGGTCGGCACGACGAGGTGCACGGCGGGTTCTGTCACGCGGACGGGGGTCCGATCGGGAAGGCGGTGGTGCAGCGGTTCCGGCAGGATAGGCAAAATTCGCGGATGCAGGAGGGGGTTTGCCGGGGATGGGGCCGTTCGGCCCCCGGCGTACGCCCGTCCGGGGGGGACCGGCCGGCCGAACGGTGGACGGGGTCGGGGAGTTGGCCCGTGAGTGGGTGACGGGGGCGAGCGGCCCGTAGAATCCCGCCCGTGCCCTTCCAGAGCAGTGGCCACAGTGCCCGCAGGGGCGGCGACGGACGTCTGACGGACGCGCTGGACCCCCAGGACCAGGGACCCCAGGACGCCTGCGGCGTCTTCGGCGTCTGGGCGCCCGGTGAGGACGTCGCGAAGCTGACCTACTTCGGTCTCTACGCGCTCCAGCACCGCGGCCAGGAGTCGGCCGGGATCGCGGTGAGCAACGGCCGCCAGATCCTGGTCTACAAGGACATGGGCCTGGTCTCCCAGGTCTTCGACGAGACCACGCTGGACTCCCTCAAGGGCCACTTGGCGATCGGTCACTCGCGCTACTCCACGACCGGTGCCAGCACCTGGCACAACGCCCAGCCGACCTTCCGGCCGACGCCGGACGGCTCGATCGCACTGGGCCACAACGGCAACCTGATCAACACCCACGAGCTGCGCGAGGCCGTCGCTGCGCTCCCCGGGCCCGAGGGCGAGCTCGACCTGGCCCAGCGTCCGGGGGAGACCGCGACCAACGACACCAGCCTGGTCACCGCGCTGATGGCCCACCACCCCGACCAGGGGCTGGAGGAGCGCGCGCTGGAGGTGCTGCCGATGCTGCGCGGCGCCTTCTGCTTCGTGTGGATGAACGAGGACACCCTGTACGCCGCCCGCGACCCCCAGGGCATCCGCCCGCTGGTCCTCGGCCGGCTCGACCGGGGCTGGGTCGTGGCGTCCGAGGACGCGGCGCTGAAGACCATCGGTGCCTCGGTCGTGCGCGAGGTCGAGCCCGGCGAGATGCTCGTCATCGACGAGAACGGCCTGCGCTCGCACCACTTCGCCGAGCCGGAGCCGAAGGGCTGCGTCTTCGAGTACGTCTACCTCGCCCGCCCCGACGCCACCATCGCCGCCCGCAGCGTCCACCAGGCGCGCGTGGAGATGGGCCGGCAGCTGGCCCGCGAGTTCCCCGTCGAGGCCGACCTGGTGATGCCGGTGCCCGAGTCCGGCACCCCGGCCGCGGCCGGCTACGCCGAGGAGTCCGGCATCCCCTTCGGCCAGGGCTTCGTGAAGAACGCCTACGTCGGGCGCACCTTCATCCAGCCCAGCCAGACCCTGCGGCAGCTCGGCCTGCGGCTCAAGCTCAACGCGCTCGAGCACATGGTGCGCGGCAAGCGGCTGGTCGTCGTGGACGACTCGATCGTGCGGGGCAACACCCAGCGCGCCCAGATCCGCATGCTCCGCGAGGCGGGCGCCCTGGAGGTGCACGTGCGCATCTCCAGCCCGCCGGTGAAGTGGCCGTGCTTCTACGGCATCGACTTCGCCACCCGCGCCGAGCTGATCGCCAACGGCCTCGACGTCGAGGAGATCGCTGCGAGCGTCGGCGCCGACAGCCTGGGCTACATCTCCCTGGAGGGGATGATCGAGTCGACCGGCCAGCAGCGGTCCGCCCTGTGCACCGCCTGCTTCACCGGTGAGTACCCCGTGGAGCTGCCCGACGAGTCCCTGCTCGGCAAGCACCTCCTCGAGGCCACGCTGAGCTCGCCGACGATGGGCCGGGCGCTCCCGGTCCTCAACAACCCCTGAGACACCCCCTGACCCCGACAGGAGTCCCGTGAGCGACAGCACCAGCGCCGGCAACGCCTACGCCGAGGCCGGCGTCAGCATCGAGGCGGCCGACAAGGCCATCGAGCTGATGAAGGTCTGGGTCGAGAAGGCCAAGCGCCCCGAGATGATCGGCGGCCTGGGCGGCTTCGCGGGTCTCTTCGACGCCAGCGCGCTCACGGCGTACAAGCGCCCGCTGCTGGCCACCTCCACCGACGGCGTCGGCACCAAGGTCGCCATCGCGCAGGCGATGGACGTCCACGACACCATCGGCTACGACCTGGTCGGGATGGTCGTCGACGACCTCGTGGTCTGCGGTGCCGAGCCGCTGTTCATGACCGACTACATCGCCACCGGCCGGGTCGTCCCCGAGCGGATCGCCGCGATCGTCAAGGGCATCGCCGAGGCGTGCGTCGAGGCCGGCTGCGCGCTGGTCGGCGGCGAGACCGCCGAGCACCCCGGCCTGCTGGCCCCCGACGAGTACGACGTCGCCGGCGCCACCACGGGCGTGGTCGAGGCCGACGACCTGCTCGGCCCGGCGCGGGTGCGACCCGACGACGTGGTGCTCGCCATGGCCTCCTCGGGCCTGCACTCCAACGGCTACTCGCTGGTGCGCCACGTGCTGCTCAACACCGCCAAGTGGGAGCTGGACCGCCACGTCGACGAGCTCGGTGGGCCGCTGGGCGAGACCCTGCTGACGCCCACCCGGATCTACGCCAAGGCCTGCCTGGACCTCGCTCGCAGCACCACCGTGCACGCGATGTCCCACGTCACCGGCGGTGGCCTGGCGGCCAACCTCGAGCGCGTGATGCCCGAGGAGCTCTCCGCGACCATCGAGCGCGGCACCTGGACCCCGGAGCCGGTCTTCGACCTCGTCCGCCGTGTCGGCGACGTCTCGCAGGCCGACCTGGAGGCCACGTTGAACTGCGGGGTCGGCATGGTCGCCCTGCTGCCCGCCGACCAGGTCGACGCCGCCGTCGCCCTGCTGGCCGGATACGGCGTCCATGCCTGGCCCGCCGGCCGGGTCGCGCCCGCCACCGGCCGTCCGGGTGCCGTCGAGCTGGTGGGTCAGCACCCGGGCTGGTGAGGGGCGGAGCGGTTTCGCCACCCGGGTGGTGAAACCGGCACCTGTCGACCGGAACTCCGGTCGACAACCGGCAGTTTCGTCAGACGGGTGGTGAAACTGCCGCTCGCCCGCCGACGCGCGACCCACGCCACGCGGACCAATCCGGGGAGGGGTGTGCGGGAACAGCCACCCAGCAGGTAGCGTTGGGGCCACGAGTATTCGAGAGACAGCCCGGGAGCCTCAGTGCCCCGGCCAAGTGTGCGAGGGGGCTGGACCCTATGGGCCGCGGCCGTGCAAAAGCCAAGCAGACCAAGGTCGCTCGCGAACTCAAGTACCGGACTCACGAGACGGACTTGGGTGCGCTGGCGCGAGAGCTCCACGGGGGCGATGCCTCCGATGACGTCGCTCAGGACGATCACGACGAGTGGTCGGACTACGCCGACCCTCGCCGCGATTGACCTCTCGCGACTCCTGACGCGCTGACCTGCGGGTGAGCCGTCCCGCGCCCTCGGGGCCCGGCACGGATCACCCGCGGTCGGTGCGCGTGCTCGCCGCCTCGGCGGTCGACGCCGCTGCGGGTGGTGCGGCTCAGCCGACCCAGATCGACCGCAGACGGCCCACGCTCCGGATCCGCTCCTCGGCGATGCGGTCCGCGGCCACGGCCGGCGAGACGCGCTCGTCGTCGGCGAGCGCGAGGATGCGTCGCGTGGTCTCCAGGATGCCGCTCGCGCGCTGCTGCGCGCGCTCGAAGGAGAACCCGCGCGGGTCGAGCTCGTCGGCGACCTGGATCAGGCCGCCTGCGTTGACGACGTAGTCGGGGGCGTAGGTGATGCCCGCGTCCATCAGGTGCTTCTCGACGCCGGGGTGCGCCAGCTGGTTGTTGGCCGCGCCGCAGACGACCTTCGCGCTGAGGGTGTCGACGACCTCGTCGGTGATCGCCCCGCCCATGGCGCAGGGCGCGTAGACGTCGAGCGCGCCCGCGACGAGCGCCTCGGTCGAGGCGACCGCGCGCACGCCCGGGTGCTCGGCGAGCACCGCGTCGACGGCCGGCGCGTGCACGTCGGTGACCACGACGTCGGCGCCGTCCTCCACCAGGTGGCCGACCAGGTGGCGACCGACCTTGCCGACGCCCGCCACGCCGACGGTGCGGCCGGCCAACGACGTCGAGCCCCACACGGACTCGGCGGCGGCGCGCATGCCCTGGAACACGCCGTACGCCGTCAGCACCGAGCTGTCCCCGGCGCCGCCGTGGGCGAGCGTGCGGCCGGTGACGAAGTCGCACTCGCGGGCCACGTGGTCCATGTCGGGGCTGAAGGTGCCGATGTCGCAGGCCGTGCGGTAGCGGCCGCCGAGGCTCTGGACGAACCTGCCGTAGGCGCGCAGCAGCGCCTCCGACTTCAGCGTGGCCGGGTCGCCCAGGATGACGGCCTTGCCGCCGCCGAGGTCGAGCCCGGCGACCGCGGCCTTGTAGGTCATGCCGCGGGAGAGGTCGAGGACGTCGCGCACGGCGGCGTCGGTGCTGGCGTAGGGGTAGAACCGGGTGCCGCCGAGGGCGGGGCCCAGCGCGGTGGAGTGGATCGCGACGATCGCGCGCAGCCCGGTGGCCTCGTCGGTGCAGAAGACGACCTGCTCGTGCTCGGAGCCGAGCTCGAAGACGTCGACGGGCGTGCTGCCGGGGGCGGTGCTGGTGCTGGATGAGGTGCTCATGGGTCAGGCTCTCTGTCGGGCCGCGGGGGTGGTGCGACCGGGTGGACGACCCGCAGGGGTGGCGCGGATCACGCTCCAGCCTAGTGCTGCCTCCCGCGCATCACCACGACGTCGCCGTGGGTGCCGTAGCCGCACACCCGTCCGCCCTGGCGGGTGTCGTCGAAGGTGACCACCAGCCAGTCCTCGCCGTGCGGCACCAGCGTCGGCCACGGGATGTTCGTCGGGTACGCCGCCTCGAGCACGCCCCGGGGGCGCAGGTCGGGGTCGAGGACGGCCCACTGCTCCCGTGCCGCGCGCGGGCCGTCGCGACCGTCGGAGACCAGCACGATGGTCCGCGGCGACCCGGCGCCGCCGTGCAGGGTGAGCAGGGTGGTGCCCTCCGAGGCGCGGCGGAACGGGTCGGCGGCGCGCAGCGCCAGGGAGTCGAGGTCGGGACCGGCGGCGATGACGGGGTGGAACCGGAAGAACCGCGTGGCGCTGACGTAGCCGACCAGCCAGCCGTCGTCCGTGCGCAGCAGGTGCGGGTCCCAGACACCGACGGACGGGTCGTCGGCCGGGAGCGGGAGCGGCTCGCCGGAGACGACGTGGACGCCGTGCAGCAGGTCGACGTCGGTCTCGGCGAGGGTCACCCCCACCGACGCGTCGTGGCGGTCGGGGTCGAAGTCGCCCCAGGTGCTGGTCGCCAGCAACCAGGCGTCGTCGTCGCGCAGCAGGTGGCCGGCGTGGTCGCCGAGCACCGCGCTGCTGCCGCGGCGACGGACGAACAGGTCTGCCGTGTGAGTCAGCAGCCCCGCCTCGGGCGCTCCCGCACCGGACCCGACCCGCGCGGGGTCGAACGCCCACACCGAGGTGTGGCCGGTGCCGAAGGGTCCCGGCCCGGCGCTGGTGGCGGTCAGGTGGAGCCGACCGGAGCCGTCGTCGTAGGGGCGGCCGTCGGCGTGCGTGACCAGGCGCAGGTCGCGCAGCCCGAGCTGGCCGAAGCCGCCGGCCACCAGCGCGGTCGCCGCTCCGTCGTGGCCGACCTGCAGGTCCTCGAGCCACGTGGGGCTACGGGTCAGCCGCGCGGCCCGAGGGTGGCTGGTGGCCAGGTCGACACGAGCGCGACCGGTCCACGGGCCGCCCTCGTGGTCCTGGGTCAGCACGGCGGCGTGTGTGCCGGTCAGGCACAGCGCCAGCGCCGCTGCGTCCCCCGCGCGCCCGTCGCGGCGGCTGCGCAGCACCACCGGCCCCGTGACGCCGTCGAGCTCGAGGCGGCAGTGCTCACCGTCGTACGCGGCGCGCAGCAGCAGGTCGGGCCCGGCGAGGCTGAGGGCCAGCGGCTCGCGGTCCACGAGACCGGCTCGGACGGCCGCGTAGGGCGCGCGGCGCGGCAGCGGGGTGACCGACGTGCGCCCGGGCAGCGTGCGTGACACGGGTCGGTCGACCGCGCTGACCGGGTCGACGGGGCGCACCCGGGCGACCTCCTCGTAGCGCAGGCCGAGGGGGTCGCTGATCAGCGCAGTCTCCGGCGCAGCTCGGTGACGGCCGTGGCCACCTCGCGGTCGAGCTCGTCGAGCATCTCCTGGACGCCGGTCAAGGAGCCGGTGTGCGCCTGCGCCTCGATCGCCGCGGCTGCCGCGGAGACCCGGGGCAGGCCGAGGTTGAGCGCACTGCCCTTGACGAGGTGGGAGCTGGTGAAGGTCTCGTGCGCGCTGCCCTTGCGGTGGGCGGCGCGGATGTCGCGGACCTGGCCGTCGATGCGGCCGACGAAGGAGCGGGCGGTCCGGTCGAAGAAGCTCTCGCCGTCCTTCACCAGCTCGGCCAGCAGCTGACGGCGGTCCTCGTCGATGACGACCAGCTCCGGGTCGACGACACCGGAGGACCGGAGCCCTGTCGCCGTGGGCTCCTCCGTGGAGGCGCTCGGAGCCGCCGCGTCGACCACGGGTGGCCGCTCCCGCTGGTCACGCTGCTCGAGCTGCTGCTCGTGCTGCTGGCTGTCGGAGGCGGGCCCCGAGCGCTTGGTCCAGCGCTGGACGACCTCCTCCAGCTGCGTGGGGTCGACCGGCTTGGTGAGGAAGTCGTCCATCCCGGCGTCGAGGCAGCGCTCGCGCTCACCCTCCAGCGCCGAGGCGGTCATCGCGATGATGGGCACCCGCTCGCCGGCCGGCTCGGCGGCGCGGATGGCCCGGGTGGCGTCGAAGCCGTCGATGCCCGGCATCCGGCAGTCCATCAGCACCAGCGCGAAGCCGTGGTCGCCCTTGAGGGCGTCGATGGCGGCCTCGCCGTCGTCGGCGATCTCGACCCGGACCCCGAGAGCCTCCAGCAGGCCCGTGGCCACCAGCTGGTTGACCGGGTTGTCCTCGACGACGAGCACCGAGAGGTCGAGCGAGGGCACGACCAGGCGACGCGGTGCCCGGGGCGCGGACTCCTCGGGCTGCCCCACCAGGCGCAGCAGGGCCTCGAGCAGCTCGGAGTGGCGGACCGGCTTGGACAGGGTGGTGGCGATGCCTGCCTCGCGGGCCGTGCGCGCCCCGACGCCCTGGTCGGAGGTCAGCAGCACCAGCGTCAGGTCGCGCAGCGCGGGGTCGGCCTTGATGATGCGCGCCAGCTCCAGGCCGTCGATGCGGGGCAGGACGAGGTCGAGCAGCGCCACGGTGAAGGGCCGCCCGGCACGCTGGGCCTCGCGCAGCGTGGAGAGGCACTCGGCGGGCGTGGCGACGGCGACCGGCTGCAGCTGCCAGGCCGACAGCTGCTCGGTGAGGATGAAGCGGTTGGTCTCGTTGTCGTCGACGATCAGCACCCGCTGGCCCTCGAGCGACTCCGCCGGGGCCCGCAGGCGAGGCGGCACCTGAGTGCGCTCCAGGTCGGCGGTGAAGGAGAAGGTCGACCCCTTGCCGGGGGCGGAGTCCACCCAGATCCGGCCGCCCATCGCCTCGACGAGCTGCTGGCAGATCGCCAGCCCCAGCCCGGTGCCGCCGTGACGACGGGTGGTGGCCAGGTCGGCCTGGATGAAGGCGTCGAAGAGGGTGGCCTGCGCTGCGGCGGGGATGCCGATGCCGGTGTCGGTGACGTCGACGCGCAGCACCACCCGGCCGTCGACCGCGGACTCGACGTGCGCCTGGACCGACACCTCGCCGTGCTCGGTGAACTTCACGGCGTTGGAGCCGAGGTTGGTGAGGACCTGCCCCAGCCTCGTGGGGTCGCCGCGCAGGTAGTCCGGGACGTCGGGGTGGCAGGCGACGACCAGCTCGATCCCCTTCTCGTGGGCGGGGCTCGCCAGCACGGAGGCGGTCTGCTCGAAGACGCTGCGCACCTCGAAGTCGACGTCCTCGAGCTCCAGCTTGCCGGCCTCGATCTTGGAGAGGTCGAGGATGTCGTTGATGATCGCCAGCAGCGACAGGCCCGACTGGTGGACCCCATCGGCGAGTCGTCGCTGGTGGTCGTCGAGGTCGGTGCGCAGCAGCAGCTCGTTGAGGCCGATCACGCCGTTCATCGGGGTGCGGATCTCGTGGCTCATCGTGGCCAGGAACTCCGACTTCATCCGCGAGGCCTCCATCGCCCGGTCGCGGGCGTCGGCCAGCGCCTCGGCCGCGCGCTCCCGCTCGGCGACGACGCCGAGCTGGGCGGCCACCTGCTGCACGAGGTCGTGGGCCGGCTCGGAGAGCGGCGCCTCGTCGGCGAGCACCTCCAGGACCGCGACGACCTCCTCCTCCACGACCACCGGGAGGGCGACCCGGGAGAAGGTGCGGCCCTCGATCGAGCGCGCGTCCTGGGCGACCCGTCCGTCGACGAGGCACTGCTCGGCCAGGTCGGTGGCGGCCGGGCGGTCGGGGGTCGCGGGGTAGACCTGCTGGAGCTCCGCGACCCGGTCCTGAGGGGGTCCGCCGGCGGCGCTGACCAGCCACCCGGCGACGGGCTGCCAGCCGGTGTGCTCCGGCAGTCGCACCGCGGCGACCTCGATGGCCTCCACGAGCGTCCGGGCGCGGTTCGCGGCGGTCGCCATCTGCTGCATCAGGCGCAGCCGGCGCGACGAGGCGCTGGCCGAGACCTCGGCGCGCCGGACCTCGGTGATGTCCTGGTTGGTGCCGTCCATGCGCACCGGGCGCCCGGTCGCGGGGTCGCGCGTGATGCGGCAGCGGCCGTGCATCCAGCGCACGTCGCCGTCGGGCCGCAGGACCCTGGCGTCGAACTCGAAGGAGTCCCGCTCGCGCAGCGCGGCCTCGGTGACGGCGCGGACGTGCTCCCGGTCGTCGGGGTGCAGGCACGCGGCGAACCCGTCGAAGGTGCCGTCGAACTCCTCGGGCGGCACGCCGTAGAGGCGGTGCAGCTGCTCGGACCAGGTGACCAGACCGGTCTCGAGGTCCCAGGTGAAGGACCCGATGCCCGCGATCTCCTGGGCCTCGCTGAGCTGGCGGGCCCGGGCCCCCGCCTCGGGGTCGGCCACCGGGGCCGCCGGGACCGAGCGCGCAGTGGGAGCGGCGGTCGGCGCGGTCGGCCGGGGGGTGGTGACGGCGTACGGCGTGAAGCGGTGCAACCACCCGGTGACCCGCCCGGCCTCACGCACCGGGCTGTAGCTCAGCAGCCCGTCGACGCGGCCGGTGTCGGAGCGGCGCAGCGTCACGGGCAGGTTGTCACGACCCCGGGTGCCGCGCCGCAGCAGCGAGACGTGCATGTCCACCCGCGCGCGCTGGTCGGCCGGGAACACCTCGTGGGCCGGCAGCCCGGTCATCGTGCCGGGCTCGCGCCCCAGCATCCTGGCCATGGCTGGGTTGGCCCAGACCGTGGTGCCGTCACGGTCGAGCACCCACAGGCCGTCGGTCGTCGCCTCGACGACCGAGTCCAGCCAGGCGGAGTGCCCCACACCTGCTCCTTCCGATGGAACCGTCGGACCCATCATGTCCTGCCATCCTCACCCGTGCGGCAGGAGTGCGGAACCCGTCCGCTGGACATGAGGCGAGCCGACCGTCCGTCACGGTGGAGGACCAGGCGGTGCGGGGCACCCCCGGACCCGGTCCGGTGGCTACTGCAGCGTCATCCGCGGCTCCCCGCCGACCAGGCCCGTGCCGGAGATCGAGCAGGAGCCGCCGCGCGGGCTTCCGCCGTTCCAGGCCTGTCGCACACAGCTGCGGGTGGCCATCTGCGCCCAGTAGTTCGGGTGCAGCGACTCCTGGATGTAGTAGGGGCTGTTGGAGCAGCAGGTGCTGACGGTGCGGATCTGGTTGATCCACTCGGTCCTGTCCACGGCGGTGGGCTGGGTCCAGGAGGTCAGCCCCTTCTCCTCGTAGAGCCCGACACCGGTCTCGCACAGGCGCCGGCCGTTGAAGGCGGAGGCCAGGTCGAGGGTGCGGGTGTTGGTCAGCCCCGAGGCGGTGATGGCGCTCTTGACGGTGTTGTTGATCGTGGGCAGCGCGCTGGTGTTGGCCCAGTCGGCGTCCTTGTCCCAGAAGCCGCAGCCGCCGGTGCTCTGCCGGGTGTAGCCGCTCTGGGAGTAGCGGAACCCGGAGGCCTTCGGGATCGGCGAGGGGTAGGTCTGCACCAGGAGCGTCCATGCGTTGTCGGCGTAGCCGGCGTTGCGCATGGCGGTCCGCAGGTGGGTGAAGCCGGTGGCGATGCGCGAGCGGACGGTGTTGACGTTGGCCGTGGTGAAGTTCGACGTCACCGAGCTGTCGTCGTAGCAGTAGTCCTTCCACCAGCTGGGGGAGTAGAGGAAGTTCGCCACGCAGGTGGCGACGATGTCGGCGAAGTTGAAGTCGTTGCCGCCGATCGAGACGACGACGAGCTTGACGTTGTGCGAGGACGCGAACTGCTGCAGCGCCTTGGCCTGGCCGATGTTGCCGGCGCCGTCGTCGTAGAAGTCCAGCCCGGGCTTGAAGTTGCTGCCGGAGGCGTCGGTGGTGGTCCTCGCACCCGAGCAGGCGAGGTTCTTGCCGAGGGTGCCGGCACCGATGAACGCCTCCGCCGACTTGCTGCGGTGGCAGCGGTTGATCGCCTCGCCGCTCGGGGTGTCCCAGTATGCCGTGGAGCCCAGGGCGTCGGCGGCCGACGAGCTGCTGTTCGACGACCCGGCCCAGCGGCCGGCCTCACCGGAGATGTAGGAGTCACCGACGGTGACGACGTACGGCGTGCCGACGCCGGGCCCGTCCGCGCGGGCGCTGGGCGCGGGGGTGCCGGGCAGGGCGCCGCTGGTGAGCACTGTCAGCAGGGCGACCAGGAGCAGCAGCACCGCCGCGGGCACCGCGAGTCCTGACCTGAGCCGGATCGAGGACGAGGACGAGGACGAGGACATGGACAGGCCTTTCCCGAGCAGTCGGCGATGGGCCACACCGGACGGCCGATGTGGCCCGCCTCACATCGAGGCGCGCTCGCACGCTAGCGACGGGTGACGAGCCTGGGAAGGGGACGCGGGTGAAGACGCGGCGCGCCGCGCCCTCGACGACCGGTCCTACGCGTCGCGGGGAGGCCGGACCGAGCCGCGGTCCACGAAGCGGTGCCGCACCCGCACCGAGCGGGTGCCCGGCTCGCCGCGGATCAGGCGCACGGCGATCCCCGCGGTCTCCTCGGCCTGGCGCTCGACGTTCTGGTCCATCGTGCTGAGGCCGAACAGCTCGGCCATCGGGTGGCCGTCGACGCCGATGACCGACAGGTCCTCCGGCACGCTCAGGCCGTGGCGCTGCGCCCCCACCGCGACCGCGGCGGCGATCTCGTCGGAGTAGCCGAAGACGGCGGTCGGGGGACGGTCCAGGGCCAGCAGGCGCTCGACCGCGCGGGTGCCGGAGTCCACGCCGTAGGCCTCGGTGACGAGCAGCTCGGGGCGCTCCTCGATGCCGGCGACGGCGAGAGCCTCGCGGTAGCCCGCGACCCGCAGCAGATCGGCGTCCCACGTGGTGGCGTCGGTGTCGCTGGTGCGCACCATCGCGATGTCGCGGTGCCCCTCGGCGATGAGGCGGTCGACCGCCGCGCGCGCCATCGCCCGATCGTCGACGTCGACGTGGGGAAGTCCGCGCGCCTGGCCGCCGGCGATCACCATCGGGACCCCGAGCAGGTCGAGACGGTCGCGCTGCTCGGGCGAGAGGGGGAGAGCGGCCAGGATGACCGCGTCGACCTTGCGACGGGCGGGCAGGTCGCGGACGAAGGCGCCCCGCTCCGACGGTCCGTCGACCTGGTAGACGAGCACGTCGATGCCCTCGCTGCGCAGGGCGCGCTCGAGGCCCGAGAGCATCGTGGAGTAGAACCACACGTCGATGCGCGGCATGACCACCGCGACGCGTCCGGTCTCCCGGCGCGAGAGCGAGCTGGCCTCGGGGGAGATCACGTAGGACAGCTCCTCGGCGACCCTCCGCACCCGGTCGCGGGTCGCCTCCCCGACGCCCGGGACGTCACGCAGCGCGCGCGACACGGTCGCGATGGAGACGCCGGCCACGCGCGCGACGTCGGCCATGTTGGCCGGAGCGCCCGCCGGCGGGCGCGGAACGCTCGGGGCTCCGGTGCCTGCGTCGTCGCTGTCGTGCTCCACGGCGTCAGGGTAGGACACCGCGACGGTTCGCGTGGTGGGACGGGCGCGTGGCGACTACCCCTGGAGGTATCGGAGGTGTCACACTGGGCGTACGGCGTCGGCCGGGACGTCTGCCCCCCAGCGGTCCGGTCGGCGCCTCTTCGCGTCCGGCCCACGAGCCCGGGCCGATGGTCCGCACGGTGATCAGCCCAGCACGCCCGGGGCGGCCTCGTCGTCGAGCCAGTCCGAGCCGTCGTCGTCGTAGTGCTCGTGGTCCGCGGACCCGTCGCGGTCGCGTCGACGCCCGGCGGTGGGGCTCCCCCCGGCGCGACCGCCCGTCCCGCGGGTGCCGCTGCGCCCCCCGGCTCCGGCGGCCGTGCCGCGTCCCGTGGCGGTCCGACCGGCGGACGAAGCGGCCCCCACGCCACCTCGTGCCGCCGGCCGTCCCGAGACCGGCGCCCCGACCGCGGAGCCGCGGCCGAGCGTGCCGGAGACCGCCGAGCGGCTCAGGCCGCCCAGTGGTCGGGTCTGTGGTCGTGCCGTCGCCCGCACCTGCTGGCCGCCGACGAGCGCGCCGCCGGTGAGGCTGCGCAGCACGCCGGACTTCGCCAGGCCGCCCAGCAGGGCACCACCGCCGAGGCCGACACCGATCGCCGTCCCTCCGGCGCCGCCGGCGCCGCCGGAGCCGACCGGTGTCGATGAGGTCAGGACGGCGGGCTGACCGCCTGCGTCCGGGCCGGACGCGGTTCCTCCGGGACCCTCGCCGGACCCGCCGGTCGGGTCAGTGCCCTCGCCAGGACCCACCGGGTCGGCGACGTACGGCGGGTGCTGAACGCCGCCGAGCAGGCCACCCGCGCCGGGGCCGCCGCCGGCGCCGCGCGGGCCGGGTACGGAGCTCCGCCCACCGCCGCCGGCACCGCCGTCGCCCGAGACGGTCTCCGGCTCGGGGT
The DNA here is from genome assembly GCA_036341255.1 of Actinomycetota bacterium. Classification (GTDB taxonomy): domain Bacteria; phylum Actinomycetota; class Actinomycetes; order Propionibacteriales; family Nocardioidaceae; genus Nocardioides. Next base: position 62,588 of record JAYYWX010000107.1, on the reverse strand, counting down.
CGGGGATGCCGTGGATCTTCTTCATCACCGCGATCGGCTCGTCGTAGCGCCGGTCGAACTCCTCGGCGATCTCGCGGGCCCGTTGCTCGCGCAGGGCCTCGCGGTCGGCGAAGGCGCTGGCCGCCGCGGTGTGCCGGCTCTGCTCGCGCAGTCGCTTCTCGTCGTTCCACTCCGGGTCGTCGCGGAACTCGCCGGGGTCGGCGAGGGCGGCGGTCTCGGGGTCGGTGTCGAGCCGGTCCCGTTGCTCACGGACCCGTCGGATCGTCTCGGCGGCCGATCCGAGTGCCTCGCGTCCCTCGTTGAACAGGGTGATCCGCTCGTCGAGGTGGTCGGCGGAGCGACGCATCGCCTTGAACATGGCCGGCCCGGTCTGCCCGCCGATGCCCAGGCCGGAGTTGGCCGCGACCCGCAGGGCGCGGGACACGTCACGCAGCCGGTACGTCGCGCTCAGCCACTCGGCCTCGCCGTTGGCCCGCACCACCGCCTCGTCGGCCTCAGCCAACGCGGCGTCGAGGCGCAGGCGCTCGGGACCGCGTGTCATCGGTCGAGACCTCCGTCGGTCGCGGACCGCACGCTGCCGACCTCGGCGGCGATGTGGGCGAGGTCCTCCTGCGCGTGCTGATCGGCCACGTTGAAGCCCTTGCGGAACGTGTCGACACCCTCGCTGTAGTGCTGCAGGTCGTGGACCATCGTCAGGATCGCCTCGCGGACCGCACGCCGGGCGAGCTCGGTGTGGTGACCCAGCACGGCGCCGTTGCCCAGGGTGCCGAACCGTCGCTCGGGGACCTGCGCCGGCTCGAAGCCGTCGACGCGGTCCACACCGTCGGCCAACGCCGCCATGATGTCGCCGATGACGACGTTGTCGATGCGCAGCTCCTGGAGCAGCTGCGCGATCGCACCCATGTCGACGGGTATGCCGTCCGGCCCGATGGCCACCATCACGTGCCTCCCGAGAGCGTGTGCTGGTCGTGTCGTGAGGAAGTCCTCGAGCCTCGAAGGTAAAGGCCCGACCCAACGTCTTCCCACGTGCGGCGGACCTCAATCCTCCTCGCAGTGAATCGGGGTGCCGGCTCTCCAAGGGTGTCGTCCTGTCGTTTCATCGAGGGCGCGGCGGGGCAGCAGGGGCGGGTGAGCAGACGACTGGCGGGACTCGCCGCCCTGACCCTCCTGGTCGGCGGCACCACCGCCTGCGGTGGCGACGCGGCCGACCCCCGCCCGAGCGACGGGGCCAGCGCGATCGGCACCGCGACGACGTCCCCGAGTGCGACGCCCGAGGACGCGTCGCCGGTCGACACCTACGCCGACGTGGAGCCGGCGCCGCAGGCCCTCGACACGAGCCTGGTCGACGGGGTGGAGGCATTCGGGATCTGGGCTGACGCCGAGCCGGAGGAGACGCCCCAGCAGCTGGGAGGAGGCACCCGGACCGACGACGGGGAGACGGTCGCCGTCGCACTCAGCTCCCGGGAGGGACTCCTGGCCATGAAGAACGCCAGGGCGGAGATCCGCTACCTCGACAAGCACAACGGCCTGACCACCGAGCCGCTGCGGATGCTCGACCCGGTGGTCGTCGACGGGGTGGAGATGGCCCGGGCGCGCGGTGCCAGCATCAACGGTCTCGACGCGGACTTCTTCATCCACGCCACGGGGGAGCGGACGATCGAGCTCGACTTCCTCACCCCGGCGTCGCTGAGCGAGGCCGAGCGCGAGGAGTGGATCGGGCAGGTCATGGCGACCCTCGAGCTCTCCGCGCGATGAGGTCCACGGCCGGGCGGCCCCGCCCGCGCGGGTGACACATCCCACGTCCGACGCTCGGACGAACGCGCGGATGACTGCGAGCGGTGCGCGTGGGGCGCTACGGTCCATCCCACCCCTCGACCGGGGTTCCCGCGGGGCGGGACGGTCCGGCGGGGCCACGTCAGGAGGTCGGCATGAGCGAGGCGGAGGACGCCGTCGTCCCGGTCTTCTTCCTGTCCGACAGCACCGGCATCAGCGCCGAGACGATGGGCAACGCGCTGCTGCTGCAGTTCCCGGACCTCACGTTCGAGCGCAGCACCATCCCGTTCATCGCCGGCGTCGACCAGGCCCGCGAGATCGCGGCCATGCTCGACGAGGTGGCCGCCGGGCCGGTGATGCCGCTGGTGTTCTCGACCGCGGCCGACGACGACGTCCGGCACGAGCTGAACCGCACCGTCGCGCCGGTCATCGACTTCTTCGACATGCACATGAACCGTGTCGAGGGCATCCTCGGCCAGCGCGGCATCCGGCGGGCGGCCCGGCTGCACGGCGTCGGCGACATCAAGCGCTACAACGCCCGGATGGCGGCGGTGGAGTTCACCATCGAGCACGACGACGGCCAGTCGCTGCGTGCGCTCGACAAGGCCGACGTGATCCTGCTGGCGCCCTCGCGGTGCGGCAAGACGCCGACGAGCATGTACCTCGCCCTCCAGCACGGCCTGTACGTCGCCAACTACCCGCTCGTCGAGGAGGACCTCCACGAGTCCGAGCTGCCGGCCCCGGTCCGGGAGTACGCCGACCGCTGCTTCGGCCTGGTGACGACCGTCGACCGGTTGAGCCGGGTCCGCAACGAGCGCCGCCCCGGCTCGCGCTACTCCTCCCCGGAGCAGTGCCGGTGGGAGCTGCGGCGTACCAAGGAGCTCTTCGAGGCCCACCGGCTCCCGGTCGTCGACTCCTCGGCCAAGTCCGTGGAGGAGATCTCCGCGATCATCCTGCAGACCAAGAAGCACCGTGCCCGCAGCGCCGCGGCCGCGAGACTCAGCAGTAGCCAGCAGACCCGCAGCACCAGCAGCAGAGGGGACTCCCCAGCATGACCGGCACCGACAGCACCACCCACAGCAACGTCCGGTGGTTCGCCGACCTCGGACTCGGCGACCTCGAGCAGGTGGGCGGCAAGAACTCCTCGCTCGGCGAGATGGTCTCCCACCTGACCGACCTCGGCGTGCGGGTCCCCGACGGCTTCGCCACCACGGCGGACGCCTTCCACCGCTTCATCGGTGACACCGGCCTGGCCGAGCGGATCGCCGGCCTCCTGCGCGACCTCGACACCGACGACACCCGGGCGCTGGCCGCGGTCGGCAAGGAGATCCGCGACGCCGTGGTGGGGCAGCCCTTCCCCGAGGACCTCGAGGCCGACATCCGCGCGGCGTACGAGCGACTGGTCTCCGAGGCCGGCGGTGAGGCCTCCTTCGCGGTCCGCTCCTCCGCCACCGCCGAGGACCTCCCCGACGCCTCCTTCGCCGGTCAGCAGGAGACCTTCCTCAACGTCCGTGGGATCGACGCGATCCTCACCGCGATCCGGGAGGTCTACGCCTCGCTCTACAACGACCGCGCCATCGCCTACCGCGTCCACCACGACTTCGCCCACGACGCCGTCGGCATCTCCGCCGGCGTGCAGCGGATGGTGCGCTCGGACATCGGCTCCTCGGGCGTGATGTTCACGATGGACACCGAGTCCGGCTTCACCGACGCGGTCTTCATCACCTCGGCGTACGGCCTGGGTGAGGGCGTCGTGCAGGGAGCGGTCAACCCCGACGAGTTCTACGTCTACAAGCCGGCGCTCAAGGCCGGTCGCCCGGCGGTGCTCAAGCGCGGCGTCGGCGGCAAGGCCACCAAGATGGTCTACACCGACGACGCGACCGTCGGCCGCACCACGGAGTTCGTCGACGTGGAGCCGGCCGACTCGCGGCTGCTTTCGCTGACCGACGACGAGGTCACCGAGCTCGCGAAGCACGCGCTGGTCATCGAGGAGCACTACGGGCGACCGATGGACATCGAGTGGGGCAAGGACGGTCTCGACGGGAAGCTCTACATCCTCCAGGCCCGCCCCGAGACCGTGCAGTCGCGGCGCACCGGAGCCCTGGAGCGCTTCAAGATCGACCCGGCGGCGACCAAGGATGCCCCGGTGCTCGTCGAGGGCCGTGCGATCGGTCAGAAGATCGGCGCCGGTCCCGTGCGCGTGCTCACCTCGCTCGAGGACATGCACACCTTCAACCCCGGCGAGGTGCTCGTCGCCGACATGACCGACCCCGACTGGGAGCCGATCATGAAGCGCGCGTCGGCGATCGTCACCAACCGCGGGGGCCGCACCTGCCACGCGGCGATCATCGCTCGCGAGCTGGGCATCCCCGCGGTCGTCGGCACCGGGGGCGCCACCCGCGACCTCTCCGACGGCACCGAGGTCACGGTCTCGTGCGCCGAGGGTGACACCGGCCTGGTCTACGACGGGGTGCTGGACTTCTCCGTCGAGCGCACCGAGCTGGACTCCATGCCCGACGTGCCGGTCAAGATCATGATGAACGTCGGCACCCCCGAGCAGGCCTTCGCCTTCTCACGGCTGCCGCACAACGGCGTCGGCCTGGCCCGCCTGGAGTTCATCATCAACCGGCAGATCGGCGTGCACCCCAAGGCGCTGCTCGACCTCGAGCGCGACCCGTCGTCGTTGGACACCGACCTGCGCGCCGAGATCGAGGAGATCATCGCGGCGTACGACGGCCCGCGCGACTTCTTCGTCAAGCGCGTCGCCGAGGGCGTGGCCACCATCGCGGCGGCCTTCGCCCCCGAGCCGGTGATCGTGCGGATGAGCGACTTCAAGTCCAACGAGTACGCCAACCTCGTCGGCGGCCCGGCGTACGAGCCGCACGAGGAGAACCCGATGATCGGCTACCGCGGCGCCTCGCGGTACCTCTCGGAGGACTTCGCGGAGTGCTTCGAGATGGAGTGCGCCGCGCTGCGCCACGTGCGCGACGAGATGGGCCTGACCAACGTCAAGGTGATGATCCCGTTCGTCCGCACCCTCACCGAGGCCGAGGGGGTCATCGACCTGCTCGCCTCCCACGGGCTCAAGCGCGGCGAGAACGACCTGCAGGTCGTGATGATGTGTGAGCTGCCGTCCAACGCCGTCCTCGCCGAGCGGTTCCTCGAGCACTTCGACGGCTTCTCGATCGGCTCCAACGACATGACCCAGCTGACCCTCGGCCTGGACCGCGACTCCGGCCTCGTGGCGGACAAGTTCGACGAGCGCGACCCGGCGGTGCTGCACATGCTCGAGCTGGCGATCAGCGCCTGCAAGAAGCAGGGCAAGTACGTCGGCATCTGCGGCCAGGGCCCCTCCGACCACCCCGACCTCGCCCAGTGGCTGCTGGACCAGGGCATCGAGTCGATGTCGCTCAACCCCGACACGGTCGTCGACACCTGGTTGCGGCTGGGGGGCGTCAGCGTCGGCTGAGGGTCGGCGGCGGGCTTGGGCTAGTCCGCACGGATTCTCACCCTCAGTTCGAGGTGAGGGTGAGATCTCGTGCGGAGTAGCCCGACTCGCGCGAAGAGCCGCGGCCCCCGACCGGGGACCGCGGCTCTCTGCGTCGTGCGTCGGGCCTGAGGCGTAGTGCCTGAGGGGACCCGTCAGGCGGCGGGAGCGCCCAGGCCGCCGAGCAGCCCACCGAGGATGTCGCCGAGCAGGTCGAGCAGCCCCTCGAGGAGGCCGCCGAGGCCGCCGGAGGTCAGCAGCGCCTGGAGCGAGGCGAGCGGGTCGCCACCACCGAGCTCGCCGAGGATGCCCTCGAGGATCGCGCCGAGGGCATCGGCGGAGCCCAGGCTGCCCGGGGTGAGCGCCCCGAGGGCCGTGAGCTGGTCGATGAGGTCGGTGAGGACCTCCAGCCCCGGGGCGGAGCCGCCGCCGACCTGGCCCGTGAGGGCCTCCAGGGTCGCGACGAGCTGACCGAACATCCCGGCCAGCGCGGCCGGCCCCTGGGTCCAGTCGAACCCGCCGGCGGCGGTGAGCTGGGCGACGAGCTGGCTGATGAGCGCCTGCAGGTCGGCAGCGCCACCGATCGGCAGCGAGCCACCGTCGGGCAGTCCGCCCTGGAGCAGCTCGATGAGCGTGGCCATGGCGTCCGGGCCACCGCCGATCTCGGTGAGCTCGCCGAGCAGGCCCTGGAGCGCGGACACGAAGCCCTGGGCGTCCATCGCCTGCAGGGCGGCCAGCAGGTCCTCCAGCTCCTCGGGCGTGGCGCCGGGGGCGCTGGCGCCGATCCCGGCGAGCGCGCCCTCGAGCTGGGCGACCAGCTGGTTCAGGACGGCGGCCAGCTCGGCCGGCAGCAGGGCCGTGAGGCCGTTGAGGTCCAGGCCGTCGAGCGCGAGCTGGCCGGACTGCACCTGCTCGAGGACGGTCTGCTCGGTGGTGGGCGCGCAGGCGCGCTGCTTGCGCTCCTTGCGGACCTCGATGCGGCGCTGGGCCTTGCGGACCTTCGCCGCCTTGCCCTGACGCTGGGCCTTGCGCTTGGACTTCTTGGCCTTGCTCAACGACTTGCGGGCCTGCTGGCACTCCGCGCTCGCGGCGCGGTCGGCTGCCTCGGGGGCGGCAGTCGCGGTCCCGCCGGTGAAGGCGAGACCACCCAGCGTGAGGGTGAGGGTGACGGCGCCGGTGGCGATCCGTCTCGAGACACAACGTGCGTGCATGGACGCGTTCCTCCCATGTAGGTGACACCGCGGCCCTCCCAGACCGTGGCGGCCCCGGCCCTCCCAGACCGCGGCGGGTTCAGCATGTCTCTCAGGACGGCCTGCTGTCCGTTCACCTGGCGGAAATGTCCGATCGGAGGACCCACTGGTCCAGCCCAGGGGACACCCACGGGTAGAGGCGAAGCTCTCGTCCTCGACGGTCCCTGTGCCCTCCCTGTGCCCTCCCTGTGCCCTCCCTGTGAGCGAGACGACTCGTCGCCAAGGTGAGGCTTGCCTTACCCTGGTGAGGTGACCCTCACCCCCTTCCGGCCGCTGGCCCCTGCCCGTCGAGGCGTGCGCCTCGCGCAGGACCTCGCGCGCCACGGGGAGCGGCCGGCCCTCGTCGAGGACGGCGGGGTGACGTCGTACGCCGCGCTCGCGGGCCTGGTCGACGCCGCCACCGAGCGGCACCTGCTGCGCGTCGCGGAGCCGCTGGTCCTGCCGATGCGGCCGTGCTCGGCGGACGTGGTCACCTACCTGGCCTGTCTCGCCGCCGGGCGGCCGGTGCTGCTCATCGACCCCGACGGGGCACCTGGGGCCGGCGAGCTGCTCGAGGCACGGTTCGGCGCGCGACCCGGGTCGCCTGCGCCGCACCCCGACCTGGCCCTGCTGATGTCCACCTCCGGCAGCACGGGCAGCCCGCGGTTGGTCCGGCTCTCGGCCCGGGCCGTGGACGCCAACGCCGTCGCCATCGCCGACTACCTCGGGCTGCGCCCCGACGACGTCGGCATCACCGCGCTGCCGCTGCACTACTGCTACGGCCTCTCGGTCCTGCACTCCCACCTCGCCACGGGCGCCGCGGTCGTGCTGACCCGGACCGCCGTGGTCGACCCCTGCTTCTGGGACGCGATCGACGCGCACGGCGTCACCAGCCTGGCCGGGGTCCCGCACAGCTTCGAGATGCTGGAGGCATCCGGGCGCGCCGACGCGCTGGCCCGGGGCCGCCACGCCTCGCTGCGGCTGCTGACCCAGGCCGGCGGGCGGATGGCTCCCGACACCGTGCGCACCTGGGCCCAGCGCGGCGAGCGCGGCGGCTTCGACCTCTACGTGATGTACGGCCAGACCGAGGCCACTGCACGGATGGCCTACCTGCCGGCCCGCCTCGCCGCCGAGCGCCCCGAGTGCGTGGGCGTGCCGGTCCCCGGCGGCGACCTGCGGCTCGAGCCGGTCCCCGGGCAGCCCGAGGGCGTCGGCGAGCTCGTCTACTCCGGCCCCAACGTGATGATGGGGTACGCCGAGGAGCGGGCCGACCTGGCGCGCGGCCACGACCTGGCCGAGCTGCGCACCGGCGACCTGGGCGTGCAGGACCCCGACGGCCTGTGGCGGGTCGTGGGGCGGCTCTCGCGCTTCGCGAAGGTGCTGGGCCTGCGGGTCGACCTGGACCGCGTGGAGGCCGGCCTCGCCGACCTCGGCGTCGAGGCGCTGGTCGCCGACGCCGGTGACCGTCTGGCCGTGGGGACCACCTCCGCGCCGGCCGGCCACGCCCGCCTCGCGAGCGACACCGCGCGGCTCGCGGGGCTCCCGGAGGCGGCCGTCACCGTCGTACCCCTGCCGGAGTGGCCGCTCCTGGCCTCCGGCAAGCCCGATCGTCACCGCGTGGCCGCTCTGGCCCGCCGAGAGGTCGCCGACGCACGGCCGAGGGGTCGCTCGCGCACGGCCGAGAGGTCGCAGACGCACGCCGCCGCGCACGCCGCCGCGCCCGATCCCGCGGCCGTGCTGGCCGACGTCCTGGACCGACCGGTCGCCGACACCGACTCCTTCGCCTCGCTCGGTGGTGACTCGCTCTCCTACGTCGAGGCCTCGGTCCGCCTGGAGCGGGCCCTGGGCACGCTGCCGCACGACTGGCACCTGCGCCCGGTCGGCTCCCTCACCCAGGACGCCGCACCGCGCCGCCGCTGGTGGCGCACGGTGGAGACCAGCACGCTGCTGCGGGCGCTGGCCGTCGTCGCGATCGTCGGCAGCCACGCCGACCTCTTCGCGGTCGTCGGCGGTGCCCACTTCCTGCTCGTGCTGGTCGGCTTCAACCTCGGCCGCTTCGCCCTGGCCTCGGCTCGCCGGGACGAGCGGGTGCGTGCGGTCCTGCGCAGCGTCGCCCGCGTCGTCGTGCCGTCGGTGCTCTGGATCGGCGGCGTCAGCCTGGTGACCGGTGCCTACCCGCTGCCGACGGTGCTGCTGGTCAACAGCCTGGTCGGCCCGGCCCGCTGGAGCGAGCCCGCCTGGTACTTCTGGTTCGTCGAGGCCCTGGTCTGGTGCCTCCTCGCCCTGGCCGCGCTCCTGGCGGTGCCGGCGCTGCACCGGCTCGACCTGCGGCATCCGTTCTGGTTCCCGGTCGGGCTCGCGATCGCCGGGCTGGCGACGCGGTACGAGCTGGTGCTGCTGCGCGAGGGCGGCACCGTCATCCACCGTCCCGAGGTCGTGTGGTGGCTGGTGGCGCTCGGCTGGGCGGCCGCCCGCGCCAGCACGACCATCCACCGGTTCGTGGTCAGCGGCCTCCTGGTCGTCACCGTCCCCGGCTTCTTCGACGACGCGCAGCGCTCGGCCGTGGTGGTGCTGGCGGCCCTCGCCCTCGTCTGGGTGCGGCGTACGCCGGTGCCGGCCGCGCTCGTCGCGCCGCTGGCCTGCGTGGCCGGGGCGTCGCTGTGGATCTACCTCACCCACTGGCAGGTCTACCCCCACCTGGAGGTCGACCACTCCTTCTGGGCCACTGTCGCGTCGCTGGTGGTCGGGGTCCTCGCCTGGCGGACCTGGCGCCTGCTGGAGGCGCGCGTGTCGAGCCTCCGCACCCGCACCGCCGCGTAGCCGCGGGAGGGCGGGGGTCAGACCGGCGGGGCGGTGAGGGCCGTGTCGCCGGAGAGCAGGACCGGCCGGGAGCCGGGGACGACGGTGACGTCGACGGCGGTGCCGACCTCGAGTCGGACCCCGTGCTGCTGCCAGGACCGGACCGTGCGACCCGAGGCGAGGCGGACCTCGTGCAGGACGAAGGCGCCGTGGTACTCCACGCGCTCCACGACCGCCGTGGAGCTCGCCTCCGCACGCAGCGCGACCTCGTGGGGTCGCAGCATGACCTCGACGTGCACGTCGCTGTCGCCCCAGCCCGGCACCGTCGAGACGACGCCGATCTCGCAGGTCAGCAGCGCGCGCTGGACGTGGGCGGGCAGGAAGTCGGCGTCGCCCATGAAGGTCGCGACGAAGCGGTTGGCCGGCGTCTCGTAGACCTCGGTCGGGTGCCCGACCTGCTCCACGACGCCGTCGCGCATCACCGCGAGCCGATCGCCCAGCGACAGGGCCTCGGTCTGGTCGTGGGTGACGACCATCGCGGCGCTGCCGGTGGCGCGGATGGCGGCGAGCGTGTCGGCGCGGACCTGGGCGCGGAGGTTCTCGTCGAGGCTGGAGAACGGCTCGTCGAGCAGCACCAGCGAGGGGCAGGGGGCCAGGGCGCGGGCCAGGGCGACCCGCTGCTGCTCGCCGCCGGAGAGCTCGTGGGGGTGGCGGTCGCGCACGTGCGCCAGCCCGACCAGGTCGAGCACCTCGGCGACCCGTGGGCCGCGCTGGGCCCGGGGGAGCCGGTCGAGCCCGAAGGCGACGTTGGTCGCGACGTCGAGGTGGGGGAAGAGCGCATGGTCCTGGAAGACCAGCCCGACGCGACGCTTCTCCGGCGGCACCCAGCGCGACCCGGCGACCTCGCGACCACCCAGCTCGACGGTGCCGGCGTCGGGACGCTCGAGCCCGGCCGCCAGCCGCAGCAGCGTGGACTTGCCGCACCCGGAGGGGCCGATGAGCGTGAGGACCTCGCCGGCCGCGATCTCGAGGTCGACGGCGCGGACCGCGTCGTGCTCGGCGTAGGACTTGGACGCGCCGCGCAGCCGCAGGGCGGGCTCGGTCGCGACACGCGTGACGGTCTCGGAGGTGCTCATGACTCCAGCCATCATCGCGCGTGCCTGGTCGCGGGGTTGCGGAAGGTCAGCGCGACGGGCACGACGGCCACCAGGACGATCAGCAGCGCGGGCAGTGCGGCGCGCTCCCAGAAGTTCTCCGAGGCCAGCTCGTAGACCCACACCGACAGCGTCGTGAAGCCGAAGGGACGCAGCAGCAGCACCAGCGGCAGCTCCTTGACCGCATCGACGATCACCAGCGTCAGCGCCACCGCGACGCCGGAGCGTGCCAAGGGCAGGTGCACCCGGCCGAGCAGCCTTCCCGGGCCGGCGCCGAGGGTGAGCGCGGAGGCGCTCACGGTGGGAGGGATGCGCGCGAAGCTCGCGTCGACGGCTTGGTACGCCGGAGCGGTGAACCGGACCACGTAGGCCAGCAGGATGCCCAGCACCGACCCGGTCACCAGGATGCCGGTGCCGTCCTCGCGGCCCAACGCCTGCAACACCCGGTCCGCGGCCGAGAACAGCGCCAGCACGCCGATGCCGACCACGGCGCCGGGCACCGCGTAGCCGAACGTCGTGGCCTGCGCCGCGGCGCGGACCCACGGGCCGCCGCCCAGGCGCAGTGCGTGGGCGAGGACCACCGAGACGACGACGCAGGTGGCGGCCGCGATCGCCGCGACCAGCACCGAGCTGGTGAGGTGGTCGGCGAATCGGGTGTCGGTGAAGAGGTTCTCCTCGGCCGCCGCCGCGGCCGCCCAGGTGACCAGGCGCAGCACGGGGAGCCCGAAGGCGAGCGCGGCCACGGTCGCGCAGGCGCCGGTCGCCGCGGCGGCCTGGCCGCCGGTCAGCCGGCGTCGCTCCAGGCCCCGCCCCCGGCCGCCGCGCTGGTGGTAGCGGGCGTCACCGCGCAGCGCGCGCTCGGCGGCCAGCACGGCCACGGCGAAGAGCAGGACGAGGCTGGCCAACGAGACCGCCGAGGCGACGTCGAAGGAGCCCTTCCAGACCAGGTAGACGCCCACCGAGACGGTGCGGACGTTGAAGTACTGCACGGTCGCGAAGTCGGTGAGCACCTCCATCGTCACCAGCGCCAGGCCGGCCGCGAGGGAGGGGCGGGCCAGCGGCAGCAGGACGGTCCGGAACGCGCGGGCCGGCGAGGCGCCGAGCGTGCGCGCGGCGTCGTACGCCGTCGGGGCGAGGTCGCTGAACGCGGCCCGCACCAGGAGGTAGACGTAGGGGTACAGCGTGAGGACCAGGACGATCGTGGCCCCGCCGAGCGAGCGGACCGGCAGGGCACCGAGGTCCTCGCCCAGCACGCTGCGCAGTCCGCTCTGGACGGGCCCGGCGTAGTCGAAGGTGGAGAGGAAGACGAAGCCGAGGATGTAGGCCGGCACCGCCAGCGGCAGCACCAGCAGCCACGACAGCACCCGGCGCCCGGGGAACTCGTGGACGCTGACCAGCCAGGCCAGGCCGGTGCCCAGCACGCTGGTGCCGAGCCCCACCAGCACGGTGAGCGCCAGCGTCGTGGCGACCATGCCGCCCACCCCGCCGGGCAGCTGCAGCCCGCCCTGGAACAGCGCGCCCAGCGCCACGGCGACCACGGGGCTGGCGATGACCGCCGCCGCGACGAAGACCGCCGCCGACCAGCCGGGGCGACCGGCGGCGAGGAGCCGTCGGCGGGTCCGCGGACGGACCAGGCCGGGGGCGGGGACGGTCACGGGATCGACCGGATCAGCGGTAGCCGGCGGCGTCGAGGACCTCGACGGCCTCGGCGTTGAGCGAGCCGTACGCCGAGGCGTCGACCGGCATCCGCTCGAAGCTGCCGAAGGAGGCGACCAGGGGCTCGGGCTCGACGTCGGGGTTGACCGGCAGCTCGTGGTTGCCGTCGACGAAGTCGCTCTGCCCGTCGGTGGCCAGCCACTCCAGCAGCTGCTGGGCCTCCGCGGAGGACGGGGTGCCCGCGACGACGCCGGCGCCGGAGATGTTCACGTGCGTCCCTGCGCCGTCCTGGCTGGCCCAGTAGAGCGCGACGCCGAAGTCGGGGTCCTCCTCCAGCAGCCGGGCGAGGTAGTAGTGGTTGCTGATGCCGACCTCGCAGCCGCCGGCGTCGATGGTCTCGAGCAGCTCCACGTCGTTGGACATGATCTGCACGTCGTTGGCGACCCAGCTCTCGACGATCTCCTGGGCCCGGTCGCGGCCGTGCAGGTCGATGAGGCTGGCCACCAGGCTCTGGGTGTAGGACGCGGTCTCGTCGCGCATGCAGATGCGGCCCTTCCACTGCGGGTCGCCGAGCGCGGCGTAGGTGTCCTCGGCGTCCAGCTCGGCGGGGTCGACCTTCTCGGGGTCGTAGACGACGGTGCGCGCACGCATGGCCAGGCCGTACCAGCCGGCGTCGCTGTCGCGCAGGTCCTCGGGCACCGCGGCGTCGAGCACCGAGGAGTCGATGGACTCCAGCACGCCCTGCTCGCCGGCGTTCCAGAGCATGCCGGCGTCGACGGTCATGAACACGTCGGCGGGGGTGTCGGAGCCCTCGGCCTTGAGCCGCTCGAGCAGCTCGGCGTCGTCGCCGTAGAGGAACTCCACGGTCAGCCCGGTCTCGTCGGTGAACTCCGCGAACGCCTCCTCCAGGGAGTAGTGCCGCGCGGAGTACACCTGCAGGTCGGCCTCCTCGCCGCCGAGCAGGCCGCAGCCGGACAGCGCGAGGGGAGCGAGCAGCGTCGTGGCCAGCGCGGGCAGGGTGCGGGCGAGGGGACGGCGCATCGGGTCACTCCAGGTCTCGGCGGGGGTTGGTCCTGTCCGCTCGGACGCGAGCGGAGGGCCGAGAGGAAGGTTAGCCAACCCTTCGCGACACACGAAGTCGTGACCAGCGCGCAGACCGGGCCCGGGAACGACCGGAGCCCCTGGCGCCGCACCCCGCGTGGGGGCGTGGCGCCAGGGGCTCTGGCCGTGGGGTCCTCCCGACCGATGCCAGTGCGACCGGGAGGACGTCGGGTGCGGCGGGTCAGACCGCCACGGGCTCGGCGTCGGGCAGCAGGCCGTTGGCCATGCCCCAGGCGACGGCCTGGGTGCGCCGCTCCACGTCGATCTTGCGGTAGGCCTGACGGATGTAGGTCTTGATCGAGTTGATCGACAGCCCGAGCTCCTCGCCGATCTCCCCGTTGGTGAGGCCCTGGGTGATGAGGGTCAGGATCTCCAGCTCGCGCGGGGTGAGCCGGCTCCCGGCCGGGGCCTGGGGGGTGCGGATGGGGGCGACGGGCTCCACCTTCTCCGCGGGGGTGTGCACCGGCGGGGCGGGCACGCCGCGGCCGGACACGATGTCCTCGAGCGCCACCACGAGCTGCGCCGCCGTCATCGACTTCGACAGGTAGGGGCTCGTGGTGTCGGGGAGCTGGTCGGCGGGCGCCCAGCTGAAGACGATCGCCTGCGCCTCGGCGGCGGACTGCAGGTTGCGCAGCATGGAGGCGCTGAAGGAGGACTGCTGCATCGGCTCGTAGAGGACGACGTCGACGTCCTCGGGGTGGGCCAGTGCGGTGCGGACGTCGACCAGACGCACGCGCTCGGTGTAGGTCGCCAGCAGCGCCTCCAGGCCGGCGACGGCGAGGTCGTTGTCGTCGACCACGGTCGCCGTGAGGGGGGTCCTCTCGTTGTTCATGCTCGTCACCTCGTGTGCTTGTCGGAATCCAGGGTGCGGCCCCGGGAGGGCCACACCACTCCTGTATCCCGCTGCTGCAGAGTTCAATCACCCCTCACCCGTTCGGGTTGACCCGAGCGCACCACTTTTTGCCTGTCCCGATGGTCCAGGTGGACGGGGAGGGGTCGGTCCGACCGGGTCAGGGCCGGCTGGCCCGCCCGAGCGGGGGGGCGCTCAGCCCTGCGCGGCGAGCAGGTCGCGGGCGCGCTCGACGAGGTTCGTCGCGGCGGTGACCGGGTCGCCGGCGAGGTGCAGGGCGCCCCAGCGCTCGGCGAGCTCGGCGCTCGCCCCGGCGCCGGCCAGCCCGAGCACGGACGCCTCCGCCAAGCGGCGTACGACGGTGAGCTCGTCGTCGGCGAGGGCGAAGACCTGCGGGGTGGCGCCGGCCAGCACGACGACGTCGGGCGCGATCACGTCGACCGCGGCGCGGATGGATGCCAGCGGGCTGTTGGGCCCCAGGAACCTGGTGCGCCAGCCGGCCCGCTGCAGCACGACCTCGAAGGCCTTCAGGGCGATGTCGTGGGACTCCTCGGGCGGGCAGGCGAGCAGCACGGTGGGTCCGGTGCGGGTGCTGGGCCCGACCGCCAGGGCGGCGAGGCGGCCGCGGACCAGGTCGCTGGCGAAGTGCTCGTCGGCGACGTCGAAGTCACCCGCCTCCCACCCGCGGCCCACGTGGGCCATGAAGGGCAGCAGGACGTCGCGGATGGCGGTCTCGACCGAGACCGTGCGCAGGAGGCGGTCGAGGACCTCGTGCATGGAGCCGACGTCGTAGGCCAGCATCGCGGCCTCGAGCTCGGCGAGCGCGCGCACGACGTCGAGGGAGCCGGAGGAGGAGGCGGTGCCCTCGGTCGGCTCCTCCTGCCTCTCGGCCCACGTGCGCTCGTTCGCCAGGATCTCGGCCGCCGCCTGGCCGGCGGGCACCCCGCGCTCGCGGGCGCGCTGCATGGCGATCGCTCGCCGCTCGTCCTCGGGGCCGTAGAGGCGGTAGCCGGCCTGGGTGCGCTGAGGGCTGAGCAGCCCGTAGCGCACCTCCCAGGCGCGCAGCAGCGTCTCGCTGACCCCCACGCGGGTGGCCAGCACGCCGATGCGCCAACGCTGCGCCGGTCCGCTGCTCATGCCCGGTGACACCCCCAGTCGAGCGGTCGTCGGGCGGGACGACCACCCCTGTGACGTTATACGAACATTGCACGAGCGGCGTACACTCGGCCGAAGCCGTCCCACCGCACATCATGCTCGGTGACGGAGCATCGCACATCTGACCCCACACGAAGGGCGAGGCCATGTCGGACCCGCAGCCTCTCGGCAGGCTGATCGACTCCCTGGGCGTGGAACACCGCCCCGAGGAGGGCGAGCTGGTCCTGGGGGCGGTCGTCCTGATGAAGGTGATGGAGGCCGACGGGCGCATCTCGATGCGCTCGGCGTGGTCGCCGGGCCTGAGCTGGATGGAGCGCGTGGGCATGCACCAGGCGGCTGCGCGCGCCGACCTGCCGCCTCGTCCTGAACCCGGCTGGGACACCCGCGAGCTCGACATGGGACGCGACGACACCGACCTCGGCTGAGTCCCGAGCTCGGCGGCGTGCGCTCTGCGGTCCAGCTGCCGACGCTGCTGACCCGCGGGCGCCGACGAGTGGCTACGCGGCGTCCGCGAGGGCGCCGCGCAGCTGGAGCAGCAGCCGCTGCAGGCAGCGCGAGACCTGAATCTGGCTCATCCCGAGTTCCAGCCCGATCTCGCGCTGGGAGAGCTCCTGGCCGAAGCGCAGGCGCAGCAGGTCGCGGTCGCGCGGGGTGAGCGTGGCCAGCAGGGGCCGCACGAGGAGGCGGGCCTCGGTGCGCTCCATGGACTCCGCCACGTCGGGGTCGGCGACGTCGCGGACCAGGCCGGCCTCGCCGTCGGACTCCCCACCGACGGGGGAGTCGAGGGAGACCAGGGAGAAGCAGGAGCGGGCGAGCAGGGCCTCGCGGACGACCTCGACCGACTCCTCGACCTCGGCGGCCAGGGCGGACACCGACGTGTCGTCCACGCGGTCGAGGGTGACGCCGGTGCGCACCAGGCGGGTGTGGGCGCGCTGCACCTCGCGGGGCGGACGGATGGTCCAGGAGTGGTCGCGGAAGTGGCGCCGGATCTCGCCGGTCATCGACGGGACGGCGTAGGCCAGCAGGTCGCGCTCGTGGGAGGGGTCGAAGGACCGGACGGCGCGGACGAGGGCGAGGTAGGCGACCTGGGTGAGGTCCTCCACCGGGATGCTGCGACGTGCGTAGCGTCGGGCGACGGCCTCGGCGACGCGCATGTTGAGCTCCACCACGCGCTCGAAGCAGGTCTCGCGCTCGGTCTCGCCGACCCCCGCAGCGTGGGCGCGCGCCAGCAGCGCGGCGGTCCGCTCCGACCGCTCGGTGTCGGTCAGCGAGCGCACGTCACCGGACCCGTCGAAGGAGGGGCCGACGTCGTCGCGTCGGTCGTCGAGCGGGCTCGTGGTCATGGCCTCGTTCGCTCTCTGTGCGGTGGTGCGGGGTGCTGTCTGGGTCCCTCATCGGCAAGGGGTGTCATCACCTTAAGCAACCCTCTACAAACCTTGCACACTTCTCACCCTTTTGGGGCCCGGGTGGGAACGCCGGGCCGAGGTGGTCCGGACCGGGCAGAATGCGGGCCGTGGCCGGCACTCGCGCACCCTTCGGCTCCTGGCTGCTCGGCCCGGAGGGTCAGTCGCTGCGCCGCCTGCGGGTGCGCGTGCAGCTGTTCCTGACCCTCGGGATCACCGCCACCCACGCCATCGGCGCGGGCGTGGTCGTGGTCCTGACCCTCTTCGTCGTGCCGCAGCCCGGGGCTGGACGCGACCTGCTGGTCGCGCTCGCCATCGCGGTCCCGGTCTACGTCGGCCTCGCCCTCGGCGTCGGGGTGCTGTGGGGCACGCGCGTGGCGTTCCGCAGTCTGCGGTGGGCGCTGCGGGGGGAGGAGCCCTCGCCTGCGGACCGGCGTCGCTCGATGCGGGTGCCGCTGCAGCTCGCGGTGGTCTCGGCCACGCTGTGGTGCGGCGGCGTGCTGCTGTTCACCACCCTCGCGCTGTGGCTGGCTCCGGCGCGCGCCCTCGGCACGGCGCCGACCGTCGCGATCGGCGGCATCGTCGTGTGCGCGGTGACCTACCTGATGGCGGAGTTCTTCCTCCGTCCGGTCTCCGCCCGAGCCCTCACCGGGTCGCCCGAGTCGCGCCCGCGCGGCCTGGGTGTCGGCGGCCGGATGCTGACCTTCTGGCTGCTGGGCACCGCCGCGCCTCTCGTGGGGCTCGGGTACGCCGCGATCTCGGCGCTGGCCCAAGGCGACGTGAGTGCCGATCGGATGGCTGTTCTGGCGCTGGCGATCTCCGCCGTGGTGCTGGTCTTCGGGCTGCTCGTCACGGTGCTCAACGCACGCTCGGTGGTCGCCCCCCTGGTCTCGGTGCGCAAGGCGCTGGCCAGGGTCCAGGACGGCGACCTCGACCAGCGGGTCCCGGTCTACGACGCCACGGAGCTGGGACTGCTCCAGGCCGGCTTCAACCACATGGCCGAGGGACTCACCGAGCGCGAGCACCTGCGCGACCTCTTCGGTCGTCACGTCGGCCAGGAGGTGGCCCGGGCGGCCGCTGCGGGCGACGTGGAGCTGGGCGGGGAGACCCGGCGTGTGACGGTCCTCTTCGTCGACCTCGTCGGCTCCACCGCCATCGCCGCGGACCGGTCCCCGACCGAGGTCGTCGAGCTGCTCAACGGCTTCTTCGACGTCGTGGTCGACGAGATCGCGCGGGAGGGCGGACTGGTCAACAAGTTCATGGGTGACGCGGTGCTGGCCATCTTCGGGGCGCCCGTGGACCTGCCGGACCACGCCACGCGGGGCCTGCGCGCCGCCCGCGCGATGGTCGAGCGCCTCGGCCGGGAGCACCCCGACCTCGACTGCGGTGTCGGGGTCTTCACCGGGGAGACCGTGGCCGGCAACGTCGGCACCCGGGCCCGCTTCGAGTACACCGTCATCGGGGACGCGGTGAACGCCGCGGCACGCCTGACCGAGCTGGCCAAGGACGTGGAGGGCCGGGTCCTGACCTGCGCCGAGAGCCTGGCGGAGGCCGACGAGCACGAGGCTGCGCAGTGGCGCTCGCACGAGCGGGCCACCCTGCGCGGTCGCACCGAGGAGACCGAGCTGTTCGTCCGGCGGTGAGCAACGACACGTCGTCGTCGGTGCGGCGTCGCCACGGCCGCGGACCGACGCTGTCCTGGTGCCCCTCCCATCCCCCGCCGCCGGGGCCGGGCGTCCGGTCGCGCCCGGCACCGTCCCCCCGCGCCCCGAGGGGCGGCTGCTCTGGGTCGACGTCGCCAAGGGTGCCTGCATCCTGCTGGTGGTGCTGCACCACGCCGTGGTCAAGGACCTCCCGTTGCAGGCCGCGCCCGCCCTGGAGTCCGCCCTCGAGCCTGCCCTCGAGCCGGTCGTGGACGCCTGGCTCTGGGTGACGATGGCGCTCAAGCCGGTGCGGATGCCGCTCTTCTTCGTCCTCAGCGGCCTGGTGGCCTCGGGGGCCGTGCGTCGGCCCTGGGCGCAGGCGCGGCGGCGGGTCCTCTCGCCCTACTACCTCTACGTCGTGTGGCTGGTCCTGCAGGGTGCGTTCTTCTCGGTGGAGCGGCTGCTCCCGATGAACCGCACCCAGGACCTCGGCGAGCTCGTCGCCGACCTCGTGCTCGCCTCCACCGGCCTGTGGTTCCTCTACGCCCTCGCGGTCTACTTCGCGCTCGCCCGGCTGCTGGCGGGCCTGCCGGTCCTGCCCGTGCTGGCGGTCAGTGCCGTCGTGTCGGCCTGCGCCGGGCTGCTGCCCACCGACGACTGGAACCGGGTCTCGGTGGTCTTCCACTTCACCTTCTTCGCGCTGGGCGCGCTCGCCCCCGAGCTGGTACGCCGGTGGGCCGGCCCGGCCTCGCGCGTGCCCCGTCGCCTGGCCCTGGTCTACCTGGCGCTGGTGGTGGTCCTGCCGCTGCTGGGGGTCCCGCGCACCACCGTGATGCTGCTCGCGGGCCTGGTCGGCGTGCCGCTGGGCCTCGGGGTCAGCGTGCTGCTGGCCGAGGGCCGGGCTGCGGCCGGCCTGGCCTGGGTGGGTAGGCGGACGTTGCCGATCTACGTGCTGCACGCGCCGCTGCTCGCCCTGGCGCTCCACCTGCCGAGCCCGATCGGGACGGGGCGGCTCGGGGCGATCGAGGCAGCGGCGTACCCGGTGCTGCTGACGGCGGTGGCCGTCACCGCCGCGCTGGCGCTGCACGCACTGCTGCGTCGCATGGGCGCCGACATGCTCTTCGAGCTGCCGCGTCGCCCTGCGCACGCCACCCGTGCGCGGGTGCCCGGGACCCGTGGGGCGGGGCCTCAGGCGACGGTGGCCGCCAGCTCCTGAGCCCGGGGCGTGGCGCGGTGGCGCCCGGCGGGGCGCTCCAGCGGGGTGACCGCGGCGTCCATGGCCAGCAACGCCTCGAGGTGCTCGGCGACCTCACGGGCCGAGGGGCGTGCCGCCGGCTCGCGCGCGGTCATCGAGGCCAGCAGGGAGGTCCAGCCGGCCCCGAGGGACGTCGGGATGGTGGGCCCCCGGTGCACCCGCGCCCAGGCCGACTCCTCGGCGCCGCCCTCGAACTCCCGACGACCCGTGAGCGCCTCGAGCAGCAGCAGGCCGAGGGCGTAGACGTCGACAGGGGTGCCGAGCGGCGCGCCGAGGACCTGCTCGGGCGCGAGGTAGGCGATCGAGCCGACGGTGTGGCCGGGGCGTCCGTGCGGGTCGGGCTCACCTGCCTCCAGCGTCACGCCCAGGTCGCACAGGCGGGCGTGGCCGCTGCTGTCGAGCAGGACGTTGGCGGGCTTGACGTCGCGGTGGACCAGGCCCTCGGAGTGGAGGTAGGCCAGCGCCGAGGCGAGGTCGCGGCCGACCACGGCCGCCTCGCGGGGGGAGAGGCGGCGCAGGGCGAGGGTGGCATCGAGGTCGGGGCCGTCGACGAGCTCGAGGGCGAGGTACGGTGCGCCCGGCCCCTCCCAGGCCGCGTCGAGGACCCGGACCAGCCCGGGGTGCGAGAGGTGGGCGAGCAGCCGACCCTCGTCGAGGAGACGCAGCCGGTGCTGGGCCTGGCCCTGGCCGGTGCGGGGACGCTTGAGGGCCACGTCGCGACCCAGGCGCAGGTCGTGCGCGCGGTGCACCGTGGCGGTGCCGCCGAGGGCGATGAGGTCCTCCACCCGGTAGCGACCCACGGTCTCGACGGCGGCCTCGACGTCGGTGCCGACGTCCAGTGCCGAGGCAGCCGCGGACTCGGCGATGTCCGTCTGGGTCATGGGGGAGGTCCTCTCGCGTGCGGTCCCTCCAGGGGTTCCCCAGCAGTCGGCGGGTCTAACCCACCGAAGGGGTGGGGCCGGGCGTGTCACCCGCCACGTCACCCGCCGCGCCACCCGCCACGCCACCCGCCACGTCACGCGCCACGGACCTGGCCGCGGGGACCAGGGACGGGCCGTACCACGTCAGGGCCCGCCCGCTCACCAGCTCCACCGGGGTGCTGAAGCACTCGGGACCGTCGTCGGCGGTGAAGACGTAGGGCTCGTCGGGGAGCAGCACGGCGTCGGCACCGCACCCGTCGACCTCCTCGACGTCGAGCGTCGGGTAGCGATCGGGTGCGTCGGGGTCCTCGGCCTGCACGACCTGCCAGCCCAGCCTCCGGCACAGGTCGGCGGTGAAGGTGCGCGGCCCGACCACCATCCACGGGTCGCGCCAGATCGGCACCACGACCCGGCGCGTGACCGGCGGCAGCGGGCCGCACCACAGCGCCCGCGCCTCGGCCAGCCACGCGGGCCGCTCCCAGCCGAGCAGGTCCAGCAGCCGCTCGAGCTCGGCGACGCCCTCGGGGACGGTCTCGATGTCGGTGACCTCGACGGCCAGCCCGCGCTCGCGCATCCGCCGGACGTCCAGCTCGCGGTTCTCCTCGCGGTTGACCACCACCAGGTCCGGGCGCAGCGCCTCGATCGCCCCGAGGTCGGGGTTCTTGGTCCCGCGCACCCGGCTGGCGCCGTACTGCTCGAGATCGGCGGGGTGGGTGCACCAGTCCGTGACCCCCACCAGGGCCTCGGGGTGCACGCTCGCCAGCGCCTCGGTGATCGAGGGGACCAGCGACACGACCCGCCGAGCCGTCACCCGCGCACGCTCCAGACGTCACTCACGCACGCAGGGTCGTACGCCGCCGTGCGCGAGCGACCTCTCGGGCGTGCGTCGGTGACGGCTCGGCCGTGCATGGGTGACGCCTCGGCGATCGGAGACGGTCAGCGCAGGGCCATCGAGCCGGAGGTGACCGCCTCGAACGGGAGGCCCTCGTGCTCGCTGACGCGGGTGTCGATGGCCTGGGCGACGTCGGCGGGCCAGGGAGCGGTGCGCCGGTCGGAGAGGTCGATGTGGAGGAAGATCTCCTCGAAGACCGCGCTGAGCTGCTGGTGGGTGTCGTCGAGGATGTAGACCAGTGCGTGGGCGGCCCGCTCGGAGCGGCCCAGCAGCCGCACCCGCACCGACATCCGGTCACCGGTGCGCAGCTCGCGCAGGTAGGTCACGTGGTGCTCGGCGGCGAAGCAGGCGTGACCGGCCTTGATCGGCCAGTCCACCGGGATGCCCAGGTCGACCAGCGACTCGTCCAGGCCCTCGCTGCCGATGCCGAGGTAGTGGCGCACGTTGAGGTGGCCGTTGTTGTCCTCGAAGGCGATCGGGACCGGCTGCTCGGCGTACGCCGGGAGGTCCTTGAGCTGGTCGTAGCTGGGGTGCTTCGCGGTGCTGGTCACGGGGTGAACCTATCGGACGTGCGCCCGGTGATCTCGACGCCCGCCTCGTCGCTGGCGCTCCTCGGCTGCTCGACCACCGGGGCCCAGGATCTCGACCCGCCCGTCGCGGCCTTGTCCCTCGGCCGCGGGGCTCGCTCGATCTCTTCGGGTTGCCCCCGGGCTCCGCCCGGGAGCACCTCAGACGTTGCGCCGGTACTGGCCGCCGACCTCGAAGA
This sequence comes from Actinomycetota bacterium, assembly GCA_036341255.1. Lineage (GTDB taxonomy): Bacteria > Actinomycetota > Actinomycetes > Propionibacteriales > Nocardioidaceae > Nocardioides. The sequence goes on along the minus strand of JAYYWX010000107.1, from coordinate 40,505 downwards.
ACGCCTCGGTGACCTGCCCCAGCGAGCACACCCTGGCCGCGTCGACGAGGACGGCGAAGACGTTCTCGTCCGGCGAGGCCGCCGCCTCCTTGAGCCGGGCGAGCGCCTCGGTGGCCTCCTGCTCGTGGTCGCGGGTGAAGTCGCGGACCCGGCGCAGCTGGGACTCCTTCTCGGCCTCGGTGGCGCGGGCCAGCTCGACGTGCTCGGGCGTCGCGTCGTCGCCGCCGGGCTTGAGGAAGGTGTTGACGCCGATGATCGGCAGCGACCCGTCGTGCTTGCGGTGCTCGTAGAGCATCGACTCGTCCTGGATGCGGCCGCGCTGGTAGCCGGTCTCCATCGCGCCGAGCACGCCACCGCGCTCGTTGATCGCCTCGAACTCCCGCAGCACGGCCTCCTCCACGAGGTCGGTGAGCTCGTCGATGATGAAGGAGCCCTGGAGCGGGTTCTCGTTCATCGCCAGCCCCCACTCGCGGTTGATGATCAGCTGGATCGCCAGCGCCCGGCGCACCGACTCCGTGGAGGGCGTGGTGACGGCCTCGTCGTAGGCGTTGGTGTGCAGGGAGTTGGCGTTGTCGTAGATCGCGATGAGCGCCTGGAGCGTGGTGCGGATGTCGTTGAAGTCCATCTCCTGCGCGTGCAGCGACCGACCGGACGTCTGCACGTGGTACTTCAGCTTCTGGGAGCGCTCGCCGGCGCCGTACTTCTCCTTCATCGCGACCGCCCAGATGCGGCGGGCGACGCGGCCGATGACGGAGTACTCCGGGTCCATGCCGTTGGAGAAGAAGAAGGACAGGTTGGGCGCGAAGTCGTCGATGTCCATGCCGCGCGCGAGGTAGGCCTCGACGTAGGTGAAGCCGTTGGCGAGGGTGAAGGCGAGCTGGCTGATGGGGTTCGCCCCGGCCTCGGCGATGTGGTAGCCCGAGATCGAGACGGAGTAGAAGTTGCGCACGCCGTGCTCGATGAACCACTCCTGGATGTCGGCCATCATCCGCAGGGAGAACTCCGTGGAGAACAGGCAGGTGTTCTGGCCCTGGTCCTCCTTGAGGATGTCGGCCTGGACGGTGCCGCGCACGGTCTGCAGCGCCTTGAGCGGGTCGATGTCGCGCTCGCGGGCCTGGTCCATCACGGTGTTGAGGAAGAACGCGAGCACCGTCGGCGCGGGCCCGTTGATCGTCATGCTGACGCTGGTCGTCGGGGCGAGCAGGTCGAAGCCGTCGTAGAGCTGCTTCATGTCCTCGAGCGTCGCGACGCTCACGCCCGAGGTGCCGACCTTGCCGTAGATGTCGGGGCGCTCGTCGGGGTCGCGGCCGTAGAGGGTGACCGAGTCGAAGGCGGTCGAGAGGCGGGTGGCCTCGTTGCCCTCGCTGAGCAGCTTGAACCGGCGGTTGGTGCGCGCCGGGTCGCCCTCGCCGGCGAACATCCGCGCCGGGTCCTCGCCCTCGCGCTTGAACGGGAAGACGCCGGCGGTGAAGGGGAAGCGGCCGGGGAGGTTCTCGCTGCGCCAGAAGCGCACGAGCTCGCCGTGGTCGGCGTAGCGCGGCACGGCGACTTTGGGGACACGGTTGCCGGAGAGGGACTCGCGGCCGGGGACGGCGGCGTACTCCTCGACGACCGAGGGCCACTGCTCGAGCTGGGTGCCGACCTCGGGGTCGAGGGTGCGGCGGGCGTCCTCGAGCAGGGCGGGTACGCCGCCGGCGTCCGCGCCCGCGGACTCCAGCTCGGCCGCGACGTCGCTCAGCCGCTGCGCGCGGCGGGCCTGCTCGACGAGCTCCTGGGTGCGCGCGTGGTAGCCGCGGACGGTCTCGACGACCTCGGCGAGGTAGCGCACCCGCTCCTGGGGGACGACCGCGCGGATGCCGCTGGAGTGCTTGACGTCGACGGGGGCCAGCGCGCCTTCTGCCACCGGCAGGCCCTGCTCGGCGAGGAGGCCGCGCAGGTGCTGGTAGAGCGCGGTGACGCCGTCGTCGTTGAAGGTGGCCGCGGAGGTGCCGAAGACCGGCATGTCGGACGGCTGCTTGCCGAAGGCCTCGCGGTTGCGGACGAGCTGGCGGCCGACGTCGCGCAGCGCGTCGGCGGCGCCGCGGCGCTCGAACTTGTTGATCGCCACGACGTCGGCGAAGTCGAGCATGTCGATCTTCTCCAGCTGCGAGGCGGCGCCGAACTCCGGCGTCATGACGTACATCGAGGTGTCCACGAACGGCACGATCGCCGCGTCGCCCTGGCCGATGCCGGGGGTCTCGACGACCACGAGGTCGAAGCCGGCGGCCTTGAGGACGGTGATGACGTCCTCGAGGTGGTCGGGGATCTCGTGGGCGCCGCGCGTGGCGAGGCTGCGGAAGTAGACCCGGTCGCGGTCGTGGCCGGGCAGGTCGAGGGAGTTCATCCGGATGCGGTCGCCGAGCAGGGCGCCGCCGCCCTTGCGGCGGGTCGGGTCGACCGCGACGACCGCGACGCGCAGCTTGTCCTGCTGGTCGGTGCGGAAGCGGCGCAGGATCTCGTCGGTGAGGCTGGACTTGCCCGAGCCGCCGGTGCCGGTGAGGCCGAGCACGGGCGCGTGGCTGCGCTCGGCGGCCGCGCGGAGCTGGGCGCGCATGTCGTCGTCGAGGCGGCCGAGCTCAGCGCCGGTGATGGCCCGGGCGACGGCGGAGCGCTCGCCGGCCAGGACCTGGTCGACCGAGACCGGGCGCAGGTCCCACAGGTCGGTGTCGCAGTCGGCGACGACGGTGTTGACCATGCCGGGCAGGCCGAGGCGCTGGCCGTCCTCGGGGGAGAAGATCGTGACGCCGGACTCCCGCAGCCGGGTGATCTCGTCGTGGACGATGACGCCCCCGCCGCCGCCGACGACCCGGACGTGACCGGCGCCCGCGGCGCGCAGCAGCTCCACGAGGTACTCGAAGTACTCCACGTGCCCGCCCTGGTAGGACGAGACCGCCACGCCCTGGACGTCCTCCTCCAGCGCGGCGTCCACGACCTCCTGGACCGAGCGGTTGTGGCCGAGGTGGATCACCTCGCAGCCCTGGCTCTGGAAGATCCGCCGCATGATGTTGATCGAGGCGTCGTGGCCGTCGAACAGGCTGCTCGCGGTGACCAGGCGGACCGGGTGGGTGGGGACGTGCAGGCTGTTCACGGGGCGCTCCATCGACAGATGTTTGGATGTCCAAGTATCTGGCTCGAGTGTAAGCCCGGTCACCACCGGCCGTCGAGGGTGGTCCGCGGGGGAGTCGTGCCGAGCCGGCGCATCAATACGCCGGTTCGGTGGGCTGTCGGGTCGAGCCGGCGCATCGATACGCCGGTTCGGCGGGCTGGGGGAGGGCTGGGCGGCGGGTCAGGGGTCGACGCGGTCGCCGGCGCCGGCGCGCAGGGCGCCGAGGAGGCGGGTCAGGTCGCGGACCGTGTCGTCGCCGAGGTCCGAGCCGAGGTCGGTGAACACCGCGTTGAGGTCGGCGGTCGCGGCGTCGACGGTGGTGGCGCCGGCCTCGGTGAGCTCGGCGTGGACCACTCGGCGGTCCTCGCTGCGTCGCCGGCGGCGTACGAAGCCCTGGGCCTCGAGCCGGTCCACGGCGCTCGTGACCGAGGCCGGGTGCACCTGCAGCAGCGAGCCGAGGCGCGTCATCGGCAGCGCCCGCTCGCGCGTGAAGGAGAGCAGCCGCAGCACCTCGAAGCGGGCGAAGGTCAGGCCGTGCGGCTTCAGGGCGCGTTCGACGCGCTCGGCGAGCAGCTGCTGCGCGCGCGTCACCGAGGTCACCAGGGCCATCGCGTCGGCGGCGTCGGCCCACCCGTGCGCGACCCACTGCCGGTGGGCCTCGCGGATCGGGTCGCGGGTCGGTCGGTCGTCCATCGGGGTCAGTATCCCGCGCCGGCCGTGCCCGGTCCCGACGCGGTGAGCCGTCCGAGGGACACGGTGGCCTCGAGCTCGTCGTCGGTGTGCAGGTCGGCCTCCAACCCCGCGTCGCGCAGAAGGGCCAGGGTGTCGGGGGCCTGGGTGCGCCCCGTCTCGAGCAGGAGTACGCCGCTGGGCGCGAGCCACCGGGGTGCGCCGACCGCGACCCGGCGCTGGACGGCGAGTCCGTCGTGGCCGCCGTCGAGGGCGAGGAGCGGCTCGTGCAGCCGGGCCTCGGGTGGCATCAGTCCGACGTGCGCGGTCGGGACGTAGGGGGCGTTGACGAGCAGGGCGTCGACGCGGCCGAGGAGACTCGCCGGGAGGGCGTCGTACAGGTCACCCTCGTGCACGCGGTCGGGCGGCAGGTTGCGGCGCGCGCAGGCGACGGCGGCCGGGTCCAGGTCGGCGGCGTGCACGACGGCGTCCGGACGGTGGTGGGCCACGACCGCCCCGAGCGCCCCGGTGCCGCAGCCGAGGTCGACGACGACCGGTTCCGTGGACCCGGCCAGGGCGTCCAGGGCCAGCCGGACCAGCAGCCCGCTGCGGGCGCGGGGCACGAAGACGCCCGGAGCGGTGCGTACCCGCACGCCCTCGAGGTCGGCCCACCCGACGAGCACCTCGAGCGGCTCGCCAGCGACCCGCCGCGTCACCAGGTCGTCCAGGTCGGACCCCGTGGCCGCGTCGCGCAGCAGGGCGGCCTCCTCCTCGGCGTACACGCACCCCGCCGCGCGCAGGCGCGCCTCCAGCGGGTGCGTGGCCGGCTCTCTCACGGGGTCGATCATGTCGGGCCGGACTATCCCGCTCGACCCCACAGAACGAGAACACGTTCTAGATCGGCGCTACCATCAGCCGGTGAGCACTCCCGACGTCCTCGCGCCGGCCTCGCTGGGGCCGGTGCCGCTGCGCAACCGCACGGTCAAGGCTGCCACCTTCGAGGGGCGCACGCCCCACGGGCAGGTCACCCAGGAGCTGATCGACTACCACCTCGCCGTCGCCGAGGGCGGGATCGGCCTGACGACCGTCGCCTACCTCGCCGTCGCCCCCGAGGGGCGCACGCATCGTGAGCAGGTCGTGGTGGGGCCCGACACCGAGGGCGGGCTGGCCCGGATGGCAGAGGCGGTCAAGGCGACCGGTGCCGCGATCGCCGGCCAGGTGGGTCACGCCGGCCCGGTGGCCAACGGTCGTTCCAACGGCGTGCACGCGCTCGCCGCGAGCCGGATGCCGAGCCCGCTGTCGATGCAGATGGTGCGCAGCGCGACCGAGGCCGACCTCACGCGGGTCACCGGCGCCTACGTCGCCACCGCCCGCACCCTCGTGCGCGCCGGGTTCGACGTGCTCGAGCTGCACATGGCGCACTCCTACCTCATCAGCTCCTTCCTCGCTCCGGCGCTCAACCGGCGCCGCGACCGCTGGGGCGGCGCGCTGGAGGGCCGTGCGCGCCTGGCCCGCCAGGTCGCCCGCGCGGTCCGCGAGGAGGTCGGTGACGCGGTCGCCGTCACCGCCAAGGTCTCCCTCTCCGACGGCTTCAAGGGCGGTGTCACCCTGCGGGACTCGATCGCCCTGCTCCGGCTGTTGGAGGAGGACGGCACCCTCGACGCCGTCCAGCTCTCCGGCGGCTCGTCGTTGATGAACCCGATGTACCTCTTCCGCGGCGACGTCCCGGCCGAGGAGTTCGCAGCGTCGATGCCGTTGCCCGTGCGCTGGGGCATGCGTACGCCGGTGGGCCGGTCGTTCCTCAAGGAGTACCCCTTCGAGGAGGGCTACTTCCGCCCCAAGGCGCTGGAGGTCCGCGAGGCGGTGTCGCTCCCGTTGATGCTGCTCGGCGGCATCAACCGGCTCGAGACCATGCAGCAGGCGATGGCCGACGGGTTCGACTTCGTGGCCATGGGCCGGGCGGTGCTGCGCGAGCCGGACCTGGTCGGCCGGCTCGCCGCCGGGCAGGCCGTCTCCGGCGTCTGCATCCACTGCAACCGGTGCATGCCGACGATCTACTCCGGGACCCGCTGCCCGGTGCGTGACGCGCTCCCGACCTGATCCCTGTCGCGGTCCCGTGAGCGTCGGTGGGGGTGTCGTGAAGAACCCGTGAGGCCCCTCGCGTCGGGGCCGCCGCGCGGGTGACGGTAGGCCCCATGACTCCGCCCCGGGAACCTCACGTCGCCATCGACGTGACCGACACGTCGTTCGCCGACGTGCCCGTGGTGGACCCCCGCAGCGGCGCGTACGACGACGAGAGGCCGTGGTCGGACGACCCGATGTTCGCGTGCACGGGTGAGATGGCCCAGCGCATGCGAGCACATCCCTGGGACCGCAACCTGCTCGGCCCGCCGTCGCAGTGGCCGGCCGTCCTGCGCACGACCGTCAGCATGGTGCTGCGCAGCAAGTACCCCATGACGCTCACGTGGGGCGAGCAGTTCGTCATGCTCTACAACGACGCCTACATCCCCGTGCTCGGGGACAAGCACCCCGACGCGCTGGGCAGCCCGCTGGCCGAGCAGTTCGCCGAGATCTGGCACGCGATCGGCCCGATGCAGAACGCCGTGCTGCGCGGCGCCGAGGCGACCTGGGACGAGAACCTCCCACTGGTCATCGAGCGGGGCAACGGGCCGGAGGAGTGCTTCTTCACCTTCTCCTACTCCCCGGTGCCCGACGGTGACCGGCCCGGTGGCGTGCTGGCGGTCCTGTCCATGACGACCCCCGAGGTCCTGGGCGCGCGGCGCCTGGAGATCCTCAACGACGTCGGCGCCGTATCGGCCTCCGACCCCCTGACGGCGGCCGCGGAGATCGCGGCCGCCCTCGACCGGCATCCCAGTGAGCTCCCCGGCGGCCGAGTGTGGCTGTCCGAGGACGTCGCGCCCGTGGTGGCCGCGACGTTCGGTGAGCCTGGTCCGATGCTGGAGGCTCCCAACTCCGCGTCGGACCCGACCATCCTGGGAGCCGGTCGGACGGCGTGGCTGGGACTTGGGGGGGCCCATCGACCCAGCCACGCCGTCACCTGCGAGGACGCGCCGTGCGCGGAGCCGGGGGAGGCGGTCCTCGAGATCCGCCTCCCGGAGCTGCGGCCGCTCGACCAGGCGCACCGCCGCTTCCTCGACCAGCTGGCCCAGCACGTCGGTCAGCAGCTCGAGGCGGCGCGCGCCCGCCAGCTCGAGGCCCAGCGGGCCACGGCCCTCAGCGAGCTCAACAACGCCAAGACGCACTTCCTCTCCACCATGAGCCACGAGCTGCGCACCCCGCTCACGCTCCTGCTCGGCCCGCTGCAGGACGTGCTGTCGGGCCATGCCGACGTGCTCGACCGGCCGGCGGTGGAGCGGCTCAACGCCCAGTGCCAGCGCTTGATGGGCATGGTCGAGGACCTGCTGGAGATCTCGCGCTCGGAGAGCGGACGGCTGGCCGCGCACCCCGAGCCGGTCGACGTCGAGGACTTCACCTCGCAGCTCCTGGAGCCGCTGCTGGAGGCGGGGCGTCGCGCCGGGCTCACCATGAGCCAGACCTACCGGGACGCGCGGACCTGCCTGCTCGACGTACGCCTCTGGGAGAACGTCGTGCTCAACCTGGTCAGCAACGCCGTCAAGTACACCCTCGCGGGGTCGGTGGCGGTCGAGCTCGAGATGGGCGCGGAGCTGGTGCTGACGGTGCGTGACACCGGCATCGGCATCCCAGCGGCCCAGCAGCCGCTGGTCTTCCAGCGCTTCCACCGGGTGCGGGCCGACGAGGGACGCAGCATCGAGGGCGCGGGCGTGGGCTTGGCGATCGTGTCCGACGCCGTCGCGGCGCTGGGCGGCGAGATCGCCCTGGACTCCAGTGCCGGCGCGGGCACGACGGTGACGGTCCGGCTGCCGGTCCGCGAGGTCGAGGACGTCGTCGAGGCGACGGCCGTGCCCCAGGCCCTGCGCCTGGCGCGCGTCCGAGCCACGGCGCTGGACCTCGTCCCCGGGGCAGACGCGAGCAGTCGTGCCGACGTGGCTCCTCGCCGTGAGCCCGACGGTCCCCTCCCGGTGCTGCTGGTCGTCGACGACAACGTCGCGATGCGGCAGCACGTGGCAGCGGCGCTGTCCGAGGTCGGTCGAGTCCTGACGTCCACCGACGGGCGTCACGCCCTGGAGGTCTTGGCGCGCGAGCCCGTCGACCTCGTCGTGAGCGACGTGATGATGCCCCGCCTGGACGGCGAGGGACTGGTCGCCGCGATCCGCGAGTCCGCGGACCAGTCCGACCTCCCGGTCATCCTGCTCTCGGCCCGGGCCGGGAGCGAGGCGGCCATCAGTGGCCTGGGCCGTGGCGCCGACGACTACGTCGCCAAGCCGTTCTCCCGTGAGGAGCTGGTGGCCCGCGTCCGGGCGCACCTGGAGCTCTCGACCCTGCGCCGCGAGCGCCAACGACGCCGTGACCGGGAGACCATGCTCGCCGGTGTCTCCCACGACATGCAGACGCCGCTCGCGACGATCGCCAACGCGCTGGAGCTGCTGGAGTCCCTCGGCATCTCCGGCCTGCCCACCGAGATCACCGGGACCATGACGCGCTCGGTCGCTTGCCTGCGCGGACTGGTCGCGGAGTTCCTCGACTGGTCGGCGCTGTCGACCGGTGCACGGGTCCGGGTCCACCTGGAGGACCTGGCTGTCCCCTCCTTGGTGGCCGACGTGAGCTGGCCGCGCAGTCTGCAGCTGACGACCCAGGTGGGAGCCGGTGCGCGTGTGCGGGCCGACGCGCTGCGCGTACGCCGGATCCTGGCCAACCTGGCGACCAATGCCGCCCGCGCGGGGAGCACCCACCTGTGGGTGGCGACCGACCGCGACGCCGACGGGCTCCACCTGCGGGTCCGCGACGACGGCTCGGGCATCCCCGAGGAAGTCCTGGACCGGCTGTTCCAGCCGTGGGCCTCCTCCCATGACACCCGGGGCGCCGGCCTGGGGCTCTACGTGTCACGCGAGTCGGCCCGGGCCATGGGCGGCGACCTCGTGCTGGTGGAGACCTCATCGACCGGCACCACCTTCGACCTGCTACTCACCTCGGGAGAACAGACATGACCTCACTGCTGCTGGCGGAGGACGACCACGACCTGCGCGACCTGACGACGATGATGCTCTCTCGGCACGGGTGCGAGGTCACCGCCGTGCCGGACGGGGGAGCGGCCCGCGAGCAGGTGCAGGGCCACGCGCGGTTCGACGTGCTCGTCCTCGACCTCGACATGCCCGTCTGCACCGGCATCGAGGTGGCGCGCGCGGCTCGGGACGCCGGCTTCAGTGGCCCCATCATCCTGTGGACCGGGTGGAACGTGTCGGTCGAGGACGGCGACCTCGCGCTCCTCGATGTCAGGGTGCTGGGCAAGCAGGACGTCGCTGCGCTGCGGGCGGTCGTGATGGAGCCCGATCCGGCCCTGGACCTGGACGCCGCAACGGGCTGACACTTCCGCAGATCTAGAACGTGTTCTAGTCTGCGACCCATGTCACAGGTCATCCCCGAGAAGCCGCTGCGCGTCGTCGTCTGGTCGACGGGCACCATCGGCCGGCACGCGATCGCCGGCGTCGACGCCCACCCCGACCTCGAGCTGGTCGGTGTGTGGGTCTCCAACCCCGACAAGCACGGCAAGGACGCCGGGCTCCTGGCCGAGCTCGGCCGCGAGCTGGGGGTCCCCGCCACGACTGACCGCGACGAGCTGATGGCGCTGGCCCCGGACGCGGTCGTGCACACCGCGATGACCGACGACCGGGTCTTCGAGTCGATCGAGGACCTCATCTGGATGCTGGCCAAGGGCGTCAACGTCGTGTCCTCGGGCCCGGTCCTGCTGCAGTGGCCGCACGGCATCCTGCCCGACGAGATCCTCGCGCGGATCGAGGAGGCCGGTCGGACCGGCAACGCCTCGCTGCACGTCAACGGCATCGACCCCGGCTTCGCCAACGACGTGCTGCCGCTGGTCATGACGAGCCTCAGCCAGCGCATCGACGAGGTGCGGGTCATGGAGATCTGCGACTACTCCACCTACTACCAGCCGGTGGTGATGGGTGACCTGTTCGGCTTCGGCAAGCCGATGGACGAGCTCGGCTTCCTGTGGCACCCCGGGGTGCTGACCATGGCCTGGGGTTCGGTGGTCAAGCAGATCGCCGCGGGCCTCGGCGTCACCCTCGACGAGCCGCTGACCGAGGAGGTCGACCGCCGCCCGGCCACCCGCGACACCGCGAGCGTGTCCGGCGACGTGGCCGAGGGGACCATGGGCTCGGTCCGCTTCGCGGTCGTCGGCAAGGTCGACGGCGTGCCCCGCGTCGTGCTGGAGCACATCACGCGCACCGACGCCGAGTCCGACCCCGACTGGGACACCCCGCCCCCGGGCACCGACGGCTGCTACCGCGTGAAGATCACCGGCGAGCCGATGATGCACGTCGACTTCGTCCACCACGGCGAGCACGGCGACCACAACGTCAGCGGCATGATCACCACCGCCCAGCGCCTGGTCAACGCTCTCCCCGCCGTCGTCGCGGCCGCCCCCGGCCTGGTCACCGCGCTCGACCTGCCGCTGGTCACCGGCCGCGGCCTGGTCGCCGGCTCCGGCCACACCGGTACGACGGGGGCGCGCGCATGAGCATCCTCGACCGCTTCGGCGTGCCGGGCACGGCCGCGATCGTCACCGGCGCCGGCCGCGGACTCGGTGCCGCCACCGCGGTGGCCCTGGCCGAGGCGGGATCGGACGTGCTGATCTCGGCGCGCACGGAGTCCCAGCTCGACGAGGTCGCCGCGCAGGTCCGCGCCACCGGTCGCCGCTGCGAGGTCGTCGCGGCCGACCTGAGCGACCTGGACGCGGTCGCCGGCCTCGCGCAGGCGGCGTACGACGCGTTCGGGCGTCTCGACATCGTCGTCAACAACGTCGGTGGCACCGGCCCCCGCGGCTTCCTCGACACCAGCCCGGGCTACCTCGAACGCGCCTTCTCCTTCAACGTCAGCACCGCGCACGTGCTGACCAAGGCGGCGGTGCCGCTGCTGCTCAAGACGCTGGACGGCGAGGACGCGGCGACCGCGGCGCAGAAGTCGGTCGTCACCGTGAGCTCCACGATGGGGCGCAGTGCCGACCGCGGCTTCGTCGCCTACGGCACCGCCAAGGCGGCGCTGGCGCACTGGACGAGGATGGCCGCCCAGGACCTCTCGCCGCGCATCCGTGTGAACGGGATCTACGTCGGCTCGATCATGACCAGCGCCCTGGAGATGGTCGCGGGCGACCCGAACCTGATGGGTCAGCTCGAGGGCAAGACGCCCCTGGGCAGGGTCGGCGAGCCGGCGGACATCGCGGCCGGCGTGCTCTACCTCTCCTCGCGGGCCGGGCAGTACCTCACGGGCAAGCTGATCGAGATCGACGGCGGCATCCAGCAGCCGACCCTCGATCTCGGCTTCCCCGACGTGACGGCCTAGGGTCCGACGGGTGAGCCTGTCGAACACCCCCACCGCCCACGCCGTCTCGCCGGACTCCGGGGAGCACTGGACCGCGGAGGGTGCGTGGCAGGTGGCACCCGGGTTGTGGCGCATCCCGCTGCCGCTCCCGATGGACGGCCTCAAGGCGATCAACGTCTACGTCCTGGAGACCGACACGGGGCTGACCCTGATCGACGGCGGTTGGGCGATCCCGGTGGCGCGCGAGCTGCTGGAGAAGTGCCTCGGTCAGATCGGTGCGGGCTTCGCCGACATCCGCCGGTTCCTGGTCACCCACGTGCACCGTGACCATTACACGATGGCGACCGTCCTGGGCCACGAGGTCGGCGCCGAGGTGGCGCTGGGGCGCGGCGAGGAGCCGGCGCTGGACCTGCTCAACAACGTCGAGCAGATCACCGAGAGCCCGTTCCTCGCGGTGCTGCGCTCCTCGGGTGCGCTCGACGTCGCGGAGGAGTGGGCGGCCGGCCGCGGTGACGACGACGTGCCGCCCAAGGAGGACTGGCAGTACCCCACCCGGTGGATGGACGGCGACCACACCATCACGGTCGGTCATCGCTCGATCGAGGCGGTGCACACACCGGGCCACACCCCCGGACACTTCGTCTTCGCCGACCGCGCCGAGGGCGTGCTCTTCGCCGGCGACCACGTGCTGCCGACCATCACGCCGTCGATCGGTTTCACGGTGCCGCCCGACGACCAGCCGCTGGGCCACTTCATGGCCTCGCTCACCCGCGTCCGCGAGCTGCCCGACCTGCGCATCCTGCCCGCCCACGGGCCGGTCGCGCCCTCGACCCACGAGCGCGTCGACGAGCTGACCGCCCACCACGAGAAGCGTCTCGCCCAGAGTCTCGCCGCGCTCTCCGGAGGCCCGGTCACCGCCCACGACGTCGCCGGCACGCTCGGCTGGACCCGTCACGAGCACGCCTACGAGACCCTCGACGTCTTCAGCCGGGGCATGGCCGCCATGGAGACCAAGGCCCACCTCGACCTGCTCGTCGCCCGGGGGCAGGCCACCGCCACTCCCGCCGAGGACGGGGTGCGCTACACCGCGGTCGGGGGCTGAGCCGGGACCAGCCGCCGGAGGCCCAGCCCCAGCAGCGCCTGGGCCAGCGTGTACGTCGCCATGACGACCCGCTCCATCCACCGGGTGCTCGCGTCGGGCCGCCCGGCCAGCACCAGGTCGCGGGTGCCGAGGACGGTGTCGGAGGCGAGGAAGACGGCCCCGCCGACCGCGAGCAGCCGACGGGTCACCGGGTCCGCGTCGACGGCCTGGGTCACCGCCGCCATCGACGCCACCGTCACCGTGTACGCCGTCACCGGCCCGCCCAGGCGCCGGTCGACCCGGCGTGCGGCCAGCCCCATGAGCGGGGCGGAGGCGAGGGTGGAGCCGGCCATCAGCCGCACCCGTCGGCTGGCGCGCAGTCGGTCGCGGGAGAGGTGCGGGGCGAGCGCGGCGACGTACCCGCCGTGCGCGACGGCGAACGAGGCGACCCCCGCCCGGAACGCGCGCGGCCCGTCGACCATGAGCGCCACGTCGCCGGCCCACGACCCGGCGACCCCGACGGCGACCGCGGGGGAGCGGGGCGGCACGGCGGCGGCGAGCACCGGCATGAGCGCGGTCTTCGTGACCGCGCGGGCCGCACGCACGCGCGCTGTCGGCGCGCGCCCGGCGAGCCAGGTGTCGGCGACCGCGAGAGCCGTGTAGCCGCCGAGCGCGGCGCTACGACTACGCACCGAGCGGCCTGACCATGGGCAGGTGCGGGATCGACCCGTCGAGGAACTCCGGGCCGCAGACCTCGAAGCCGAAGCCGGCGTACCAGTCGGCGAGGGGGGCCTGGGCGGCGAGGACCACCGGACGACCCTCGCAGACCTCCAGGCACGCCGTCATCAGTGGTCCGGACAGGCCACGGCCCCGAGCGCGGGGTGCCAGCGCGACCCGACCGATCCGCCACTCGTCGCCGTCGTCGAGCACCCGGGCGACGCCGACGACCTCGTCCGCGTCGTCACGGATCACGACGTGCACGGTGCCGGGCTCGGTGTCACGCCCGTCGAGGTCGTCGTAGGGGTCGCCCTGCTCCACCACGAAGACCTGCTGGCGCAGCCGGAAGACGTCGTGGGCCGTGGTCGCGTCCATCTCGTCCCAGCGGTGGACGTGGGTGGAGCAGTGCATCAGCCCAGGAACTCCCGCGTCGCCCGCCAGGCGCGCTGCGCCTCCGGGATGAACGAGACCAGCGGGTAGACGTGGATGAGGCCCGGCTCCTCGACGTAGCTGAGGTCCCAGCCGGCCTCCTCGGCACGGCGCGCGAGCAGCCGGCACCCGGGCACGAGCAGGTCGCGGGTGCCGCAGAACATCAGCGCCTGCGGCAGGCCGGAGAGGTCGGCCAGGCCGGGGGACACCTCGGGTCGGCCCAGGTCGTCGGCCGACCCCGCCCACCAGGTGGCGTAGGCGTGCAGCTTGGTGATCCGCAGCCACGGGTCGCGCCGGGCGAACCACGTCGTCGCCGGCGTGGAGGTGGTCAGATCGACCCAGGGGGAGTGCAGCAGCAGGTGGGTGGGCTGGGCGCCGCCCCGGTCACGCAGGGACTGGGCCACCGCGAGCGCGAGGCCGCCGCCGGCCGAGTCGCCCGCGACGACGGTCGGCCCCTGCGAGGTCAGCGCCGCGGCCAGGTCGACCAGCGCGTCGTGGGAGTCGGCCCAGGTGTGCTCGGGGGCGAGGGGGTAGTCCGGCAGCAGCACCCGGGCGTCCAGCGCCGCGGCCAGCCGGGCGGCGTACCGCACATGGAAGGGGTCCAGCGGCGCGGTGTAGCCGCCGCCGTGCAGGTAGAGGACCGTACGCCGGGGGGTGCTGCCCCGCCTGGTGATCGTGTGCACGGGGAACCCGGTGCCGGCGGTGGTGTCCTCGCCGATGGTGCGGGTCTCGACCGCGAAGCGCTTGTCGAACCGGACGACCGCGTTCGTCGGCAGTGCCCGGTCCATGGAGCGGTGCCACCGCTCGATGCGCGCCCGCTCCTTCTCCTCGGAGTCGATCTCGAGCGAGCCGCGCATCTTCGGGATGCCGACGGCGATCAGGTCGTGTCTGAGGCTGGCCACGCCCCCATCCCACCACTGCCGTGGGCACCGGCGGGGTGGGTCTCGTCGAGCCGCTCCGGGACGGGCAGTACCGTGGGCCCCGACAAGACAGGGGAGCACGGGCGGCCGATGGCCGGGCGGGCTGAGAGTGCGGGTCCAGCGATGGACGAGAGCCGCAGACCCTCACGAACCTGCTCCGGTTAGCACCGGCGAAGGGAGTCGTCCCGTGCGACGTACTGCAACCATGACCATCTCCGGCGCGCTCGGCGCGCTGCTGCTCTCCTCCTGCTCGCTCATCGGCACCGGAGACGACGACAGCGCCGCCGACCCGTCGACGGGCACCAGCGGGGGCGCCGAGGCCGGGGGCCCGGTCGTGCTGGTGACCCACGACAGCTTCAGCCTCCCCAAGAAGCTGATCAAGCAGTTCGAGGCCGACACCGGCTACGAGCTCGAGCTGCGCTCCAACGGAGACGCCGGCAGCATGACCAGCCAGCTCGTCCTCAACGTCGACAACCCCCTGGGCGACGTGGCCTTCGGCGTCGACAACACCTTCGCCGGTCGCGCGCTGGAGGCGGGCGTCTTCGCGCCCTACCGCGGCGAGTGGCCCGCCGGCGTCGAGGACTTCGCGCTGCCCGGCGACGACGAGGGCGTCCTGACCCCGGTCGACAACGGCGACGTGTGCGTCAACGTCGACACCGCCTGGTTCGACGCGGAGGGTCTCGAGCCGCCGCAGACCCTCGAGGACCTCACCGACCCCGCCTACGAGGACCTCTTCGTCACCTCGGGTGCGACGACCAGCTCGCCGGGCTTCGCCTTCCTGCTGGCCACGATCTCGGCGTACGGCGAGGACTGGCCGACCTACTGGGAGGACCTCCTCGACAACGGCGCGAAGGTCGTCCCCGGCTGGGAGGACGCCTACTTCGTCGACTTCACCGCCGGCGGTGGGGGTGCCCGCCCGATCGTGCTGTCCTACGACTCCTCGCCGGCCTTCACCACCACCGACGACGGCTCGGAGACCACCACCGCCGCGCTGCTGGACACCTGCTTCGAGCAGGTCGAGTACGTCGGCGTGCTGGCCGGTGCGGAGAACCCCGCCGGCG
The DNA here is from genome assembly GCA_036341255.1 of Actinomycetota bacterium. Classification (GTDB taxonomy): domain Bacteria; phylum Actinomycetota; class Actinomycetes; order Propionibacteriales; family Nocardioidaceae; genus Nocardioides. Next base: position 25,046 of record JAYYWX010000107.1, on the reverse strand, counting down.
CGCAGGCGGTCGTGGACTGGATGCTGACCCCCGAGGTGCAGGCCGCCCTCCCGGACTCGATGTACGTCTTCCCCGTGGTCGACGGCGTGGAGCTGCCCGAGGCATGGGCGGAGTTCGCGCCGCGGCCCGAGGAGCCGCTCGCGGTCGACGCCGCGGAGATCGACGAGAACCGCGACGCCTGGCTGACCGAGTGGCAGGACCTGGTCTCGCGCTGAGTGCCATGACGTCGTACGGCGGCTCCGGCGCCCGCCGGCTCGTGGGGCTGGCGGGGCTGGCCGTCGTGCCGACGGCGGTCCTCGGGATCTTCTTCGTCCTGCCGGTCACCGGGATGGTCTCGCGCGGCTTCGTCACCGACGGCGCGCTGGACCTCGGCGGCGTGCTCGAGGTCCTCGGCCGGCCGCGTACGCGGCGGGTGCTCTGGTTCACGGTGTGGTCCTCGGCGGTCGCGACGACGATCGCGGTGCTGCTCGGGCTGCCGGCGGCGTACGCCACGCACCGGTTGCGCTGGCCCGGCCGTCGGGTGGTGCGGGCGTGCCTGCTGGTGCCGTTCGTGCTGCCGACGGTCGTCGTCGGCGTCGCCTTCCGCCAGCTGCTGGGGGAGGCCGGGCCGCTGGGCTTCCTCGGGCTGGACGGCACCGCGCGGGCGATCCTCGCCGGGCTGGTGTTCTTCAACGTGGCGGTGGTCGTCCGTGGCGTCGGTGCCGCCTGGGAGTCCCTCGACGCGCGGCCCGGTGAGGCGGCGGCGGCGCTCGGTGCCTCGCCCGCGCAGGTCTTCCGCACCGTGACCTGGCCCCAGCTGCGACCGGCGGTGGTGTCGTCGGCCAGCGTCGTCTTCCTCTTCTGCGCCACCGCGTTCGGCGTGGTGCTGACCCTCGGCGGGCTGCGCTACGCCTCGGTCGAGACCGAGATCTACCTGCTGACCGTGCAGCGACTGGACCTGCAGGCCGCGGCGGCGCTCTCGGTCGTGCAGCTGCTCGCGGTGACGGCCCTGCTGCTGCTCGCCGCCCGGCTGCGCGCGGTCCCCGACGCGACGGTCACCCGGCGGGCCCCCGCGCCGCGTCGCCCGCGCCGGGTGGACACGGTGCCGCTGGTGCTGACCGCGCTCGTCCTGGCCTTCGTCGCGCTGCCGGTGGTGGCGCTGGTGACCGGGTCGCTGCGCCCCGACGACGCCTGGTCGCTGGAGGCCTACCGCGCGCTGTCGGGTCGCGGCTCGGCGCCCGGCCAGGGCGGCACGGCGCTGCTCGTCCCCGTCACCGAGGCGTTGGTGACCTCGCTGCGCACGGCTGTGGACGCCACCTGGATGGCGCTGCTGCTCGGGGGGCTGCTCGCGCTGCTGCTGACCCGGCGCTCCCGGTCGCGCACCGAGCGGCGCGTGCGGTCGGTGCTCGACGGTCTGTTCATGCTGCCGCTGGGGGTCTCGGCGGTGACGCTCGGCTTCGGGTTCCTCATCACCCTCGACGAGCCGCCCCTGGACCTGCGGGACTCCCCGCTGCTCATCCCGCTGGCGCAGGCGCTGGTGGCGCTCCCGCTGGTCGTGCGGACGTTGGTGCCGGTGCTGTCCGGGGTCGACGACCGGCTGCGCCAGGCCGCGGCCTCGCTCGGTGCCGGCCCGGTGCGCACGCTGGTCACCGTGGACCTGCCGGTCGTGTGGAAGCCGCTGCTTGCCGCCGGCGGCTTCGCGTTCGCGGTGTCGCTGGGGGAGTTCGGCGCGACCTCGTTCCTCGCGCGCCCCGACGACCCCACGCTGCCGGTCGTGATCTTCCGGCTGATCGGGCGCCCCGGCCCGCTCAACGACGAGATGGCGATGGCCGCCTCGGTCGTGCTGGCCGGCACCACGGCGCTGGTGATGCTGCTCGTCGAGCGGCTGCGGGTCCCCTCGGTGGGTGCCCTGTGAGGACGACGGCGATGACCCGGCCATGGAGGACGGCATGACGCTCACGATCCGCGACCTGCAGGTCGCCTACGACGACGTCCCCGCGGTGCGCGGGGTCTCGCTGAGCGTCCCGGACGGCCAGGTGCTCGCGGTGCTCGGCCCGTCGGGCTGCGGCAAGTCCACGCTGCTGCGCGGCGTCGCCGGGCTGGAGCAGGCCAGCGGCGAGGTCGCGTGGGACGGGGAGGACGTGTCCCACCTGCCCACGCACCGCCGCGGCTTCGCGCTGATGTTCCAGGACGGCCAGCTCTTCGACCACCTCACCGTCGCCCGCAACGTGGGCTACGCCCTCCGGCTGCGGCGCCGGGGCGGGGCCGGTCGAGCCGTGGGTGGAGGTCGTGCGGGCGAGCGGCGCCGGGTCGAGGAGCTGCTCGCGCTGGTGGGCCTCGAGGGGTACGCCGAGCGGCTGCCCCGCACCCTGTCCGGCGGCGAGCGGCAGCGGGTGGCCCTGGCCCGCAGCCTGGCCCACGAGCCGCGGCTGCTGCTGCTCGACGAGCCGCTCTCGGCGCTCGACGCCGGGCTGCGGCGGCGGCTCGCGCTCGAGCTGCGCCAGATCCTGGCCGACTCCGGCAGCACCGCGGTGATGGTCACCCACGACCACGAGGAGGCCTTCACCGTGGCGGACCGGCTCGCGGTGATGCGTGACGGGCTGCTGGTGCAGGAGGGCCCCATCGACGAGGTGTGGCGGGCACCTGTCGATGCCGAGACGGCGCTGTTCCTCGGCTACGCGCGGGTCCTGCGCGGGTCGGCCGCCACGGCCGTGCTGGCCGCGGCCGGTGCCCCGGAGGCGGCCGCCGTCGCCGTACGACGCTCGGCGCTGCGCGTGGAGGACACCGGTGCCCTGACCGGACGGGTGCGGTCGCTGCGCTCGACGCCGGAGCAGCAGCGGCTCGAGGTCGAGGTGGACGGTGTGGGCGTGGTCGACGCCGTGGCGTCGCTGGACCGGCGTACCGCGCCGGGGGAGGACGTCGCGCTGAGCGTCGACGTGACCCGGCTCGCAGTGCTGCGGGAGCGATGAGCGCTGCCCGGGCCGGGTGAGGACGCACCCCTACACTGACCGGCGTGTACCGCCGTGCCTACTCCGCCCTCGTCGCGACCTCGTTGGCGATCGGGCTGTGGGCGATCATCACCGCGCAGGTGCTCGACAAGCGGCTGATCGACCCCGAGGGCAGCTTCCTCGGACCGTCGTGGCTGCGGCTGCCGATCCTCTGCCTGGGTGCACTGGCCCTCGACCTGGTGCCGCGCGCGCTGTGGGGCTCCGGCGGCCGGCCGCGGCAGGCCATCGAGATCGCGCGCGAGCGGCTGCGCAGCCACTGGACGCGCGAGCGGGTGCTGCTGGTGATGCTGGGCATCGTCGGCTTCTACGTGATCTACGTCTGCTACCGGAACCTCAAGTCGTTCCTGCCGCTGGTCAGCGACCGGATGTACGACCGTGAGCTGCACCTGCTGGACCGAGCGCTGTTCTTCGGCAACGAGCCCGGTCCGGTGCTGCACGACCTGCTCGGCACGACCTTCGTGGCGCACTTCCTCTCCGCGTTCTACCTGCTGTTCATCCCGATGGTCGCGATCCTGGTGACCGTCTGGCTGGTGTGGGCGCGCAACATCTCCCACGGCTGGTGGTTCGTCACCGCGCAGGGCTTCGCGTGGACCCTCGGCACCCTGTCCTACTACGCGCTGCCGACGCTCGGGCCGGGCCTGGAGTACTACTGGCTCTACGACGAGCTGGCGCACACCGGCACCACCGACCTGATGAACGCGCTGGTCAACGCCCGGCAGAACTTCCGCTTCGGCGACGGGCAGGCCCAGACGGTCGCCGGCTTCGCCAGCCTGCACACCGGCATCTCGCTGCTGTGGGCGCTGATGGTGCAGTTCACCGTGCAGAACCGGCTGCTCAAGATCGTGTTCTGGGTCAACTTCGGGTTGACCGTCGTGGCGACCCTCTACTTCGGCTGGCACTACATCGCCGACGACATCGCCGGCATCACGATCGCCTTCGTCTCCTTCTACGCCGCCGGCCTGGCGACGGGGCAGAAGTTCGACCACGGCGGGCTCGCCTCGCACCCGACCACGACCACCTCCAAGGTGCCGGTCTCCCGGGACTGACCGCCCGCGAGGGGGGTGAACGACCGCGCCCGCAGGGCTATGTTCGAGGTCGTGGCTACCGACACCGTGACCCCCACCGACGCGGCCTCCGAGCCCGGCTCCAGCAGCGGCTCCAGCAGCGGCTACGTGCAGCCCGAGGTCGATGTGCCCGCCCTGACCCGGCTGCTCGACGGCCGCTACGCCGAGGTGCGCAACCTCGTGCGCAGCAACCTGGCGACGTACTCCTCCATCCTCACCGACGCCGAGACGCTCTCGCGTGAGGACTACCGCGAGCGGGTCAAGGAGCTGGTGGTCGAGATGGCCTCGACCGGGCAGACCGGGATGGGCTTCCCCGAGGAGTACGGCGGTGGCGGGGACATCGGCGCCTCCATCGCGGCGTTCGAGACGCTGTCGTTCGGCGACCTGTCGGTGCTGGTGAAGGTGGGCGTGCAGTTCGGCCTGTTCGGCGGCGCGATCCTGCAGCTGGGCACCGAGCGGCACCACGAGGCGTACCTCCGCAAGATCGTCACCGGCGAGCTGATGGGCTGCTTCGCGATGACCGAGACCGGGCACGGCTCCAACGTGCAGGCGTTGGGCACCGTGGCGACCTACGACGTGGCGACCCAGGAGTTCGTGATCACCACGACGCGTGAGGACGCCCGCAAGGACTACATCGGCAACGCCGCGGAGCACGGCGAGCTGGCCGTGGTCTTCGCCCAGCTCGAGGTCGGCGGCGAGGGTCGCGGCGTGCACGCGTTCGTCGTGCCGATCCGGGTGCGTGACGACGCGGGCGAGCTGGTGCCGGCGCCCGGCGTCACGATCGCCGACGACGGGCTGAAGATGGGCCTCAACGGCGTCGACAACGGGCGGCTGTGGTTCGACGAGGTGCGGGTGCCGCGGGACAACCTCCTCAACCGCTTCGCCGACGTCACCCCCAGCGGGGTCTACGAGTCCGAGATCGAGAACCCCAACCGGCGCTTCTTCACGATGCTCGGCACCCTTATCCAGGGCCGGGTCTGCGTGGGTGGTGCGGGCATCAACGCCGCCAAGGTCGCCCTGACGATCGCGGTGAGGTACGCCCTGCAGCGGCGCCAGTTCGAGGCCAGCGGCGAGGAGGAGGAGCTGCTGCTCGACTACGGCATGCACCAGCGCCGGCTGCTGCCGCTGCTCGCGCGCACCTACGCCCTGCACTTCGCCCAGGACGTCCTGTCCGCCAACCTGCACGACGTCCTGACCGGCGTCCGCGAGGACGAGCAGACCCAGCGCGAGCTCGAGTCGCGCGCCGCGGGCACCAAGGCGCTCGGCACCTGGCACGCCACGCGCACCATCCAGGAGTGCCGCGAGGCCTGTGGCGGTGCCGGCTACCTCGCCGAGAACCGCTTCGCCGCGCTGAAGGCCGACACCGACGTGTTCACGACCTTCGAGGGGGACAACCACGTCCTGCTGCAGCTGGTCGCCAAGGGCCTGCTGACCGACTACGCCAGCGACTTCGAGGACATGGACCAGTTCGGGCTGGTCCGCTTCGTGGCCGGGCTGGCCGTCGACACCGTGGTCGAGAAGACCCGGGTGCACGGCCTGCTGGAGAGGGTGCGCGACCTGCTGCCCGGTGGCGAGGAGTGGGACCAGGAGGCCGGTCTGCTGGACCCGGAGTACCAGCTGGCGATGTACCGCTTCCGTGAGGAGCACATGATCAGCGGCGCCGCCCGGCGCCTCAAGCGCGGCATCGACAACAAGATGGACCCGGGCGTGGTCTTCTCCCGCGTGCAGGACCACGTCATCGGGGCTGCGAGGGCGCACATGGAGCGCCTGGTGCTCGAGGCCTTCGTCGAGAGGACCCGGGCGCTTCCCGACGGTGACCTCAAGGTGGCGCTCAACCTGCTGTGCGACCTGCACGCGCTCTCGGGCATCGAGGCCGACAGCGCCTGGTTCATGGAGCACGGACGGCTCTCGGTCCAGCGGTCCAAGGCGATCCGTCGCGAGGTGTCCTCGCTGTGCCGCAAGGTGCGCCCCCTCGCCGGCGACCTCGTCGAGGCGTTCGGGGTGCCCGAGGAGATGCTGCGCTCGCCCGAGCTGATCGGCGACCTCGTTCCGATGAAGGGCTGAGCCTGGTATCACTCCACCATGGGTCTGCTCGCGCGGGTGTCCGGTGGCTGGGGGGCCGACCCCCTGTGGGGCGTGGTCTACGACTTCATGGTCGAGCACCCCGTGGTGGGGCGGCCGGCGTGGGCGCTGGGTCTGCAGAGCGACCTGCGCCGGTTGTACGCCGTGTGCGACGAGATCAGCGAGCTGCCGGCCGGTGCGCGGGTGCTCGACCTGCCCTGCGGGGGCGGGGTCGCGCTGCGCGGCCTGCGGTCGGGGCAGCGGGTCACCTACGTCGCCGCCGACATCGCCCCCGAGATGCTCGCGCGGACCATGGACGCCGCACGTGCCCGCGGCGTCGACCACCTGGTCAGCCCCACGCGGGCCGATGCGGGGGCGCTGGGCTTCGACGATGCGTCGTACGACCTGGTGGTGAGCCTGACCGGGCTGCACTGCTTCCCCGACCCCGAGGCCGCGGTGGCCGAGATGGGGCGGGTGCTGCGTCCCGGTGGCGTGGTCGTCGGCTCGACGCTGCTGCTCGACACCGGTCTGCGCTTCGAGGCGCTGCGTCGGGTCGGTCGAGCCGCCGGCCTCCTGGGGCCGATGTGCACCTCCGATGAGCTGGTGCAGTGGCTCACCCGGGCCGGCGTGGGGTCGGTGACGCTCGAGGTCTCCGGCGCGCTGGGGTACTTCCGGGGCGTGCGGGAGGCGTGAGGCTCATCGGGGCGCCGCGGCCGGGTTTGTCGGCTGGCCGACAAACCCGGGAGTGAGACGACAGAACTTCGTCGTCGGACTACCGGGTTGTGTTCGGAACCTGGCGCCCGCTGCCCGCTGCCCGCTGCCCGCTGACCGGGCCGCCGCCCCTGCACAGCCACGCCGCGTAGCGCCGCCGTCCACAGGCAGCGACGGGCCCGACCATCGGCCGGGTCCGGTGCGCGAGGTTGGTGCGATGATTGAACACCTCGCCGATCACCTGGGCGTCGTCCTGCGTCGCGACCTCGTCGCGGCGGGTGTCGACGACTCCGCCATCAGCAAGCTTCGCCGACGGGGGTCGCTCGTGCGCATCCGTCAGGGCGTCGACGTCCTGGGGCCTCGATGGCAGGCGGCGGACTCGCGACAACGCCACCGCATGCTCGCTCACGGGGTGTGGCGCCGCTACGACGACAGGGTGGCCCTCTCGCACGTCAGCGCTGCGTTGGAGCACGGTGCCCCGGCCCACGACCTGGACCTGCGCACGGCCCACCTCACCAACCTGTTCCCTCGTGGAGACCGCATCCGTGCGTCGGTCACCCACCACCACGGCGGGGTACGACTGGACGACATCACTCGATCGCACGGCCGATGGATCACCAGCCCGGTCAGGACGGCACTCGACGCTGCGGCGGTGTCCCGCCACGATGGAGCGATCTGCGTCCTGGACTGGTTCCTGCGCTTCGGGGGCGTCGGGACCGATGAGCTCCGGGCGCATCTCGCCCGCCGCGTGACCTGGCCCGACCACCTCGACCTGGCACTCAAGATCGGACTGGCCGACGGGCGCTCGGAGAGCGTGCTCGAGACCCTCATCAGACTACGGATCGGAGAGTCATCGCTTCCCATGCCGCAGCTCCAGTTCGAGGTGCTGCACCCGTCGGGGGCGCTGGCGGGTCGATCGGACTTCGCGTGGCCGGACCGCGGTGTCCTAGGTGAAGCTGATGGCCAGGAGAAGTACCACCGCTACCGGCGGCAGGGGGAGTCCATCGAGCAGATGGTCATGCGCGAGAAAGCGCGCGAGGACGCCATGCGTGAGATCACCGGGTACCGCATGTTGCGCTTCGTGTGGAAGGACCTGTACCGCTGGCCTGAGACCCGAGCTCGGCTGGAGCGCGCGCTCAATCGCACGGCGTAGCCACGAGGTCGTGTCAGAAACCCGGAAGGTGGACGACGGATATTCGCCGTCTCATGGCCGGGTTTGTCGGCCAGCCGACAAACCCGGCGCGAGCGACGAGGCTCAGTGGCCGTTCTTCTTGAACCGCTCGAACGACGCGACGACCTCGGCCTCGGCCTCGGTGCGGCCGACCCACTCAGCGCCCTCGACGGACTTGCCGGGCTCGAGGTCCTTGTAGACCTCGAAGAAGTGCTGGATCTCCAGGCGGTCGAACTTCGACACGTGGGAGATGTCGCGCAGGTGCTCCAGGCGCGGGTCGGCGGCCGGGACGCAGAGGACCTTGTCGTCGCCGCCGGCCTCGTCGGTCATGCGGAACATGCCGATGGCGCGGCACTTGATCAGGCAGCCGGGGAACGTCGGCTGCTGGAGGATGACCAGCGCGTCGAGCGGGTCGCCGTCCTGGCCGAGGGTGTCCTCGATGTAGCCGTAGTCGGCGGGGTACTGCGTGGAGGTGAACAGGGTCCGGTCCAGGCGCAGTCGCCCGGACTCGTGGTCGACCTCGTACTTGTTGCGCTCCCCCTTGGGGATCTCCACCAGGACGTCGAACTCGAGCACGTCTGCCTCCGTGTCGTGACCGGGTCGTCCGGCCGCGGTCTGCTTGTGTGTCCACCCGCCGCGCGGCGCGTCCGGGCGTGCCCCCGCCCCGGGAGCCGGGGACAGTCTCGCGCACATCGCAGCGAAACGCGCAGGGGGAGCAGCCCTCGGACCGCCGACGTGACGCACGCCACTCCGGGTCGAGCATCGCCGCGCGCGCCTAGCGGGGCTCGCCCCACGTCCGCCTGACGACTTCGGAGGACACCCATGGCCCGATCGGGTCGTCTGGACCATCCCTCGACCGGGCCAGATCACGACCAGATCCCCGCTCGGCCCTCGCGGGGTGAAGAGACCTCTTCCTAGGGTCCGAAGGCCGTACGCCGACGACGTCCCACTCCCCGAGGTCCCCCATGACGCCTTCGCCCGCCCGCGCGCGCACGCCACGCGTGCGCTCCCTCCTCGCCGCACCGGTCTCCACCGCGATGCTGCTCGGCACCCTCGTGGTCGCCCCGCTGACCGGGCCGCTGGCCGCGCCGGCGCTGGCGGCCGCGACGTGCACCGACGGTGCCGTCGTCGGCAAGGAGCCGATCTCGCTCGGCGTCGGCTGCTTCGGCAACCTCGACCCGGAGGCGCTGGGCACCGGCCTGGCCTTCGGGTACGCCGGGAGCACGCCCAGCGACGGGCTCGCCGGGGCCACGGGCAACGGGGCACCCTCCGAGGGCTGGGGCGTCGTGCACACCGAGTCCAGCACCGAGGGGAAGGTCGCCGGCGGCAGCAGCGACGGCCTGACGCTGGTCGAGTTCACCGTGGGCCAGGGGACCGACGGGAGCGACCAGACGGTCAGGTCCGTCGTGGACGTCGGCGGGGTCCTCGAGGTCACGCACTTCTACCGGCCGACCTCGCAGGAGGGGGTCTACGCCGTCGACGTCGAGATCGAGAACACCTCGGGCGTGGGCACGGACGTCAACTACCGCCGGGTCGCGGACCTCGACGTCGAGCCGACGGGCGGGAACGAGGTCGTCACGCTGCAGACGGGCAGCACCACCACGCTCGCCCACCTCAGCGACGACGGCTTCGCGACGCCGTCGGCCGCGGACGGCCCGAGCTTCATCAGTGCGGAGGGCGACGTCCTCGACGCCGGCCCCGGTGACCTCGGCGTCAAGGCCGACCTCGCGCTCGGCGGCCTCCCGGCGGGCGGCAGCAAGGTGTTCACCCTCTACTACGGCGCGGCGCCGCAGGAGTCCCTCGCGCTCGAGGCGCTCTACGCCCTCGACGCCGAGGCGTACGCGCTGGGCCAGAACTCCGACCCCGAGGGCCCTAGCGAGGGCACCCCGGTGACCTACCTGCTCGGCTTCTCCGGTCTCGGCGGCACCCCGATGCGGGCTCCGCACGCGGGCGAGGACACCTACACCGTGCCGCCGGGGGAGACCTCCACGCTCCTCGTCACCCTCAACGACGCCCCCGACGGCAGCGTGCCGTCCACGGGCCTGGAGATCGCCTGGGTCGAGCAGGGCTGGGGCGGCACGGTGACCTGCGGCACCGCCACGTGCGACTACACGCCGTCCCCCGGCTCGCTCTCGGACTACTTCCGCTACCTGCTCTCCGACGGGCACGGCGGCTTCGCGATCGGCGAGGTGACCATCCTCGTCGAGGAGCCCGAGCCGGCGGCGGAGAACACCGAGCCGCCGTCGATCACCGGGTCCGGCGTGGTGGGCGAGGAGCTCACGGGCCACGACGGGGACTGGACCTCGACCGGTGAGCCGGACGGCAGCGACCTGACCTTCGACCGCCAGTGGTTGAAGGACGGCTCGCCGATCCCGGGCGAGACCGGGTCGACGTACACGCCCGTCGAGGCCGACCTCGGCCACGAGCTGACCTTCCAGGTCGTCGCCGGCCGACCCGACGCGGACCCGGTCGTCGCGACCTCGGACCCGGTGACGGTCACCGACGAGCGGGCGGCGACCAACGACGTACGCCCGTCGATCTCCGGCTCCGGTGAGGTCGGCGGCACGCTGTTCGGCGACGACGGCTCGTGGACCAGCGGCGGCGGGGGCGACGGCAGCGACCTCACCTTCGCCCGTCAGTGGCTGCGGGACGGCTCGCCCGTCGACGGCGCGACCGGTGAGTCCTACACGCCGGGCTCCGGCGACGTCGGGTCCCAGATCACCTTCCGGGTGACGGTCTCCCGAGCCGGCGCCGACGACGTGGTGGCCACCTCCGACCCGGTCACCGTCTACCGGCCGGTCGCGGCGGAGGCGACCAGCCCGCCGACGATCAGCGGGTCGGGGGTCTTCGGCGAGGAGCTGACCGGCACCGACGGGGAGTGGGTGAGCACCGGCACGGCCGGCGGCAGCGACCTCTCCTTCAGCCGGCGTTGGCTGCGGGACGGCTCGCCGATCCCCGGCGCCACCGGCCCGACCTACACGCCGGTCGCCGACGACGTCGACCACGACCTGGTGCTCGAGGTCCGCGCGTCACGACCCGGTGCCGACGACAGCACAGCGACCTCCGCGCCGCTGACGATCACCCCGGCGGCGGCCCCGGTGCCCCTGCTCGACGGTGTGATCCCCCTCACTGGCCGGGTCGAGAGGTTCGGGACTGTGTCCGTGGCGGCCTTCGACTGGGACCTTGAGCCGGACTCGGTGTCGTACCGCTGGGAGAGCATCTCCCCGTCGGGTGAGTACGCCGACATGCCGAACGGGTCGGCGTCCTCGGTGTACATCGAGCACGCCGTCGCCACCATCAGCCCAGGTGCTCGACTGTTCGCCAACGGCGGTCTACGGGTCACGGTGACGGCCCGACGAGCCGGCCACGAGGATGCAGTGCTCACCCGCTCGGTGTACGGCACGCTAGCGCCCCCACTGGTGGTCCCCGAGGTGCCCGCCCTGTCAGGGGTCCCGGCCCTGGGTGAGACGCTGAGTGTCGACCCCGCCTCCGTCGGTGTGCTGCCGGCGGACACCGAGTACGAGGTGTACTGGTACGTGAACGGGGTGTTCCAGACATCGCGCGTCGGAACGGGCGACTTTCTGCTGGATCCCTCGATGGAGCTGCGTGGTCTCGAGCACGACCGGCTCCGGGACGGCGACCGCGTGGGAGTGCGCATCATCGCGATCCAGCCGGGCCGCGTCCCCTCGAAGTTCTCGCACCTCGCCGAGGTCACCCTCGGCCTGCCGGCGGGCACCGTGACCGCGCCGCCCGGGATCCTCGGCACCCCGAAGGTCGGGGAGACCCTCACCGTGGACCCGGCGGGCTTCGACCTCGCCGATGGCGTCGACCCCCGTGACGTCGACGTCACGACCACGTGGTTCGTGCGCTGGCGCAGCGTCGGCGTCAGGCGCCAGGTGCAGTCCGACAGCGAGACGTTCGTGCTCCCGGACTGGGCGGCCGGCTACTACGTCGAGGTGGAGCAGACGCTCTCGGCGGACCGGCGTACGTCGGTGACGGCAGCCTCCGACCCGGTCGGTCCCGTCGCGGCCAGACCGATGCTCGTGGCCCGGCTCGACTCGCGACCCGTGCCTCGCGCAGGGACCGAGACGGGCCTGGACACCCTCAGGTGGCAGGCCTACCCCCAGACCGAGCCGATCACCGACGTGGACACCCAGGTCACCTGGCTCGTGGACGGCGTCGAGGTGGCCGACGCCCCGACCTACACCCCGGGGGACGCGCAGGTCGGTGGCTACCTGAGCGCACGCGTCCACGGCACGAAGGACGGGTACTCCGACGGTCGCACCACGGTGCCGCTGGGGAAGGTCCGACCGGCGGACGAGGACGAGGCGGTGCTCGACATCCGGGTCGTGCGGTCCGACGACCCCCTGGTCCGGACGGCCGCGAACGTGGTGATCTGCAGCGCGTTCACCTGCCTGAGCTCCTACGCCGAGGACGGCACCACGACGATCACGGCGCCTGCCTCCACGAGCGGCACCGAGTTCTCGCTGAAGGTCTACCCCGGAGCGTCGCTGATCGAGCACCACGGATCGGTCACCCTGACGGGCGGGCAGACCACCGAGCTGACCGTGGAGCTCGACGCCCCCACGCCACTCGACCCCGACATCGGCCTCTCCGACGCCGGCAGCAGGGAGATCGACACCGACGGGGACGGCATCGCGGACACCGAGGTCCCGAGCGTCTACTACCGGGACCCCCAGACCCTGACGCTGCGCGGGTGCACCGGCCTGACCGGCCGCGTGTGGCGGGTGGTCTTCGCCAACGGCGACCCCTCGATGGAGGGGCCGCTGACGGAGACCGAGCCGGGCGTGTACGTCGGTGAGATCCCGGGCTTCAGCTCGACGGGGTGGGCGCAGGTCGTCACGACGCTGCTCCGCGACTGCGCTGACGACGAGACCTTCGACTTCACGCTCTACATCGACCCCAGCGGCATCGTGACCGACCAGTTCGGCCGGCCGCTGCCCGGGATGGACGTGACGCTGCTCAAGGCAGGCGACGACGGCACCGGCGTCACCGCGTTCCTGCCGGTGGCCGACGGCGACACCAGCGTGATGGACCCGAGCATCAACACCGCGAACCCGTCGGTCACCGACGGCATCGGGTTCTTCCGGTGGGACGTCACCCCGGGGGACTACCAGGTGCGGGTGTCGCCCGGCCTGGACTCCGAGGGCGACTGCGAGGTGTTCACGACCGACCCGATGACGGTGCCGCCGGAGCGGATCGACCTGGTGCTGCGGACCCGGTGCCTGGGGCTCGACCGCCCCGAGCCGACCACCGCGCCGGAGCTGACCGGCACGCTGGCGGTGGGCGAGACCCTGAGCGTCACCGAGGGTGAGTGGCCCGAGCCGTTCGTGCCGATGCGCACGGTGTGGCTGCGCAACGGCGAGGCGGTCGGCACCGGCTCGACGTACGAGGTGACCGAGGCCGACCTCGGCGCCGAGGTGGTCGCGCGGGTCCAGGCGATCCGCCCCGACTACGTCCAGGAGAACGGCACCGGCGAGGTCGTCCGCTTCGACCCGACCTGGGTCGACGTCGCCGCGGGTGCGCTCACCAGCCCCTCCAGCCTGGAGGTCAAGGTCACGCCCAAGAAGCTGCGCGAGCGCGCGAAGCCGAAGGTCACCGTGAAGGTCCGGGCCGAGGGTGCCGCCGCCCCCACGGGTGCGGTGACGCTGCTGCTCAAGCCGAAGGGCTCCACCAAGGGCAAGCGGGTCAAGACGTCGGTGGTCCTCGCCGAGGGCGACCGTCCGGTGGTGCGGGTCAAGCTGCCGAAGGTGCGGACGGGGAAGTACCTCCTGCTCGTGAGGTACGCCGGTGACGACCTGGTCGAGAAGGCCAGGACGGTCCGGAAGACCCTGCGGGTCAGGCGGCGCTAACCCCGCTGCCCGTCGACTGCCCGTCGGTCGCCCGTCGGAGCCGGGGCCCGGTCGCGCACAATGTGCACGGCCGGGCCCCGACCCGGTGCGGGGGCCGGGAGCCAGGACCGACGAGGCGAGTGCAGGGGAGGGCAGCGTGGGACGACGAGACACGAGCCCACCCCGGGGCGCCCGCCGCCTGCTGTGGGCCGTGCCGATCGTGGCGCTGGTCGCGGCCGGCGGCGTGGTCGTGGCCGAGCCCGATGCTCGTGACCAGGTGGAGAGCACCGTGCGGGGCTGGGTCGACGACCTGCGTGGCGTCGAGGAGCCCGACCCGGGCACCGACCCGGCGCAGGTGCCGCCGCCGGACGGGCTGGTGCTGCCCGACGTCGAGCCGCCGGCCGCGCCCGCGCTCGCGCTCGGCGCACGGGAGGTCAGCCCGGCGCAGGTGCGCCGCACGCTGGCTGGACCGCTCGGCCAGCAGGTGCTGGGTGGTCGGGTGTCGGTGGCGGTCGCCGGGCTCACCGGCCCAGCGGCGTACTCCTCCGGCGGCGCGGCCATCCCCGCCTCCACCACCAAGCTCGTGACGGCGGTCGCTGCCCTGCACGCCCTCGAGCCGGGCACCACCTTCGCCACCCGCGTCGTCCTCGAGGGCCGCGACGCGGTGCTCGTCGGCGGCGGCGACCCCTTCCTCGAGCGACGCCCCGACGCCGACGCCGAGCCGGACCGCGCCGACCTCGCGACCCTCGCCCGGCGCACCGCGCGGGCGCTGAGGGAGCGCGGGCTGCGCAGCATCCGGCTCGGCTACGACGACGGGCTGTTCTCCGGCCCTGCGTGGAACCCGACCTGGCCCGACACCTACCGCGACGACGTCGTCGCGCCGATCACCGCGCTGATGGTCGACGACGGGCGGCCGGCCGACGGCCCCGGGCGCTCGCTGGACCCGTCGTACGCCGCTGCCGACTCCTTCGCGGCGCTGCTGCGCCAGCGGGGCATCCGCATCGTCGGCGTGCCCCGCGAGGCCGCCGCCCCCGAGGGCGCGCAGCCGGTGGCGCAGGTCGAGTCCGCGCCGGTCGGCGAGCTGGTCGACCGGCTGCTCCAGGTCAGCGACAACGAGACCTCCGAGGTGCTGCTGCGGCATATCGGGCTGGCCACCGGGGGAGCGGGCTCGACCAAGGACGGTGTCGCAGGTGTGCGGGCCGTGCTCGAGGAGCTCGGGGTGCCCGTCCCGCGGCGGCTGCGCGACGGCAGCGGCCTGTCCCGTGACAACCTGATCGCGCCCGCGACGCTGGTCGGGCTGCTGCAGGTGGCTGCCGCGTCGGAGCCGTCGGACCCGGTGCGTGGGCTGTTCCCGGGGCTGCCCGTCGCGGGCTTCAGCGGGTCGCTGACCGTCCGCTTCGACGACGCCCCGCAGGCCGCCGTGGGGCGGGTGCGCGCGAAGACCGGCACCCTGCGCGGGGTGCGCAGCCTGGCCGGGGTGGTCGTCGCGCGCGACGGGACGCCGATGGTGTTCGCCCTGATGGCCGACCGGATCCCCGAGGCCGACGACGAGACCGCCGAGGCGGTGCTGGACCGGGCGGCGGCCGCGCTGGCGGTGTGTCGGTGTGGCCGCGCCGGATAGGTTCGCTGCCATGACTGCGCCAGCCGCCTCGGCCACCGCCCCGGACATGGTCGACTGGGACCTCGCGGTCTCCCTCGGCTCCAGGCTCGCGGGGGAGGGTCCGAAGGTGTCGTGGGCCGAGGCCGCCGACGCAGTCACCGAGCTGCGCGCAGGCGCGGAGCGCTCGACGCCGCTGGTGCGCGAGTTCACCGGCCTCGACGGCGGTGACGGCACCGCACCGGTGCTGGTCGTCGACCGGCCGGGCTGGGTGAAGGCCAACGCCGAGGGCTTCCGCACGATCCTCTCGCCGATCGCGGAGAAGCTGTCGGAGCGCAAGCCGCCCTCGGGACTCTCGCTGGCGATCGGTCGCCGCGTCACCGGCGCCGAGGTCGGTGGACTGCTGGGCTTCCTGTCCAGCAAGGTGCTGGGCCAGTTCGACCCGTTCCACGAGCCGTCGGGGCGGCTGCTGCTGGTGGCGCCCAACATCGTCCACGTCGAGCGCGAGCTCGGGGTCGACCCGCACGACTTCCGGCTGTGGGTGTGCCTGCACGAGGAGACCCACCGGGTGCAGTTCACGGCGGTGCCGTGGATGCGCGACCACATCCACTCCCTGGTCGGCGACCTGGCCGGCACCATGGACTCCCGCGAGCTGGTCGAGGACGGTCTCGGCCGCGTGGTGGAGGCGTTGAAGGCGCGGCGCTCGGGTGACGGCGGCTCGGGCTCGATCATGGAGCTGCTCTCCACCCCCGCCCAGCGCGAGGTCCTCGACCAGGTGACGGGCGTGATGTCGCTGCTCGAGGGGCACGCCGACGTGGTGATGGACGGCGTGGGGCCGACCGTCATCCCGACGGTCGCGGAGATCCGCCGGCAGTTCACCGAGCGCCGCAAGGGCGTCGGCACCCTCGATCGGCTGCTGCGTCGGCTGCTCGGGCTGGAGGCCAAGATGGCGCAGTACCGCGACGGTGCCGTCTTCGTCCGGCACGTCGTCGACAAGGCGGGGATGGCGGAGTTCAACGCGATCTTCGCCGGGCCGGAGAACCTCCCGACCAAGGCCGAGATCGCCGACCCGGACGCCTGGGTCTCGCGCGTCCTCTGACGCAGCGTCCCCATGGCCGGTCCGCACCCCTCCGTCGCCGCGACCCGGTTGGCGGTACGCCGCTGCCTGGCCGACCTGCCGTCGGGCTCCACCGTCGTGGTGGCGTGTTCGGGCGGCCCGGACTCGCTCGCCCTGGTGGCGGCGACGGTCCACGAGGCGCGCGCCGGGGGCTGGCGGGTCGTCGGCGCGACCGTCGACCACGGGATGCAGGACGGCTCGCAGGCCCAGGCCGCCCGCGTGGTCGAGCAGATGGCCGACATCGGCGTCGACGAGACCCTTGCCGCCCGGGTCACGGTGGAGCCGGGCGGGCTCGGGCCCGAGGCGGCGGCCCGCAGGGCCCGGTACGCCGTGCTCGACCGGGTGGCCGAGCACACGGCCGCCGGCGTCGTACTGCTCGGGCACACGCGTGACGACCAGGCCGAGACCGTCCTGCTCGGGTTGGCCCGGGGCTCCGGCGCCCGCTCGCTGGCCGGGATGCGCCGGGCCTTCGACGTGTATCGGCGGCCGTTCCTGGACCTGCCGCGCGACGACACCGTCACCGCCTGTCAGGTGCTGGGCCTCGACGCCTGGGACGACCCGCACAACTCCGACCCCGGCTACGCCCGGGTCCGCGTGCGCCGGGCGGTCCTACCGGCTCTCGAGGAGCACCTCGGCCCCGGCGTCGCCGCCGCCCTGGCCCGTACGGCGCAGCAGCTGCGCACCGACGCCGACTGCCTCGACGACCTCGCCGACCACCACTACGACCGCCTTGTGGCCGAGCCGGCGCATCCTTCCGGTGCTCCGGGCCTCCCCGTGGCGGACCTCGAGCAGCTGCCCCCCGCGATCCGCACCCGGCTGCTGCGTCGTCTCGCCCTCGACGCCGGCGCCCCGCCCGCCGAGCTGTTCCACGAGCACGTCCTCGCGCTCGACGCGCTCGTCACCGCCTGGCGCGGCCAGCAGTGGATCGACCTGCCGGGGCACCTGCGGGGAGTGCGTCGCGAGGGGCGGGTCGAGGTGGCGCCGGCGGATACCGAGCGGGGTACCGCCCGGACTACGCACTGATCATTTTACCTTGGGTGGTCTATGACCCCGTCTAGTCCGAATGGGCCATCCGTGCTTCGCGAACTAGCCCGTAGGTCCTAGCACTCTCTTTACTTTCGCGCGTCTCGTTCCGTCCCCCGCCCAGCGCGTCGAGCGCCGCGAAAGGTGCCCCATGTCCTTGTCAGCACGCAGGCTCTCGTCGAGCCTGCTCGTAGCCTTCCTGGCGCTTCTCCTGGGACTGGGGCTGGCCCTGCAGCCGTCCACGGTCGCTGCGTCGCCGAAGCCCGAGTCACAGCCGAGCCCGGTGGAGGGGGTGGCAGTGGTGTTCGGGCAGGTGAAGAGCTCGAGCACCGATGCGTACCTCAACGGCGTGAGAGTTCAGGCGCTCGACCCCGCCACTGATGAGGTGATCGTCGAGGACATCTCCGGCGACGAATCGGAGCAGGAGCCGTCCGGGTACTTCGAGCTGCAGGTGCCGCCGGGAGCCTTCGATCTCTTCTTCGAGCCCATGGGGGTCGCCCCCGACCTCGCCGGGGCGCGCTACCCGAGCGAGTCCTTCGAGTCCCTCGACGTCAGGTCGATGGGCGACGTGCTCCTGGCGCCGCACCCCACTGGCGGGCCGACCGACGGGCCGACCGACGGGCCGACCGACGGGCCCAGCGACGGGCCCAGCGAGGAGCCTGTGCCGAGCGACGGTCCCAGCGATGGACCGACAGGTCCTCCGACCGCCCCCGTTCCCGCTGAAGGCGAGTCGGTCATCTGGGGCTTGGTGCGCAAGGACGGAGACCCGCGCCTGCTGGGCGACGTCGAGGTCCAGGCCTTCGCGGTCGATGGCGACGGAGCGGCAGTGGCTACGTCCCTGACCTACGGCGGGTACGGCTACAGGAACGGCGTCTTCGCCCTGTACGTGCCTGCGGGAACCTACGACCTACGGGTGACCGCCCCCGATGGTGCGCAGCACGCAGACCTTGAAGTCGGTCCGGTCACCGTGTCCCCGGATCAGGTCTTCTTCAAGGGTGAGCTCTCGCTTCCCTATCGTCCCGGGCTTCTGGTCCGGGTGTTCGACCTCAGTGGTCAGCGGGTCGACGGCGCTCGAGTCGATCTGACCAACCGACGCGGTGCTCTGCTCGGCTCCGGAGTGACGCGTGCCGGGCGACTCAACTTCGCCGATGTCCCGGAATCGGGTCGGCACCGCCTGGTGGTGAGTGGGATCGGCTATCAGACCGAGGTATCTCGGGTCCGGTTCGAGGGTGGCCGCAAGAAGGCCACGGTCTACCTCAGCCCCGCTCCGGTCCCCGACGCCGGCCAGGCGGTGATCTGGGGCGTCGTCAGTCGCGCCGGCGATCGTCGGTTCCCGCAGAACCTGACCGTCCAGGCCTTCGCGGTCCAGGACGAGTCCGAGGCTGCGGCGACCTCCGTCACCTACGGTGGCTATGGCTATCGGGGTGGTGTCTTCGCCCTCTACGTGCCGGCGGGGACCTATCGGGTGGTGGTGTCGTCTCCTCCGTCCATGGACCGCAGCGACTTCGTTCTCCAAGGGGTCACCGTGGCGGCGGACGAGGTCTCCTTCCAGGGGCTGGTGAGCCTGCCGCGCCCGCCCGGCGTGCTCGTCCGAGCCATTGACAGGCGGTCGCGTGACCGCGTTGAGGGCGTCAGTGTTCGTCTGGTCGGACCAGAGCCCGGTGCCACCGTGCGCGAGTCCGAGACGGGATCGGATGGACGGGTCTTCTTCAGCGAGGCGACCGCTCCCGGCAGGTACCAGTTGTCTGTGAGCAAGGTCGGCTTCGACTCCCGGACGACGTCCATCAAGGTCCGGCAGGACGGGCGGGCCAAGCGGGTCTTCTACCTGGATCCCGCGCCTGTCGCGGAGACTGGTCAGTCGGTCATCTGGGGCGTCGTCGGTGCCGCCGGAGGCCGCCGCTATCTGGGTGACGCGGTGGTGCAGGCCTTCCCGGTCGACGGTGGTGACGCGGTCGCGACATCGAGGACGTACGGCGAGTACGGATACCGGAACGGCGTGTTCGCGCTCTACGTACCTCCCGGTGACTACATGGTTCGGGTGACCCCGCCGCGTCGGCTCGATCGAGAAAGCGTCGAGTTCGAGTCGGTGCAGGTCGGTGCGAATGAAGTTCGAAACCTCGGGTACCAGCGCCTCAACTACCCGCTCGGCATCCGGGTGAGAGTTGTGGACACCCGTCGCCAGGACGTGCCCGGCGCCGAAGTGCGCCTCATGACCCCGGGGGGCGAGCCCCTCATGCAGGTCACGGGCAACAAGGGACAGGCGTTCTTCCGAGGTGACTTGGCCAAGGGCTACTACGACATGGTCGTCTCCAAGCTCGGGTTCGAGACGTTGACGACCCGGTTCCGGCATGGTGGCGACGGTCGGACGAAGCAGGAGGTCCAAGTCCGGGCCGTGCCGGTGGCGGAGCCGGGCCAGTCGGTGCTGTGGGGAGTCGTCAAGCGAGCTGGCTCTCGTCGGTACGTGGGCGATGCGCTCGTGCAGGCCGTCCCAGCCGACGGCGGCGCCGTCGCAGCGTCCTCGCTGACGTACGGCGGCTACGGCTACAAGAACGGGGTCTACGCCCTGTACGTACCGCCCGGCGACTACGTGGTCAGGGTGTTCCCGCCGGACGGTCAGAGCGGCGAGGCGCTCGAGGTGGGCCCGGTGTCCGTCGCCGCGGACGAGGTGCAGTTCCTCCGGGCATTCAAGCTGGCGTCCCAGAAGGTGGGCGTCGTCGAACCACCGGCAATTCGTCCTACCGCCGATCTCACCGAGGGTGATGTGGTCACAGTCGACCAGGCCGAGTACTCGGACGAGTCGGTCGTGGCGAGCCGCAACTTCGAATGGTTCGCGGTCTTCAGCTACGCCTGCGGACGCGTCGACGACTGCACCTCACGCACGTCGTTCGCACGCGGTCCAGGTACGGACGTCGTCCTGCCGTCGTGGAGTGAGGGTGCTCGCGTCTTGGTCGTGGAGACCGCACGCTCGGCCCGGGGAACCAGGTTGGCGAGGACTCAGAGCGAGATGACGGATGAAGTCCGAGGCGCGCCTGAGCTCGTAGCGACCGGCTCCCCCGTCTTCTCGAGCGTCCCGACCCAGGGTCGGGCCGTCACTCCTGCCGGTGTTGCTTGGAACGAGGTGCCCGACGAGGTCAGCTACCGCTGGTACGTCAACGGAGCGCAGCTCACCGTGAATGATGCTCGACTCACACGGGCGGGGTCGACGTTCACTCCGGCGGTCGGTGACGTGGGTGCGTGGCTCTATGTGGAGATCGTCGCCACCAAGGCCGGCTACTCCCCTGCCTACGCGTACGCCTACGCGTCGCGGATCAAGGGTGCCGACGAGCGCACGCGACTGCTGCGGGTGGACGTCACCAAGGCGGACGGACCTGACGAGGGTGACGAGGACGACCCTGTTACCGAGGCCTCCGTGTGGCTCTGTTCCGCGAACAACTGCTACTCCACGACCGTCCGCAACGGGACGTTCGAATCCGAGGTGCCCTCCAGCCAGGCCGGCATCGACTACCAGGTCTCCGTGTCTCCCTTCTCGGGTGCCCTGTTGGGAGCGTCGAGGAGCGTCCGTGTCACCAACGGCAGCGAAGCCGTGGTGACGACGGTCAAGCTCGAAGGCGTTCAGCCCACGCCGCCGGCTGTCAGGTTCCCTGACAACACCCCGAAGCGTGGGCAGGGCAGCGAGTCGACGCCGATGGGATTCATCGGGTCGCCGCTGACGCCCTTCACTGCCACCGGGTGCACCCCGGTGGACAACCCGGCGTGGACGGTCACCTTCAGCAACGGGGCCACCCCCATGACCGGCGAAGTGCGAACCGGCGACGCCGCCGAGGAGCCGGGCTCCGACCCTCGCACCGTGGCGTACACGGTGCGGATCCCGGAGTTGACCAGTTCTGGCCATGCCACGATCGAGACGAACTTCGTCTGCGGCAGCCCGATCCGCTTCACGATCTACATCGACCCCAGCGGGTACGTCACCGATCAGTTCGGTCGCACCATCGCGGGGGCCGAGGTGACGTTGCTCCGCTCGACACCGGGGGCCGGGAACTTCGCCCCGGTGGCGGACCGCGACGCTGCTGTCATGGATCCGGCGGTCAACGTCCGGAACCCGTCGCTGACCGACGGCACGGGGTTCTTCCGCTGGGACGTCGCAGCAGGGGACTACCGGGTGTCCGTCACCCGAGCCTCGAGCGGGGGCGCGCCGTGTGCGGTGGCCACCACGCCCACCATGTCCGTGCCACCGATCCGCATCGATCTGTTGATCAAGACCGAGTGCGACGGCGCGACGCTGCCGACGCCGACGACGGTGCCGGCCGTGAGTGGTGTGCGCGAGGTGGGTCGGGTCCTGCAGCTGACCAATGGCGCATGGGCCCACGGGATCCGTCAGACCGGCATCCAGTGGCTCCGCGACGGCGATCCGATCGCCGGTGCCACCGGGAACAGCTACACCCTGGTCGCCGAGGACGCCGGTCACAGCGTGACGGCCCGGGTCACGGCCCAGCGCCCGGACTACGCCCAGGAGAACGGGTCGGGCGCCGTGGTCGGCTTCACCGCCTTCACCACCCCGGCCACCGGTGGCGGCGCAGTCGTCACGCCCAACCCCGGTGGCGGTGGCGGTGGCGGTGGCGGTGGCAACCCCACCCCCACGCCGACCATCACCAACACGGCCAAGCCGGCCATCACCGGTGACGCCGTGGTGGGCGGGGCCCTCGCCGCCAGCGAAGGCACGTGGAGCACCACGGCTCTGACCTTCGCCTACCAGTGGCTGCGCGACGGGGAGCCCATCGAGGGCGCCACCGCGGCGGAGTACGCCCCGGTCGTCGCCGACCTCGGCAAGCAGGTCAGGGTCAAGGTCACCGCGACCAAGTCCGGTCACAACCCGGGCTCGTCGACCTCTGACCCGGTGACGGTCGACAAGGGTGCAGCGCCGCAGAACAGCGCTGCTCCCGAGGTCACCGGCACCCCCGAGCTGGGCGAGACCCTCACGGTCTCCGACGGCGAGTGGGACCTGGAGGACCTGACCTTCGGCTACCAGTGGCTGCGTGACGGCGAGGCGATCGAGGGCGCCACGGAGGCGACGTACGTCGTCACCGAGGGCGACCTCGGCACCGAGCTCGCCGCGGAGGTCACCGCGTCGAAGGACGGCCACGAGGACGGCTCGGCGACGTCGGAGGGTGTCGCGGTGCCGGACGAGCCCGAGGTGGTCGAGCCGGTCGAGTCGGTCACCAAGGCCCGACTCCTCGGTAGGAAGGTCAAGCAGGGCAACCGTGGGCAGGTGAAGGTCAAGATCACCTCCGCGGCGGAGTCGGCTCCCACCGGCACCGTGACGGTCACGGCCGGGAAGAAGAGCGTCGAGGTCGACCTCACCGAGGCCGACAACGGCACGCTGAAGATCCGGCTGCCGAAGCTCAAGCCCGGCAAGCACGAGGTCAGCGTCGACTACTCCGGTGACGACGCCACCCTCGCCTCCTCCGACGACGCGGGGACCCTCAAGGTCACCAAGAAGTCGAAGGGCAAGAAGGGGAAGGGCAAGAACAAGAGCAAGGACAAGGGCGAGCGGACCGGTGGGGGCCGGCCTTTGCCCACCCTGCTCTGAGACGGGGTGCCCGACCCCGACTCACCGGTGACGCCGGTCCGACCTGCATGGTCGGGCCGGCGTTGCCGTGCCCTGCCCCCCTCGGTCCGACCGGCATGACCCGTTCGGGCCATCGCGCCGGCGATCGGGCAAAGAGTGACCGGTTCACGCTCAGGAGCGACCCCCGGAGGCCGACCATCGTCGTGGGGGACGACCGTGCCGCGGTCGACGAGAGAAGACGAGGTCCCTGATGCACCGCACCACCCGCCCGACGCGTCTGGCACTGCTGTCGCTCCTCCTCCCGGCCCTGCTGGTGCCCGCCACTGCCTCGGCCCGCGACGCCGACGACGACCACGGCGACCACGACGACGTGCCGGCGGTGGTCGAGAAGGCGGCCCTCATCCAGGGCGTCGCGGTCGACTCCTCCGGTCGGGGCATCGACGACGTCGCGGTCCAGGCCCTCGACGTCAGGACGGGCGAGCCGGTCGCGTCGGCGCTCACCTACGCCAGCGACCGTCCCGACGGCGTGCAGCACGGCTACTTCTACCTCCACGTCGACCCCGGCACGTACGACGTCGCGCTGGTCAAGCGCGGGTACGACGCAGGCCTCCTCGCCGACGTGACCGCCCGCCACAAAGCCCCGACCAGCCTCGGGCCGATCACGCTCGAGCTGCGCGACTGGCCCACGACGACCGCGGCGTCCGTGGTCGACCCCGTGGTGGCGCCGAAGCAGCGCGTGAAGCTGAAGGTGAAGGTGGGGAGCCGCAAGGCACGGGTGGACGGCGGCCGCGTGAAGGTGCTCGAGGGCCGCAAGGTCCTGGCCAACCAGCGCCTCAAGCGCTCCGACAAGGGCTCGGTGAGGGTCGACCTGGGCCGGCTGCCGAAGGGCATCCACCACCTCAAGGTGCTCTTCACCGGCAAGGAGGGCCTCAAGCCCTCGCGGGCGAAGAAGGTCGAGGTCGTCGTGGCAAGGTCGGCCCGGCACGCCCGGTGACCGGCCGACCCCGCGTCACCGTGGGCACAGCGGGCCCGCCCGCTTCCCTGCGGCCCGTCGCCCGGCCGTAGGCTGCTCGCCATGGACTCTGCCCACGTGGAGAACGACCTCGTCAACGTGCTGTTCACCGAGGCCCAGATCCAGCAGCGACTGCAGGAGATGGCCGAGGAGATCGAGCGGGACTACGAGGGCGAGGAGCTGCTCATCGTCGGCATCCTGCGTGGTGCGGTGATGGTGATGGCCGACCTCGCCCGCTCCTTCTCCCGCCACATCGAGATGGACTGGATGGCGGTCAGCTCCTACGGCTCCGGCACCAAGTCCAGCGGCGTCGTGCGCATCCTCAAGGACCTCGACACCGACATCTCCGGGCGTCACGTGGTGATCGTCGACGAGATCATCGACACCGGCCTGACCCTGTCGTGGCTGACCTCCAACCTCTCCAGCCGCAACCCCGCGAGCGTCCAGATCGCCACCCTGCTCCGCAAGCCCGAGGCGCTGCAGATGCCCGTCGACGTCAAGTACGTCGGCTGGGACATCCCCAACGAGTTCGTCGTCGGCTACGGGCTGGACTACCGCGAGAAGTACCGCAACCTGCGCGACATCGGCACCCTCGCGCCACACGTCTACAGCTGAACCGCCAGCGGGCCGAGGGGGGGGGGGGGGGGGGGGGGGGGGGGGGGGGGGGGGGGGGGGGGGGGGGGGGGCGGGGGGCGGGGGGGGGGGGGCGGGGGGGGGGCGGGTGGGGTGGGGGGGGCGTTGGGGGGGGCTGGGGGGGGGGGGGGGGGGGGTGGGGGGGGGCGGGGGGCGGGGGGGGGGGGGCAACGGGGGGGGGGGGCGGGGTGCGCACTCTGCTCGATCACCTCGCGGTGCACGTGGAACAGGAGCTCGGCACGGAGGGGGGCG
>JAYYWX010000106.1:0-10109 GCA_036341255.1 Actinomycetota bacterium | reverse complement strand
CATCGGCGCAGGCGCGCGGCAGGTCGGTGCGCACGTGGAACCCGGTCGACAGCAGCAGCGGCACCACGACGGCCGGCGAGTCCAGCCCCGCGACGACGTCGGCGAGCAGCGGCTCGCTCAGCTCGACGTACGCCGCCGTCGACTCGACCCCGAGCGCGACACCGGCGCCGCGGGTGATCTGACGGGCGATCTCGTTGCCACCGGCGCGGCGGGTGCCGTGCGCGACGGTCACCAGCGACGGGAGGGAGGGGTCGCTCATCGCTCCACCGCCAGCCGGTAACCCCGCTTCACGACCGTCTGCACGGACCGGGTGCCCAGCGCCGCCCGCAGCCGGGCGACGGCCATCTCGACCGCGTGCTCGGAGGCGGCGGTGCCCGAGGGCAGCATCGCCAGCAGGGCGGGGCGCGGGATGACGTTGCCGGGGTTCGCGACCAGGGCGTGCAGCACCGACAGCGGGGCCGGCGACAGCTTCACCTCGACCCCGTCGAGCAGCACCTGCTCACCGTGCAGCAGCAGCTGACGGCCCCCGACCAGGTCGACGGACAGGCCGGAGCGGCGCGAGGGCAGCTCGGTCTCCATGAGCTTCACCATGGCAGCCAGCCGCGACCGATCGGGTGGGTAGATCGACGGGACGCCCCACATCTCGAAGGCGGCCGCGGTGACCGGGCCGACGCACACGGCGACCACGTCGGCCTGGAAGGCCGAGATCAGGTCGTCGCGGCGCCCCACCGACGCGGCGCAGTCCATCATCGTCGCCACGGCCGGGGCGGAGGTGAAGGTGACCGCGTCGACCTCTCCGTCGGCGATCCGCTCGACCATCGCGAACATCGGCGCCGGGTCCTCGGCGGAGATCACCCGGTAGACGGTGACGTTCTCGACCTCGGCCCCCTGCCGACGCAGCGCGTGGGCCACCATCGACAGCGACTGCCCGTGCTCCTGCACGACGATGCGGCGTCCGGTCAGGTCGCGGCCGCGCAGGTGGTCCAGCACGTCCTCGAAGAGCTCCGACTCCGGCGCCCACAGCTCGCGCAGCCCGGCGCGGCGCAGGGCGCCGACCGACTTCGGGCCGCGGGCCAGGATCTCGGCCGACGACAACGCGGCGACCAGCTGGTCGCGCAGCCCCCAGCCCTCGGCCGCGGCGACCCACGCCTTCATCCCGATCCCGGTCGTCGCGAGGAACATGTCGGGCGGGTCGGCGATCACCCGCTCGGTCGCCTCGCGCAGCCGCGCCTCGTCCACGCGGTGCGGGTCGAGGGTCAGCGCGGGCGCGTGCTCGACCGTGGCGCCGCGCCGCTCGAGCAGCGCGATCTGCTCGTCGGCCTTCCGCGCGGCGGTCACCGCGACGTGGAAGCCGGCCAGCGGTCCGGTCACGGTCTCCTCCAGGGGTGGCACGGGTCAGGTCCTGCGGGGGCCGACCTCGACCGTGCCGTCGACGACGCGCACGGCGTACGTCGGCACCCGCACCGCCTCGTCGTCGAGGCACACGCCGTCGCTGAGCCGGTAGGGCTGCTTGTGCATCGGCGATGCCACGAAGGGTACGCCGCCGCGGGTCCCCACGATGCCGCGCGACAGCACCGAGGCACCGGTCGCGGGGTCGAGGTTGGACAGAGCGTGCACCTCGTCGCGGTGGTCGCGGAAGACCGCCACCGCCTCGCCGTGCACCAGTGCCGCCACGCCGGACTCGCGGGCGATGGCGCTCAGCGCGCACACGCTGACCCAGGTCGTCGGCTCGGCCACGGCGGTCACTGCGACACCACCGGGGCCACCACCGGGGCGCCCACCGGGGCGCCCACCGGGATCGTGGCACCCAGCGGCACCGGATCGGCCGGCTTGATCTGCTCGCGCTCGGTCTCGAAGGTGATGTGCGGGTCGGGCACGCCGGGGGCGTTGACGAAGGAGACGAACCGGGCCAGCTTCTCCGGGTCCTCGATGGTGGCCCTCCACTCGTCGAAGTACGTCGCGACGTGGCGCTCCATCGACGCCTCGAGCTCCGAGCCCAGCCCGAGCACGTCGTCCACCACGACAGCCCTGAGCCGCTCGAGTCCGCCGTCCAGGGAGTCGACCCAGGGGGCGGTGCGCTGGAGCCGGTCGGCGGTGCGGATGTAGTACATGAGGTAGCGGTCGAGGTAGCGCACCAGCGTCTCGTCGTCGAGGTCGCCGGCGAGCAGCCGCGCGTGCACGGGCGTGGCGCCGCCGTTGCCGCCGACGTACAGGTTCCAGCCCCTGTCGGTGGCGATGATCCCGAAGTCCTTGGACCGGGCCTCGGCGCACTCGCGGGCGCAGCCGGAGACGCCGCCCTTGAGCTTGTGCGGCGACCGCAGCCCGCGGTACCTCAGCTCCAGGGCGATCGCCATGCCGACCGAGTCCTGCACGCCGTACCGGCACCACGTCGAGCCCACGCACGACTTCACCGTGCGCAGCGACTTGCCGTAGGCGTGACCGGACTCGAAGCCCGCGTCGACCAGGCGCTTCCAGATCTCCGGCAGCTGCTCCATCCGGGCACCGAAGAGGTCGATGCGCTGACCGCCGGTGATCTTGGTGTAGAGCCCGTAGTCGCGGGCCACCTCGCCGATCACGATCAGCTTCTCCGGGGTGATCTCGCCGCCTGGGATCCGTGGGACGACGGAGTAGGTGCCGTTGCGCTGGATGTTGGCCAGGAACGCGTCGTTGGTGTCCTGCAGGGTGCGGTTGTCCTCGGATAGCACGTGCCCGTTGAGCTGGCTGGCCAGGATGCTCGCGACAGCCGGCTTGCAGACGTCGCAGCCGCGGCCGGTGCCGTGGGCCTCGACGATCTGGTCGAAGGTGCGGTAGCCGTGGATCGCGACGACCTCGAAGAGCTCCGAGCGCGACAGGGCGAAGTGCTCGCACAGCGCCCGGCTGACCTCCTTGCCGGACTTGGCGAAGTGGTCCTCGATGATCGCCTTGACGGTGCCCACGCACGAGCCGCAGGTGGTGCCGGCGGTGGTGCACTTCTTGACCGCCGCGACGTCCTCGCAGTCGTGGGCCTCGACGGCGTCGAGGATGTCGCCCTTGCTGACGTTGTTGCACGAGCAGACCTGCGCCTCGTCGGGCAGCGCCGCGACGCCGGTCGCGGCGCCGCCGCGGGAGGCGGGGAGGATGAGCTCCTCGGGGTTCTCGGGCAGCGGGATGCCGCTCGCGACCATCGGCCGCAGGATGCCGTACGCCGCCGCGTCGCCCACCAGGATGCCGCCGAGCAGGCGGGTGCCGTCCTCGGTGACGACGAGCTTCTTGTAGACCCCCGCGACCGCGTCGGAGTAGACGAGCTCCAGGCTGCCCTCGGTCGTCGCGAACGCGTCGCCGAAGGAGGCGACGTCGACGCCGAGCAGCTTGAGCTTGGTGGACATGTCGGCGCCGGTGAACGCGCCCGGGCCGTCGAGCAGCGCGTCGACCGCGACCTCGGCCATGTCGTAGCCGGGGGCGACCAGGCCGTACATCCGGCCGCCCGGCGCGGCGCACTCGCCGATCGCGTGGATGCGCGGGTCGGAGGTGCGGCACTGCTCGTCGACCAGCACCCCGCCCCTCTCGGCGACCTCGAGACCGGCCTCGCGGGCCAGCGCGTCACGCGGGCGGATGCCGGCGGAGAACACCACGACCTGGGCGTCGACCCTGACGCCGTCCTTGAACTGCAGCCCGTCGACGTTGCGCTCGCCGGTGATCGCGTCGGTGGCGACCCCGGTGTGCACGGTGACGCCGAGCTTCTCGATGTGGCGCACCAGCGTGGCGCCGCCGGCGTCGTCGAGCTGGACCGGCATCAGCCGCGGCGCCATCTCCACGACGTGGGTCTCCAGGCCGAGCTGCACCAGGGCGTTGGCGGCCTCGAGGCCGAGCAGCCCACCGCCGATCACGACACCGGCGGTCGCCTGCTCCGATGCCGCCCGGATCGCGTCGAGGTCCTCGATGGTGCGGTAGACGAAGCAGCCGGCGAGGTCCCTGCCCGGGACGGGCGGGACGAACGGAACGGCCCCCGTGGCGAGCACGAGCTGGTCGTAGGCCAGCACCCCGCCGTCGGCCAGCCGCACGGTGCGCGCGGCCGGGTCGATCGCCGACGCGACGGTCGCCAGCCGCAGGGACACCCGCGGGTCGTCGTACTCCCCGCCCGGCAGGAGGGAGAGCTCGTCGGCGCTGTCGGCTGCGAAGTAGGAGGTCAGCGCCACCCGGTCGTACGCCGGTCGCGGCTCCTCCCCGAGGACGACCACGTCGTGGGTCTCGGTGAGTCCGCGCTCGATCGCGGCCTGCACGAACCGGTGACCGACCATCCCGTGGCCGATGACGACGATCCGTTGACGGTGCGTGGGGCTCATGACACCAGGCTCCGTCCCCGGGGTTGCCCGACCGTCACGCCTCGTGACGACTCGTGTGACACCTGGCTCACAGCCTCACCGACCTCACGAGCCCACAGTCGGACCGAGGGAGGCGGAGCGGCCGATCGACGACTGGAGGGCCACGCGTGAACCTGGTTCATCGCACGCCCTCCAGTCGAGCGCGGTCGCCCAGGAGCGTCGCGCAGACCTCTGCGCAGCCGCCGCAGCCGGTGGTGGCGCGGGTGGTCTCGCGCAGCTCCTCGAGCGACCCGCACGCGCGGATCTCCCCGGCGGACACCCCCGCGCACGCGCACACCTCGGCCTCGTCGGGCAGCACGGCCGGGGTGTCGACCGGGTCGGGCAGCAGCAGGTCGCCCGGCTCGCGCACGCCGAGCACGGTGCCGCGGTCGTAGTGCTGGGTGATCAGGCCGACCCGGGACAGGTCGCCGACCAGCGCGGCGGCCACGATCACCCCGTCGCGGACGACGAGCCGGGAGTGCTTGCCGGCCACGGGATTGGAGACCTCCACGACCTCGCCCGCCTCGCCGACGGGGTCGCCCAGCACCGCCACGTCCAGGTCGGTCGCGCGCAGCCGGGCCACCGAGCGGGACCCCTCGTGCACGACGTCGGCACCGCACAGCCGCGCCGCCAGCAGCTGCGCCTGCTCCCACGCGGGCGGCACGAACCCGGTCGTGACGCCCCGGTGCTCGGCGCAGTCGCCGAGGGCGTGGACCCGCGGGTCGGTCGGCGAGGCCAGGTGGTCGTCGACCACGACGCCGCGGCGCACCTCGAGCCCCGCGCCGCGGGCGAGCGCGGTGCTCGGCCGCCCGCCGGCGGTCAGCACCACCAGGTCGGCGTCGAGCACGAACCCGGTGTCGAGCTGCAGCCCGACGCAGTCGCCCTGCTCGTGCAGCCGCACCGCGCGGGCGCCGGTGTAGACGGTGGTGCCGAGCCGGGTCAGGCTGCGCGCCAGGATCTTCCCGGCCGGCGCCGACACCTGCCGGTGCAGCACGTGCTCGCCGCCCTCCACGACCTCGGTCGCCACCCCGCGCAGCGACAGGGCCCGCGCCACCTGGAGCCCCAGCAGGCCGCCGCCCACGACCACCGCCCGGCGGGCCGTGGGGACCGCCGCGAGCAGCCGGTCGCAGTCGGCCAGCGAGCGGAAGGCGTGCACCCGCGGGTGCAGCGACCCGTCGTGACGCACCACCCCGCGGATCGGCGGCAGCGTGGGAATCGAGCCGGTGGCGAGCACCAGCCGGTCGAAGGGCACCAGCGTGCCGTCGACCAGCATCACGTCGCCGTGCTCCCGGTCGACCGCGAGCACCCGGGTGCCGGTCCGCAGGTCGATGCCGTGCTCGTCGTACCACTCGGGTGACCGCAGGGTCAGCGCGTCCGGCGCGTGAGTCCCCTCGAGGACCGCCGAGAGCAGGATCCGGTTGTACGCCGGCACGGGCTCGTCGCCGAGCACGGTCACGTGACCGGCGTACCCGCCCGCGACCAGCCCCTCCACGAAGCGCGTCGCGGCCATGCCGTTCCCGACGACGACCAGCCGCTCGCCGGGCCTCGGTTTCGAGACAGGACTCCGTCCTTCCTCAACCAGCGGCGGGGACACGCCCGGCGGTCGAGGAGGCGCGCCGGCGCCGCGGACCGGCGGTCGAGGAGGCGCGCCAGCGCCGTCTCGAGACCCCGGGGCCGACGCACTCATGCCGCCACCACTCGCGCCGCGCACACCTTGAACTCCGGCATCCGGCTGGCGGGGTCGAGGGCGTCGTTGACCAGCCGGTTCACCCCGAGCCAGTGGAACGGGACGAAGACGGTGTCGGGGCGGATCGTCGTGGTGACGCGGGCCGGGAGGCGCATCTCGCCGCGCCGGGTGGCGACGGTGACCGGCATGCCGTCGGCGACACCGAGCCGGCTGGCCAGCAACGGGTGCATCTCGGCGAAGGCGCCGTCGTCGGGCAGGTCGGCGATGCGGCGGGTCTGCGCGCCGGACTGGTACTGCGCGAGCACCCGGCCGGTGGTCAGGTGCACGGGGAAGTCCTCGTCGACGACCTCGGCGGGCCCACGGTGCTCGACGGCGTGGAAGCGCGCACGGCCGTCGGGGGTGGCGAAGGTGTCGGCGAAGAGCCGCGGCGTCCCCGGGTGGTCGGGCCCGGGGCAGGGCCAGAAGACGCCCTGCTCGTCGCGGATGCGGTCGTAGGTGATGCCCGCGTAGTCCGCCTTCCCGCCCGCCGAGGCCCGCCCCAGCTCGGCGAAGACCTCCTCGGGGTCGGTCGAGAACGCGATCGGCGAGCCCAGCCGCTCGGCCAACCCGGCGACCACGTCGAGGTCCGAGCGCACTCCGTCGGGCACGGGCCGCGCCTGCTGGCGCAGGATCACCCGCCCCTCGAGGTTGGTCATCGTGCCGGTCTCCTCGGCCCACTGCGTCACCGGCAGCACCACGTCGGCCAGCGCCGCGGTCTCGCTCATCACCAGGTCGCACACGACCAGCAGGTCCAGCGACTCCAGCCGCTCCTGCACGTGCGTCGCCCGTGGCGCGGAGACCACGATGTTGGAGCCGTGCACGAGCATCGCCCTCGGACCCTCGGGGGTGCCCAGCGCGTCCAGCAGCTCGTACGCCGACCGGCCCCTGCCCGGGAGCGAGTCCGGCTCCACGCCCCACACCGCGGCGACGTGGGCGCGCGCGGCCGGGTCGTCGATCATCCGGTAGCCCGGGAGCTGGTCGGCCTTCTGGCCGTGCTCGCGGCCGCCCTGGCCGTTGCCCTGACCGGTCAGGCAGCCGTAGCCGGCGTACTCCCTGCCGGGCATGCCCAACGCCAGCGCGACGTCGATCCAGGCGAGCACGGTGTCGGAGCCCTGCGCGTGCTGCTCGGCGCCGCGGGCGGTCAGCACCATGACGCGCTCGTGGGTCGCGAGCAGCGCGGCCAGGACGCGCAGCTCGGTGGCCGAGACACCCGTGACGCGCTCGACCCGCTCGGGCCACCAGGCCGCGGCGGCGTCGCGCACCGCCTCGAACCCGGTGGTGCGCGCCGCGACGTAGGCCTCGTCGACGTGCCCGCCCGCGATCAGCAGATGCAGCAGGCCCAGCGCCAGGGCCAGGTCGGTGCCGGGGACCGGCTGCAGGACCAGGTCGGCGCGGTCGGCGGTGGCGGTGCGGCGGGGATCGATCACCACGATCGAGCCGCCGTTCTCGCGGCAGCGGTCGAGGTGCCGGGCCGCGGGCGGCATGGTCTCGGCGAGGTTGGAGCCGACCAGCACGACGACCTCGGCGTGCTCGACGTCGGCCAGCGGGAAGGGCAGCCCGCGGTCGATCCCGAAGGCGCGGGTGGAGGCCGAGGCGGCCGAGCTCATGCACCAGCGGCCGTTGTAGTCGATCTGGCTGGTGCCCAGCGCCACCCGGGCGAACTTGCCGAGCTGGTAGGCCTTCTCGTTGGTCAGTCCTCCGCCGCCGAAGACGGCCACCCCGTCGGGGCCGTGCTGGGCCTGCACGGCCCGGAGCCGATCGGCGACGAGGTCGAGGGCCTCGTCCCAGCTGGCGCTCGACCACTCCCCCGTGGCCCGGTCGCGGACCATCGGGGTGGTCAGCCGCTCGCGGTGACCGAGCAGCCCGGTGGCCGTCCAGCCCTTGCGGCACAGAGCACCCTCGTTGACCGGGAACGACTCCCACGGCCGCACCTCGACCCGGCCCCGGCCGGCAGGCGCCAGGGTCATCCCGCACTGCAGCGAGCAGTAGGGGCAGTGGGTCTCGGTGACGGCCGCGGTGTCGCGCATGCTTCCTCCGGGTGTCTCAGACGCGGGCGTCGGCCATCGGGGTGCCACGGCGCAGGTAGGCGACGTAGGTGACCACGGCGCAGGCGACGTAGTAGGCGGTGAAGAGCCAGAACGCGGTCTGCACCGCACCGAGCTTCTCGTCGGCGCCGACCCACGGGGCGGCGAACATCATCGGGATCACGAAGCCGCCGAAGGCGCCCACCGCGGAGACGATCCCGACGGCCGCCGAGGCCTCCAGCGTGGCCCTCCGCAGTCCGGCCGCGTCCTTGGTGGCCGCCTTGGTGCGCCAGATCGCGGGGATCATCTTGAAGGTCGAGCCGTTGCCGAAGCCGGTCATCGCGAAGACGAAGAGGAAGGTCGCGAGGAACAGCCCGAACACCTCGCCGTTGGCGGCGACGGCCTCGGGGGAGGTCGCCGGCTCGAGCTGGTAGACGGCGTACAGGACGCCCAGGGTGCCGAGGGCCTGCAGGACGAAGACCACCAGCGTGACGCGGGCACCGCCGAGGCGGTCGGCGATCCTGCCGCCGAAGGGGCGGCAGATGGAGCCGATGGTCGCGCCGAGGAAGGCGTAGTAGGCGAACTGGTAGCCGCTGAAGGCGCCCTCGAAGGTGCCGGAGAAATAGAGCTTGATCAGTAGGCCGAAGGCGCCGGAGTAGCCGATGAAGGAGCCGAAGGTGCCGATGTAGAGGAACGACATCGTCCAGGTGTCCTTCTGCTTCAGGATCGTCGCGGTCTCCGAAGCCCGGGTCTGGGCGTGCGCGAGGTTGTCCATGAAGAAGTAGGCACCGGCCGCGGCGAGCACCGACAACGCGATGTAGAGGTAGCCGATGCGGTGCAGCTCGATGGTCTCCGCGCCCTTGATCAGGCCCCACAGACCACCCGCACCGACGACGATCGGCAGCAGCAGCTGGACGACCGCGACGCCGATGTTGCCGCCGGCGGCGTTGAGGCCCAGGGCCCAGCCCTTCTCGCTCTGGGGGTAGAAGGAGTTGATGTTGGCCATGGAGGAGGCGAAGTTGCCGCCGCCGAAGCCGGAGAGCGCCGAGATCAGGATCATCACCGAGTACGGCGTGTCCGGGTTCTGCACGGCGACGACGAACATGATCGTCGGGATCAGCAGCAGCAGCGCGCTGACCACGGTCCAGTTGCGACCGCCGAAGACCGGCACCGCGAAGGTGTAGGGCACCCGCAGCAGCGCGCCGACGCCCGAGGACACCGAGGTGAGGATGAACAGCTGCTCGGCGCCGTACCCGAAGCCGACGGCGGCCAGCAGGCCGGTGCTCATCGACCACAGGAACCACACCGAGAAGCCGATGTGCTCGGCGAAGATCGACCACACCAGGTTGCGGCGGGCGACCTGACGGCCGCCGCCCTCCCAGAAGGTGCGGTCCTCGGGCTGCCAGTCGTCGATCCAGCGACGGGTGCGGCGGCGCGGCGCGTGGGTGGCCGCGGCAGTCTCGGCACCCGGGGTGGGTGCGTCGTGCAGAGTGGTCATGGCGAGTGCTCCTCAGGTGGCGTCTGGGGCGCGGGCGGGCGCCTTCGACCACCACTGTGAGGAGCCGAGGTTTCACGGGCCGTGGCCCGCCAGTCTCTGCTCGGTCAACTTCGACTCACGTCCTCACAGGCCTCACGATCTCACCTCGCCAGGAGTGCGTGAGCGGACTGTGACGCAGTCGAGCGTGGGGCGGGGCTCAGGCCTCGCGGCGCAGCCGGTACGCCGCAGCACCGGCCGCCACGCCACCGCCGATGACCAGCACGATCCCCGGCCCGGGGCGCCAGCCGGCCGTGCCGACCAGGTCCAGCAGGTGCAACACCTGCCAGCTCGCCAGCCCGACCGCGACGACCGAGAGCACCGCCGCCTGGGCCATCGCCAGTCGCCGCAGCGGGACCATGACGCCCGCGAACCCGAGCATCGCGGCGTAGAACGTCCACAGGCCCGCACCGCTGGTGCCGTTGATGGAGCCGATCGGGGTGTCGATCCAGGGCAGGAACGACCCGAACATCACCATCACCGAC
>JAYYWX010000105.1:0-14299 GCA_036341255.1 Actinomycetota bacterium | reverse complement strand
GCTCGTCTCCTCCGTGCACCGCGACGAGGTCGCCCGCACCCAGCAGCGGATGCGCATCGAGCAGCTGGAGAACCGCACGCTCGAGGAGCTCGGTCTCGAGCCGGACGCGCTGGTCGCCGACTACGGCCCCGACCAGCTGGTCCCGGTCCAGGGGGAGCAGGGCGGCGCGGGCGCCGACAGCGACGGGGACGACGGTGACGACGCGGAGGCGGCCCCGGCGGCGGTCCCGTTCGTCCGGGAGGAGCAGGTCAAGCGGCTCAAGGCCGCCGAGCGTGCCCTCTCGATGCTGGGCAAGGTCAACCCCTTGGCGCTGGAGGAGTTCTCCGCGCTCGAGGAGCGCCACCAGTTCCTCTCCGAGCAGCTCGACGACCTGCGGCGCACCCGCAAGGACCTCCTCGAGATCGTCAAGGACGTCGACGACCGCGTCGAGCAGGTCTTCCGCGAGGCCTATGCCGACGTCGAGAAGGCCTTCGACGCCACGTTCGCCCGGCTCTTCCCGGGCGGCGAGGGACGCCTGGTGCTCACCGACCCCTCCGACATGCTCACCACGGGCGTGGAGGTGGAGGCGCGCCCACCGGGCAAGAAGGTCAAGCGGCTCTCGCTGCTCTCCGGCGGTGAGCGGTCCCTGGTCGCCGTCGCATTCCTCGTCGCGCTCTTCAAGGCCCGCCCCAGCCCCTTTTACATCCTCGACGAGGTCGAGGCGGCCCTCGACGACACCAACCTCGGGCGGCTCCTGGAGATCTACGAGGAGCTGCGCGAGAACTCCCAGCTGCTCGTCATCACCCACCAGAAGCGCACCATGGAGGTCGGCGACGCCCTCTACGGCGTCACGATGCGCGGGGACGGCGTCTCCGCGGTCATCAGCCAGCGGCTGCGCGACACCGAGCCCGCCTGACCGGCCCGCCTGACCGGGCCGACCGGTCCCGGAACACCCACGAGCACGAGAGGTGCCGCCCCATGCCCCGTCCCCGCCCCACCCGCGACGAGTACGTCGCCTGGCGCACCGTGACCACCCGCTGGCGTGACGACGACGCCTACGGCCACCTCAACAACGCGACGTACTACGAGCTCTTCGACACCGCGGTGAACGCCCACCTCTACGAGGCGACCGGCGTCGACGTGCGCAAGCTCCCGCAGATCGGGGTGGTCGCGGAGACCTCGTGCCAGTACTTCCGCGAGATCGGGTTCCCCGAGCCCATCGAGATGGGCATGGTCTGCGACCGGCTCGGCACCTCGTCTGCGATCTACCGGATCGGCCTGTTCCAGGGGGATGGTGACGAGGCGGCCGCCGAGGGGCGATTCGTGCACGTGTACGTCGACAACACCGACCCCGCCCGCCCCGTCACCCCGATGCCCGACGTGATCCGCGCCGCAGTCGCTCCACTGGTCCGCGGGGAAGAGCCGTCCTGACCGGACCTGTGGCACGGTGGCCGGTGTGCTGACCATTCTCATCGCCATGCTCGGGATCGTGGTGATCGCCGGCCTCGTGCTGTTCTACGTGGCCTTCCCGCACCGGGGCGAGACGCCGACGAACGGTGAGTGGCTCGGGTCCGCGATGACCCGTGCCGTCGACCGCCTGCCCACCCTCGACGAGACCGACGGCGACGCCGCCGTCCGGCCGCGCCCGGAGCCGGACCCCCGGGCCTGACAGCCTCCCGACCGCGGATCCCCGGCGGCGGGACCCGCCGGTTCCTGACGGTCCCCGGCCCGGTGGTTGGATGGCGCCCATGAGCTCCGTCGCCCTGCTGATCCTGATCATCGCCCTCGCCGGCGTCGCCCTGGTGGCGGTCGTCGTGGGGCTCGTGGTCGCCGGCCGCCGCAAGCCCGCGCCGCTCCCGGACACCCACAGCGACGTCCTCACCACGCCGCCGGCCGATCCGGCGGCGCCGACCGAGCTGAGTGCGCCCCCGGCCACGATCGAGCCGGAGGTCGAGGAGCCGGCGGCGCCCGAGCTCGAGCGGCCGGAGGGCACCGCCTCACGGCTGGTGCGCCTGCGTCAGCGGCTCGCCGGGTCGCAGGGCACCCTCGGGCGCGGTCTGCTGGCCCTGCTCTCGCGCGACCGTCTCGACGAGGACACCTGGGAGTCCATCGAGGACACCCTGCTCACCGCCGACATCGGTGTCGCGCCCACCCAGGAGCTGGTCGAGCGTCTCCGCACCCGGCTGCGCGTGGAGGGCGAGGGCGACCCCCGCACGGTCCTGCGCGAGGAGCTCGTCGCGCTCGTCGACCCCGACCTGGACCGCCGGCTCCAGGTCAGCGGCGAGGACGGGGCTCCCGGTGTCGTGCTGGTCGTGGGTGTCAACGGCGCCGGCAAGACCACCACGGTGGGCAAGATCGCGCGCATCCTCGTCGCCGAGGACCGCAGCGTCGTCCTCGGTGCCGCCGACACCTTCCGCGCCGCCGCGGTCGAGCAGCTCGCCACGTGGGGCGAGCGGGTCGGCGTCGACGTCGTGCGGGGCGAGGAGGGCGCCGACCCCGCGAGCGTCGCCTTCCGCGCGGTGCAGAGCGGCACCGAGCGGGGCGTCGACACCGTCCTGGTCGACACGGCCGGACGTCTGCAGAACAAGCAGGGTCTGATGGACGAGCTGGGCAAGGTCAAGCGCGTCATCGAGAAGCAGGCCCCGGTGACCGAGGTGCTGCTCGTCCTCGACGCCACGACCGGCCAGAACGGCCTGATCCAGGCCCGCGTCTTCTCCGAGGCCGTCGCGGTCTCCGGCATCGTGCTCACCAAGCTCGACGGCTCGGCCAAGGGCGGCATCGTCGTGCAGGTCCAGCGAGAGCTGGGCGTGCCCGTCAAGCTCGTCGGCCTGGGGGAGGGGCCCGACGACCTGGCGCCCTTCGACGCCGGCGCCTTCGTGGACGCGCTGCTCGGCTGAGCCGCGCTTCCACCGCGGCGGTGGGCGCAAACCTCCCGCCCGCCGCCGTCATGCAGATGTAACACAGCGGGCGCACCTGTTGCGTGACGGAAACAAAGGGCGCGGAGCGAGGAAACCTCCGGCCTGTTTGGTCGAGTCACGAATGGGGCGGACCCCCTCCCGACAGTGCTGTCGTGCAGCCCTGGGTGCCGTTCCCCCCGTACAGATTCCCCTGGAGGTTTTGTGGACGGCTACTCCGCCTTCATGCTGGTGGCGACAGCCTGGGTCCTGATGATGACCGCACCTGCTCTGGCCCTCTTCTACGGAGGCATGAGCCGGTCGAAGTCAGTGCTCAACATGATGATGATGTCTTACGTGTCGGTCGCCGTGGTCGGCATCGTCTACGTGCTGTGGGGCTGGTCGATGTCGTTCTCGACCGGCATGGCCGGCGGGTTCTTCGCCGACCCGTTCGAGTTGTTCTTCCTCGACGGCCTCGGCGGTGGCGACTACGTCGCCGTCGCCTTCCAGATGACCTTCGCGATCATCACCGCGGCCCTGATCTCGGGTGCCGTGGCCGACCGCGTCAAGCTCTCGTCGTGGATCGTGTTCCTGCCGCTGTGGGTCACCTTCAGCTACTTCCCGATCGCCCACATGGTGTGGGGCGGCGGCTTCATCGGTGAGAACTTCCCGGCCCAGGACTACGCGGGCGGCACGGTCGTCCACATCAACGCCGGTGTCGCCGGCCTGGTCCTCGCGCTGATCATCGGTCGCCGCATCGGCTTCGGCAAGGAGCCGATGAAGCCGCACAACCTGCCGCTCACCATGATCGGTGCCGGTCTGCTGTGGTTCGGCTGGTACGGCTTCAACGTCGGCTCGATCGTCTTCTCCGGCTCCACCGAGGAGGAGATCGTCGCGCAGTTCATCGAGGAGACCGGTGTCACCTTCCTGAACACCACGATCGCGACGATGGCCGCGATCATCGGCTGGCTGATCGTGGAGCGCCTGCTCCACGGCAAGGCCACCTCGCTCGGTGCCGCCTCCGGCATCGTGGCCGGTCTGGTCGCGATCACCCCGGCCTGTGGTGCGGTCGACCTCGAGGGCGCCATCGCCATCGGTGCGATCTCCGGTGCACTGTGCGCCTGGGCCGTGGGCCTGAAGTTCAAGCTGAACTTCGACGACTCGCTCGACGTCGTCGGCGTGCACCTGGTCGGCGGCATCGTCGGCACCGTGCTGATCGGCTTCTTCTCCTCGGCCAACGCGCCGGGTGGTGTGGACGGTCTCTTCTACGGCGGCGGCGTGGACTCGCTCGTCGACCAGGTGATGGCCGCCCTGATCGCCATCGTGTGGTCCGGTGTCATGACCGCGATCATCGCGCTGGCCATCAAGTACACGATCGGGTGGCGCGTGACCGACGAGGCCGAGGTCGAGGGCATCGACTCCGACCAGCACGGTGAGGGCGCCTACGACCTGCACACCAGCCTGTCCGGTGGTGGCTCCAGCCTGCTCGCGACCAAGACGGAGGCCTGAGAATGAAGCTCGTGACCGCGGTCATCAAGCCGCACAAGTGGGAGGACGTCCGCGAGGCCCTCGAGACCTTCGGCGTCACCGGCATGACCGTCTCGGAGGTCTCCGGGTACGGCCGCCAGAAGGGTCACACCGAGGTCTACCGCGGTGCCGAGTACGACATCGCGCTGGTCCCGAAGATCCGGATCGAGATCGTCGTCGAGGACGACGACGCCGAGGACGTGGTCGGCATCATCGTCAAGACCGCGCAGACCGGTCGGATCGGCGACGGCAAGGTCTGGCTCAGCACCGTCGAGAGCGTCGTCCGCGTGCGGACCGGCGACCGCGACGCTGCGGCCCTGTGAGGCACGGGTCCCTGACCCACGGGCCCTCGCGGGCCTGAGCAGCACCTGATGACGAACGGCCCGGCTCTCCCGTCTGGGGGAGTCGGGCCGTTCGCATCCACCGGCGGGGCGGGAGGACGGCACCCGGCCGGTTCCGGCATGATCGTGGGGGCCCACCCCGCACAGCAGCAGAGATGAGGCAGGCGATGAAGCTCGTGACCGCGGTCATCAAGCCGCACAAGTGGGAGGACGTCCGTGCCGCCCTCGAGGCAGCCGGGGTCTCCGGCATGACCGTCTCGGAGGTCTCCGGCTACGGGCGCCAGAAGGGTCACACCGAGGTCTACCGGGGTGCGGAGTACGACATCGCGCTGGTCCCCAAGATCCGCGTGGAGATCATCGTGGCCGACGAGGACGCCGACACGGTCCTGGAGGCCATCACCCGCAGCGCCGCGACCGGCCGCATCGGTGACGGCAAGGTGTGGGTCAGCCCGGTCGAGACCGTCGTGCGCGTGCGCACCGGCGACAAGGACAGTGCTGCACTGTGACCGCCGAGGACCGTGCCCAGCGCACGGTCGATGCTGACGCTCTGTGCGCGAAGGCCTATGAGTCCGCCGGCGGCGGTGACGTCGGCTGCGCGCTGATCGCCGTGGGCGGCTACGGCCGCGCCGAGCTCGCCCCCCACTCCGACCTCGACGTCGTGCTGGTGCACGACGAGGACGTCGATCCCGGTGAGGTGGCCTCGCAGGTCTGGTACCCGCTGTGGGACTCGGGCCAGACGATCGACCACAGCGTGCGACGGCTCGACCAGATGGTCGCCGCGGCCGACGCCGATCTCAAGGTCGCACTGGGGCTCGTCGACATCCGGCACCTCGCCGGGGACCCCAACCTCACGCTGCGGCTGCGCACCACCATGCTGGCGCACTGGCGCCAGCAGGCGCGCGAGCGGCTCCCCGCCCTGCAGGAGCTCGTCCGGGCACGCCACGAGCTGATGGGGGAGCTGGCGCACCGCTCGGTGCCCGACCTCAAGGAGTCCGAGGGCGGACTGCGTGACGCCACCGTCCTCAAGGCGCTGACGGCCACCTGGCTGGTGGACGTGCCGCACATCGAGCTCGAGCAGAGCCGCCAGGCGCTGCTCGACGTGCGCGACCTCGTCCAGGGCGCCGCCGGCCGCTCGACGGACCGCATCAACCCCGAGATGTGGAGCGAGCTGGCCACCGGCCTCGGGCTCCCCGACGCCCGCAGCGCCCAGGTCCACGTCCGCACCCTGGGGCGCCGCATCACCCACCTCTCCCGCCTGACCTGGCGCCGGGTCGACGACTACCTCAAGCGCCCGGTGTCCGCTCGCACCGCTCGCCGTCCCCAGCTGGTGCCGGTCGCGCCCGGGGTGGCGCTGTCGCGCAACGAGATCGTGCTCGACGCCAAGGCCCGCCCGTCCGAGGACCCCGTCCTGCTCCTGCGGGCGGCCGCCGCCGCCAGCGAGCTCGACGTCGTGCTCGCACCCCCGACGGCCGCCCGCCTGGCCCGCGACACCCCGCCGATGCCCGAGCCGTGGCCCGCCGAGGCCCGCCAGCAGCTGGTGCGGATGCTGGCCGGCAAGGGCCTGCTGCACGTCTGGGAGACCCTCGAGGAGACCGGTGCGGTCAACCGCCTGCTCCCGGAGTGGGAGCGCATCCGGCTGCTGCCGCACGCCTCGGCGATCCACCGCTTCACCGTCGACCGCCACGTGGTGGAGACCTGCCTGGAGGCGGCCTCCCTGATCCGCCACGTCAGCCGCCCCGACGTGCTCATGGTCGCCGCGCTGCTGCACGACATCGGCAAGGGGAGCCTGACCGAGCACAGCGTGGCCGGCGAGCCGCTGGCCCGCGAGATCGCCGCCCGGATGGGCTTCGAACCCTCCGCCGTCGAGCTGATCGCCCGGTTGGTGCGGTGGCACCTGCTGCTCTCGGAGACCGCGACGACCCGCGACCCCGACGACCCGGCGACGGTGGACCGCGTGGCCAGCCGCATCGGCACCACCGAGGCGCTCTCGTTGCTCACGACCCTCACCGAGGCCGACGCCAAGGCCGCCTCCGCCCAGGCGTGGTCGGCCTGGCGCTCGGGCCTGGTGCGCGACCTCGCCCGACGGGTCCGGGCAGCGCTCGACAGCGGCACCAGCCTGCCGCCGGTGCTCATGGAGGAGGTGGAGATCCCCCGCGAGGTCCGCAACGGCGAGATCTCGGTCCACGTGCAGCACACCGAGGACGGCTCCCGGGTGACGGTGATCGCCCCGGACCGCGTGGGGCTGCTCGCGGACTTCGCCGGGATGTTCGCGCTCCAGCGCATCGCCGTACGCGCCGCCCGGATCTGGGCTCAGGACAGCTTCGGCGTCTCCATCTGGGAGGTCGCCGACCCGCAGCTCGACGCCGGCTTCGTCAAGGACAAGTACGACGCGATCGTCGAGGGACGGGTCGATCCCGCCCAGCGGCTGCGGCCCGCCGACGCGACCGAGCTCGCCCCGATCGTGGAGGTCCGCGCCGATGCCTCGGACCAGGCCACCGTGCTGGAGGTCCGTGCGGCGGACCGTCCGGGTGTGGTCTACCTCGTCTGCGCAGCACTCGCCCACCTCGACGTGGCGGTCCGCTCAGCGCACGTCGACACGCTGGGCCCGCAGGCCGTCGACGTGTTCTACCTGCAGGAGGCGGGGGCCGGTGTGCTCTCGGAGACACGGGCCGCCGACGCGGCGCACGCGGTCAGGGCGGCACTCTCGGGTCAGGGTGTCGACCAGGGGCGCTCGCCGGGTCGTTAGGCTGGGCTGGTGTTCGCCACCCTCTCCGATCGCCTCGCCGACACCTTCAAGAACCTCCGGGGGAAGGGCCGTCTCTCCGAGGCCGACATCGACGCCACCGCGCGCGAGATCCGCATCGCGCTGCTCGAGGCCGACGTCGCCCTGCCGGTGGTCAAGGAGTTCGTCGGCGCGGTCAAGGAGCGTGCGCGCGGCGAGGAGGTCAGCGGCGCGCTGAACCCGGCGCAGCAGATCGTCAAGATCGTCAACGAGGAGCTCGTCAACATCCTCGGCGGCGAGACGCGCCGGCTGCGCTACGCCAAGAACGGGCCGACCGTCATCATGCTCGCCGGCCTGCAGGGCGCCGGCAAGACCACGCTGGCCGCCAAGCTGGCCCTGTGGCTGAAGGAGCAGGGCAAGACCCCGATGCTCGTGGCCTGCGACCTCCAGCGCCCCAACGCCGTCAACCAGCTGCAGGTCAACGGCGAGCGCGTCGGCGTCCCGGTCTTCGCGCCCGAGCCCGGCAACGGCACAGGTGACCCGGTCAGCGTCGCCCAGGCGTCGATCGAGGAGGCCAAGCGCAAGCTCCACGACGTCGTGATCGTCGACACCGCCGGTCGTCTCGGAGTCGACGCCGAGCTGATGCAGCAGGCCGCGGACATCCGCGACGCCGTGCAGCCCGACGAGGTGCTCTTCGTCGTCGACGCCATGATCGGTCAGGACGCCGTGACCACGGCCCAGGCCTTCCTCGAGGGCGTCGGATACGACGCCGTCGTGCTCACCAAGCTCGACGGTGACGCCCGCGGTGGTGCCGCGCTGTCGATCGCCTCGATCACCGGCAAGCCGGTCATGTTCGCCTCCAACGGCGAGAAGCTCACCGACTTCGACCTCTTCCACCCCGACCGGATGGCCTCGCGCATCCTCGACATGGGTGACGTCCTCACGCTGATCGAGCAGGCCGAGAAGACCTTCGACGCCGAGCAGGCGATGAAGGCGGCCGAGAAGCTCTCCGGGCGCGGGGGTGAGTTCACCCTCGTGGACTTCCTCGAGCAGATGCAGCAGGTCCGCAAGCTCGGCTCGATGTCGAAGATCATGGGGATGCTGCCCGGGATGGGGCAGTTCCGAGACCAGCTCGAGAACTTCGACGACCGCGAGATCGACCGCATCCAGGCGATCATCTACTCGATGACGCCGGCCGAGCGCATCAACCCGAAGATGATCGACGGGTCCCGTCGCCAGCGCATCGCCAAGGGCTGCGGGCGCACCGTCACCGAGGTCAA
The DNA here is from genome assembly GCA_036341255.1 of Actinomycetota bacterium. Taxonomy (GTDB): domain Bacteria; phylum Actinomycetota; class Actinomycetes; order Propionibacteriales; family Nocardioidaceae; genus Nocardioides. The sequence goes on along the minus strand of JAYYWX010000105.1, from coordinate 5,556 downwards.
CCAGCTCGTCGACCGCTTCTTCGAGGCCCGCAAGATGATGACCCAGCTCGCCAAGGGCGGCGGGATGCCGGGGATGCCGGGGATGCCCGGGATGGGTGGGGGCAAGGGCCGCAAGCCCAAGCAGCAGCAGAAGAAGGGCAAGGGCGGCAAGCGCGTCTCGGGCAACCCCGCCAAGGCCGCCCAGGCGGAGAAGGCGGCCAAGGAGAAGGCCGCCTCCGCCGGCGGCAACCCCTTCGGGATGCCCGGAGGCGACGAGGTCGACTACGAGAAGGCCGCTGCCGAGCTGAACCTCCCCAAGGACTTCTCCAAGTTCCTGAAGTGAGCTCGGTGCTGGTCGTCGACGCCGCCAACGTGGTGGGCGCGCGACCCGACGGCTGGTGGAAGGACCGTGCCGGTGCGGCGCGGCGACTGCACCAGCAGCTCCTGACCGCCGACGTCCCCGGTGACGAGCTCGTGCTCGTCCTCGAGGGGGCGGCCAAGGGCGGGGTGAGGGCCGGGCGCGACGCCCACGTGCGGACCGTGCACGCGCCCAAGGACGGCGACGCGACGATCCTGGCGGAGGCGCGGCGGGCCGCGGAGAAGGGCCGTTCGGTCACGGTGGTGACCGCCGACCGCGCGCTGGCCGCCAACGTCACCGGCGCCGGGGCACGGGTCGTCGGCCCGTCGTGGCTGCTGGACCGCCTCTGAGCACGCTGACCCGCGTACGGTGCGGACCATGAGTGCGCTGAAGTTCTCCGGTCCGGTGCTGGGCGAGCAGGGCGAGGAGGTCCGCGACCTCTACGTCGTCGACGGTCGGATCACCTTCGAGCCGCAGCCCGGGGCCGAGGCGGCCGGTGAGGGCTGGATCGTCCCGGGCCTCGTCGACGCCCACAACCACCTCGGTCTGGAAGACGGGGGAGCAGTGAGCGAGGAGGACACGCTGGCCCAGGCGTTGGCCGACCGCGACACCGGGGCCCTGCTGCTGCGCGACTGCGGCTCGCCCGCCGACACCCGCTGGGTCCAGGAGCGCGAGGACCTGCCGCGGCTGCTCCGGGCCGGGCGGCACATCGCGCGCACGAGGCGCTACATCCGCAACTACGCGCACGAGGTCGAGCCGGCCGACCTTCCGGCGTACGTCGTCCAGGAGGCGCGGCGCGGTGACGGCTGGGTCAAGCTCGTGGGGGACTGGATCTCCCGCGACGCCGGCGACCTCGCCCCCTCCTTCCCAGCCGCGGCGTTCGCCGCGGCCATCGACGCCGCGCACGCCGAGGGCGCGAAGGTGACCGCGCACTGCTTCGGGCGCGACGTGCTGCAGGGCCTGCTCGACGCGGGCATCGACTGCCTCGAGCACGGCACCGGGCTCTCGGTCGACCAGGTCGAGCAGATGGCTGCGCAGGGCGTCGCGCTGGTGCCGACGGTGCTCCAGACCGACAAGTTCCCGATGTTCGCCGACCAGGGGCGTGAGAAGTTCCCGGCGTACGCCGAGACGATGGAGTCCCTGCACGCACGTCGTCGCGAGGCGCTGATGGCCGCCCACGAGGCCGGCGTCGCCCTCTACGTCGGCTCCGACGGAGGCGGGACCGGGCGGCACGGCTACCTGTGGGAGGAGGTGCGGGCGATGCACGAGATGGGCATGCCCGCCGCCGACGTGGTGGCGGCGGCGTCCTGGCGGGCGCGGGAGTGGCTGGGCTTCGCCGGCCTCGAGGAGGGCGCCGAGGCCGACTTCGTGGTGCTGGACCGTGACCCCCGCGCCGACCTGTCGGTGCTCGCTGAGCCCGAGCGCGTGGTGCTGCGCGGGAGCGTCGTCGCGGCCCGGTAGCCACGGAGCCTGAACGACGACGGAGCCGATTTCTGGTCCTGAGGGGGCCGTGGCATCATTTCGGGCTGAGTCCTGCCCGGTGGGAACCCTCTCACTCCCGCCCGTGGCAGAGCCCGCGAGGCACGCGTGCCCGGTCCCCACCTGGTTCCCGTGCGCCTCACCACCTTCCACCATCGAGGAGACACCACAACCGTGGCCGTCAAGATCCGTTTGAAGCGCCTGGGCAAGATCCGGGTGCCGCAGTACCGCATCGTCGTCGTCGACTCCCGCAAGAAGCGCGACGGCAAGGTTCTCGAGGAGATCGGCAAGTACCACCCCAAGGAGGACCCGTCGTACATCGACGTCGTCTCCGAGCGGGCGCAGTACTGGCTCGGCGTGGGCGCTCAGCCCTCGGACGCCGTGGCCGCCATCCTCAAGATCACCGGCGACTGGCAGAAGTTCAAGGGCCTGCCGGGCGAGGAGGGCACCCTCAAGGTCAAGCCCGCCAAGCGCGACAAGCTCGAGATCTTCAACGAGGCCCTCAAGGAGGCTGACGGCGACGCCGCCGCGGCCACCACCAAGAAGGCCAGCAAGAAGGCCGAGAAGACCGAGGAGCCCAAGGCCGAGGAGCCCAAGGCCGAGGAGACCGCCGCCGAGGCCGGCGACGACAAGGCCGAGGCCTGAGCGCCATGCTCGCTGAGGCGCTCGAGCACCTGGTGCGCGGCATCGTCGACAACCCCGACGAGGTCAGCGTCCGCGACAAGCAGCTGCGACGCGGCTCGGTCCTCGAGGTCCGGGTCCACCCCGACGACCTCGGCAAGGTGATCGGCCGCGGCGGCCGCACCGCGAGCGCGTTCCGCACCGTGGTGAGCGCGCTGGCCGGCAAGGGCGGTGCGCGCGTCGACTTCGTCGACGTCGACCGTCGGCGCTGACCGGCAGCCTGTAGTTCCGCGCACCGACCCGCCAGAGGATCTCTGGCGGGTCGGTGCACATTTGAGACCACCGCACCAGAAGAGGAGTCCCCGTGGAGGGCATCGAGGTCGTCGTCGGCCGGATCGGCAAGCCGCACGGCATCCGCGGCGAGGTGACCGTCGACGTGCGCTCCGACGAGCCGGAGAAGCGGTTCGCCGACGGGGCGCGGCTGCGCGCCGAGGCGCCCCGCGGGTCGGCGGGCGTTCCCGGCCACCTGACGGTGGCTCGGACGCGCTGGCACCAGGGCGTGCTGCTGGTCGCCTTCGAGGAGGCGGCCGACCGCAACGTCGCCGAGACCCTGCGTGGCACGGTGCTGCACGTCACGCTCGGCGCCGAGGACACCCCCGAGGACCCCGACGAGTTCTACGACCACCAGCTGGTCGGGCTCGCGGTCCACGACCTCGACGGCGCGGTGATCGGCGAGGTCACCGGGCTGGTCCACGGCGGCGCCCAGGACCTGCTCGCGGTGCGGGCCGCCGACGGCCGCGCCACGTTGGTGCCCTTCGTCGCGGCGCTCGTGCCCGAGGTCGACGTCGACGGGGGCCGGGTCGTGGTCGCCGACCGCCCCGGTCTCGTGGCGCCGCTGCCCGACGAGGACTGAGCGCGCCATGCGCCTGGACTACCTCACGATCTTCCCCGACTACCTCGACGCGCTGCGCCTCTCGCTGCCGGGCAAGGCGGTCGAGAAGGGCCTCCTGGAGCTGCACGTCCACGACCTGCGCTCGTGGACCCACGACCGGCACCGGACCGTCGACGACACGCCGTACGGCGGCGGGGCCGGCATGGTCCTCAAGCCCGAGCCGTTCGGCGAGGCGCTCGACGAGCTCGCCGTCGACGGTGCCACGGTCGTCGTCCCGACACCCGCCGGGCGTCCCTTCACCCAGCCGCTGGCCCGTGACCTGGCGACGCGCGAGCGTCTGGTCTTCCTGTGCGGCCGCTACGAGGGCATCGACCAGCGGGTGCTCGACCACGTGGCGACGCGCGCCGAGCTCGTCGAGGTCTCGCTGGGCGACTACGTCCTCAACGGCGGGGAGGTCGCGGCGCTGGCGATGACCGAGGCGGTCGTGCGACTGCTGCCCGGCTTCATGGGCAACGCCGCCTCGCTGGTCGAGGAGTCCCACGAGTCCGGGCTCCTCGAGCACCCCGTCTACACCAAGCCCGCGACCTGGCGCGGCCACGAGGTCCCGCCGGTGCTGATGTCGGGCAACCACGGCGCCATCTCGGCCTGGCGCCACGAGCAGGCGCTGGCCAGGACCACGGAGCGTCGACCGGACCTGCTGCCCCCGACCGCGGTGGGCTCGAACTGGACGATCGAGCCGGCCGTGCCCGCGGACGCGGGGGAGCTGTGGACGCTGCAGCGCGCCTGCTGGGTGACCGAGGCCGTCGCGAACGACGAGCTGCGCATCCCCGCGCTCCACGAGGAGCTCGACGACGTCGTGGCCGGGCTGGGGGAGTGGCGCACCTGGGTGGTGCGGGTCGCCGGCCGCCTGGTGGGGTCGGTGCGGGCGCGCGCCGAGGTCACCGAGCGGGGCGAGGTGTGGGAGATCGGCCGGCTGATGGTCGCCCCGGACCTGCGCGGTCGCGGCCTCGGATGGGTCCTGCTCGAGCACGCCGAGCGCGCCGCGCCCGGGTCGGCGACGGCGTACCGGCTGGTGACGGGGGCCGGGAGCGAGGCGAACCTGCGCCGCTACAAGCGGGCCGGCTACCGTGTCGTCGAGGTGCTCGACGGCCCCGCCGGTCCCGCGGTGCTGGTCAAGCGGATTTCTGCCCGCTGACGGCGCTGTGGCACACTCGGTGGCTGGCCAGAGTCGGCCGAAGGGTCGCTCCGAGGATCGCACGGGGGACCTGCGCCGGGCCCCTGCCACAGGGGGAGCCCCGCGCCGCCGGCCACGACGACCTGGTCCACACCTGAACACACACCTTCCGTACCGCGGCTGACCTGTGGCACTCGCGAGGAGAACCATGAGCAACGTGATCGCCGATCTCGGCACCGCCATCAAGCGCGACGACGTCCCCGACTTCCGCGCCGGCGACAGCATCAAGGTCCACGTCAAGGTCGTCGAGGGCAACCGCTCGCGCGTCCAGGTCTTCCAGGGCGTCGTCATCCGCGTCCAGGGCGCCGGCATCGGCCGCACCTTCACCGTCCGCAAGGTCTCCTTCGGCGTCGGCGTGGAGCGCACCTTCCCGTTGCACTCCCCGATCTTCGAGAAGATCGAGGTCGTCACCCGCGGTGACGTGCGTCGCGCCAAGCTCTACTACCTCCGCAACCTGCGCGGCAAGGCTGCCAAGATCAAGGAGCGCCGCGAGGCCTGAGCGGCCCCACGCGATCTCGGGAGGGTCGCTGCCGGGGCCCCGAGCCCCGGTCCTTAGACTTCCCGCGTGACCACCGACGACGAGCCCACGACCGCGAGGTCCGTGGGCTCGTCGCGTTCCCGGGGTCTCCCGTTGTGGGCCGAGACCCTGGTGCTGCTGGGCTCGGCCGTCGTGCTGGCCCTGCTCATCAAGACCGTGCTGGTGCAGGCCTTCTACATCCCGTCGGTCTCCATGGAGCCCGGGCTGCAGGAGGACGACCGGATCCTGGTCGAGAAGTGGTCCGGCTGGTTCGGAGGGGAGCCGGAGCGCGGCGACATCATCGTGTTCGAGGACCCGGGCGGTTGGCTGATCGCCGGCGAGGTGAGCGAGCCGGGCAACCCGGTCAGCTCCCTGATGGGGCGGATCGGGCTGCTGCCGACCGGGGGACACCTCGTCAAGCGCGTCATCGGGGTGCCCGGTGACGTCATCGAGTGCTGCGACTCGCAGGGGCGTCT
>JAYYWX010000104.1:0-33186 GCA_036341255.1 Actinomycetota bacterium | reverse complement strand
GGGCTTCCTGCGCGTGGACCTGCCGGGCAAGGGCCACTCGGTGGTGACCGAGCAGCGCTCGCAGGTCGCGGTGGACCGGGTGCTGGGCTTCTTCGGGGAGCGGCTGCGGTGAGCGAGTCCCCGCGACGTCCGGTCACGCTGACCGACCACGAGCATGTCTCGGGACCGTTCTTCCACGGCACCGCAGCCGACCTCAGGATCGGCGACGTCCTCGAGGCCGGCCGACGCTCGCACTTCCGCCCCGACCGCCCGCTCAAGCACGTCTACTTCGCCGCCCGCCTGGAGACGGCGGTGTGGGGCGCGGAGCTCGCCACGGCGCTGGGCACGGGCGAGCGCGGCCGCGTGTACGTCGTGGAGCCGCTGGGACCGTTCGAGGACGACTCCAACGTCACCGATAAGAAGTTCCCCGGCAACCCCACCGAATCCTACCGCTCGACCGACGGCCTGCGGGTGGTCGGCGAGGTCGACGACTGGGAGCCGCACCCGCCGGAGGTGCTGCAGACCATGCTGGACAACCTCGCCACCCTGCGGCGCGAGGGCCGCGACGTCGTCATCGACTGAGCAGGGCGCTCCCGCCGCTCAGCCGAGCCGCTCCACCAGCGCGTGCCCCAGGGCGGTGCCCGAGAGCCACGCGCCCTCGACACGCGGCCTGTCCGACCACGAGTCCCCGCAGGCGGCGACGCCGGTGTCGGTGAGCAGGTAGCGCTCGGGGCGCCCGGCGACCGGCTTGGCGAAGGTCCAGCGGTGCACCGCGGTGTGCACGGGGTCGAGCGAGGGAGCGACGTACCGGGTCAGCGCCTCGAGCATCGAGGGTCCGCCCGCCGGCGGGTCCGCCAGGTGCGGTCGCGCGTGGCTGTCGGTGGAGTGCGCCACCAGCACCGGGGCAGCGTCGCAGCGCCGCCGGCCGTCGTCGGCGATCCAGCCCAGGACGGGGTCGTCGTTGACGAACAGCCCGTCCGGCAACTCCTCCCAGCAACGCTCCGGGTAGACCGCGGTCAGCGCCAGCACCGCCTCGTACGCCGCCGTCAGGCCGGCGGCCGCCCGCGGGTGGGCGTCCTCGTCGAGCAACCTGCGCGCCTGCGGGTCGGGCATGGCCAGCACGACCGCCCGCGCCGAGCGCCCGTCCACGGTGGGCAGGCCGTCCTCGGCGGAGACCCGCTGCACCTCGGTCGCGCCACGCACCGGCAGGTCCACGGCCAGCGCCTCGACCAGGGATCGGATGCCACTGGGAGTGCCCCAGCGCACGGGACCCGACGTGGTCGTGCGCCCCTCGTCCGCCCCGGACACGACGCCGAACGTGTCGGTCCACTCCTGGGCGAGACCCGCGTCGGCCCACCGGGCCACGACCTCCTCGAACGCGGGGTCGGACACCGTGAAGTAGGACGCCCCGATGTCGGCCGGGCGCCCCTGGTGGCGGCGTGAGGCCATCCGACCTCCGACCCGACGACCGCGGTCGACCAGCTCGACGGGAATCCCTGCGGCGGCGAGCACACGGGCACAGGCGACGCCGGAGATCCCGGCGCCGACGATCGTCACGGGCAGGCGAGAGGACTCCACGTGACGAGCCTGGCAGGTCGTGGACGGCGTGGGTCCACCCTGTTGTCGGTGCTCGCTCCTACGGTCGTGGCATGCGCCTCCTCCACACCTCCGACTGGCACCTCGGCCGGTCGTTCCACCGGGAGGGGATGCTGGGTCACCAGGCCGCGTACGTCGACCACCTGCTCGAGGTCGTCGAACGCGAGCGCGTCGACGTGGTGCTGGTCGCCGGTGACGTCTACGACCGCGCACTCCCCCCGGTCGACGCGGTCGCCCTGGCCGACGAGGCCCTGGCCCGGTTGGCCGCCTCACGCGCCCGCGTGGTGGTGACCAGCGGCAACCACGACTCCGCGCGTCGCCTCGGCTTCAGCGCGCGACTCATCGACGCCGCGGGCGTCCATCTGCGCACGGACCCCGACGGCGTCGGCACGCCCGTGCTGCTCGAGGACGACCACGGCCCGGTCGCGATCCACGGCCTGCCCTATCTCGACCCCGAGTCCGTGCGCGAGCCGTGGGGTCTCCCCGTGCGCAGCCACGAGGCCACGCTCACCGAGGCCATGCGCCGGGTCCGCGCCGACCTCGACGCGCGGCCGGGGGTGCGCTCGGTGGTCATGGCGCACGCCTTCGTCGGCGGCGGCGTGCGACCCGACGAGGCCCGTGACGCCGCCCGGGAGATGTCCAGCGACTCCGAGCGCGACATCTCCGTCGGGGGTGTCTCGCTGGTCCCGCTGCCGGTCTTCGACGGTGTCGACTACGTCGCCCTCGGCCACCTGCACGGTCGCCACGTCCTCAGCGAGCGCGTGCACTACTCCGGGTCCCCGCTGGCCTACTCCTTCTCCGAGGCCGACCACCGCAAGGGGTCCTGGTTGGTCGACCTCGCTGCGGACGGCTCGGTGCGCACCGAGTTCGTCGACGCCCCGGTGCCGCGCCGCCTGGCGCGCCTGCGCGGCAGCCTGGAGGAGCTGCTGACCGATGCCCGCCACGCCGAGCACGAGGACTCCTGGCTCCAGGTCACCCTCACCGACACCGACCGGCCGGCGCAGGCGATGGAGCGGCTGCGCCGCCGCTTCCCGCACACCCTGGTCCTGGGCTTCGACGCGCCGCTGCCGAGCGTCGGCGGTCTCCCGGCGACCCGCACGTCGGGTCGCAGCGACCACGACGTGGTCGCGGAGTTCTTCAGCACCCTGCGCGGCCGTCCGCCGGCCCACGACGAGTCCGCCCTGCTGCGCGAGGCCGTCGACGCCTGCTGCGAGGACGACGACCTCGCCCGGGAGCAGCGGGCGGTCAACCGGGAGGGGGTGGCCGGGTGAGGCTGCACCGCCTGGAGGTCACCGCCTTCGGCCCCTTCGCCGACACCGTCGAGGTCGACCTCGACACGCTGTCCGACGCCGGGCTCTTCCTGCTCACCGGCCCCACCGGGGCCGGCAAGACCAGCGTCCTGGACGCCGTCTGTTTCGCGCTGTACGGCGACGTCCCCGGCGATCGGGGATCCGCCAAGCGCCTGCGGGCCGACCAGGCCGCCCCGGGCGTCAGGCCCCGGGTCGAGCTCGAGCTGAGCGTGGCCGGTCGCCGACTGCGCCTGGTGCGCACCCCGGCCTGGGAGCGCGAGAAGCTCCGCGGCACCGGCACCACCACCGAGCAGGCCTCCGTCGCGCTGGCCGAACGGATGGCCGACGGCGAGTGGCGCACGCTCTCGACCCGGCTCGACGAGACCGGCCACCTCGTCGGCGACCTGCTGGGCATGACGCTCACCCAGTTCACCCAGGTCGCGATGCTGCCGCAGGGACGTTTCCAGGCGTTCCTGCGCGCCAAGTCCGAGGACCGCCACAAGCTCCTGCAGCAGCTCTTCCGCACCGGACGGTTCGAGGACGTCGAGGCCTGGCTCCGCGAGCACAGGACCGGGCTGCGACGCGAGTCCGCTCGTCTGCAGCAGGTCGTCTCCGACCTGGTCAGCCGGGTCAGCGAGACCGCCGCCGCGCAGCCACCCGAGCCCGAGGCGTGGGAGCAGACGCTGCCGACGTGGACCAGCGAGCTCACGTCGGCCGCCCACGCCGACCAAGCGGAGGCGGAGGCCGAGCTCCGCGCGGCGGAGTCCGCCGAGACCCGGGCCCGGCAGACCCTCGAGGGTGCCCGCGCCGCGCACGAGCGGCACCGCCGTTGGTCCCGCGCCCGCGCCGAGCGCACCGCGCTGCTCGCGCGTGCCGACGATCACGACGAGCAGGTCACGGCACTCGAGGCCGCCCGACGGGCCGTCCCGGTGGCCCTGGCCGAGCGCCAGCTCTCGGATTCCGACGAGGCCGTCGCGCGCTTGGAGACACGCGTCGCCTCGCTGCTCCGCGACCTGCCCGTGGCCGTCCCGGCCGAGGACCTCGCACCCCACGAGGAGGCGCTGCTGATGGCGGCCGGCAGGGTCCGCGACGCGCTCCCCCGACTGCTCGAGCTCGACGCGCTGGAGCGACGTCTGCCCGGGCTGCACCGGGCCCGCCGACAGGCACGGGCCGAGGTGGAGGCGTGCGCCGCCGACGTGGCCGCAGCCCCGGACCGGGTGCGTGTCGCCCGGGAGCGGCTCGTCGCCCTCCAGGCCGAGGCCACGGCGCTGCCCGTCCACGAGGCCGCGCTCGTCGCCCTGCGCGAGTCGGTCGGCGCCGCGCTCGAGGCGCGCGCGGTGGAGGCGGAGCTCGTCCCCGCCCGCGCCGAGCACCTCGCTGCCCGCGAGCTGACCGTCACCAGGCACGAGCGACTGCTGACGGTCCGCGAGGCACGGATCGAGTCGATGGCCTCCGAGCTGGCCGGGTCGCTCGCCGTCGGTGGCTGCTGCCCGGTCTGCGGCTCCCACGACCACCCGGCCAAGGCCCAGCCGGGACCCGACGCCACCGATGCCGCCGCGGAGAAGGAGGCCCAGCGCCTGCTCGACGACGCCAAGACCGACGAGCACCTGCGCGCCGAGCACGTGCGAGACCTCGAGACCCGCCTGGCCCTGCTCCGTGACCGTGCCGGCGACACCGACCCCGACGCCGTCACCGACGAGCTGTCCCGTGTGGAGGAGGCCTGCGCCAGGAGCCGCGCGGCAGTCGAGCAGGTCCCCGTCGCCACCACGACGCTCGCCGACGCCGAGCAGGCCTCCGCCGCGGCCGGCGCCGCGCTCGACCGGGCCCGCGCGCACCTCGTCGAGGCCGAGCAGCAGCACGCCGACGGCGTACGCGACCACGACCGGCTCGACGCCGAGGTGGTGGCGGCCGGTGCCCTGGCCCGTCTCGCTCTGGCCGGTGGCGACCCGGGCGACCTCGACCCCGCGGAGCCCGAGCTCCCGCTCGAGGGACGCCCCGACCTGGCCTCGCTCGACCGCGCGCTCACCCATCGGCTGGGCGTCGTGCGTCAGCTGCGCGACCTGGCCCGCGAGCAGGCGATCGCCGAGGAGGCGGCCACGCAGGCACAGGCCCGGTGCCAGGCCACCGTGACCGAGGCAGGCTTCGCCGACCTGTCCACGGCGCTGGAGGCCGCCCTCCCGGCCGCCGAGCAGGAACGCCTCTCGGCCGCCGTCGAGGCACACCGGACCCGGCTCGCCGCCGTCACCGAGGTGCTCGCCGACGCCCCCGCCCCGGACGCGCAGGAGCCCCTGCCCGACCTCGAGGGCCTGACCGCACTGCACGCGAGCGCACACGACACCCTCGGTGCCGCCCGGACCCGGGAGACCACCCTCCGGGCGCGGGCCGAGCGCCTGGACGCGCTGCTGAGCGACCTGACGACGGCCCTGCAGGAGTGGGCCCCGGTCCAGGGGCGGCTGCGCCTGGCCACCTCGGTCTCCGCCTTCGTCGACGGCCGCTCGGCCGACAATCCGCTGCAGATGCGCCTCTCGGCCTACGTCCTGGCCTGGCGCCTGTCCCAAGTCGTCGCGGCGGCCAACGAGCGCCTCGCGCGGATGAGCGACCAGCGCTACTCCCTCGAGCACACCGGTCGCCGCGGTGCCGGGGAGACCAGGGGCGGTCTCAGCCTGCTGGTCCGCGACGACTGGTCCGGCGAGAGCCGCGACCCCGTCACCCTGTCCGGCGGCGAGACCTTCGTCGTGTCCCTCGCGCTCGCCCTCGGGCTCGCCGACGTGATCGCCCAGGAGGCCGGCGGCACCGAACTCGACACCCTCTTCGTCGACGAGGGGTTCGGGTCCTTGGACCCCGAGACGCTCGAGGACGTCATGGACACCCTCGACTCCCTGCGCGAGGGCGGACGGGTCGTCGGGGTGGTCAGCCACGTCACCGAGATGCGCGACCGGATCCCCGTGCAGCTGCACGTCACCAAGGGCCGCAGCGGGTCGAGCGTCCGGCTCTCACGCGGCGTGTAGGTTGCGGCCATGAGCCGACCCGAGGTCGATCCGACCTTCCTCGCGCTCCCCTTCCGCAGCCTCGGCGAGGTCGCTCTCGCCCGGGCCACGGAGCTGGGCGCCACCCATGCCGACTTCCGCTTCGAGCGCGTGCGCTACCAGCACCTGCGCGCCCGTGACGAGATCCTGCAGTCCGCCTCCGACATCGAGGACCTCGGGTTCGCGGTCCGCGTCATCCACCGCGGCGCCTGGGGCTTCGCCTCCGGCGTCGTCCTCAGCGTCGACGAGGCCCGCCGGGTCGCAGAGACGGCGATCGCCGTGGCCGAGGTGGCCGCGACCATGACGACCACGCCGGTCGAGATCGCCCCCGAGCCCGTGCACGCCGACGTCACGTGGGTCTCGGCGTACGACGTGAACCCGCTCGAGGTCGCGACCGCCGACAAGGCCGCGGTCCTCACGGACTGGACCCGGCGGCTTCGCACCGGCGCGGCAGTCGACCACGCCACCGCCTTCGTGATGGCCGTGCAGGAGAACAAGTACTACGTCGACACCGCCGGCACCTCCACCACCCAGCAGCGCGTGCGCATGCAGCCGGGCTTCGAAGCGATGGGCACCGGCGCCGACACCTTCGACTCGATGGCCTCGATCGCCCCACCGGTCGGCCGCGGGTGGGAGTACGTCGCCGGCGGCGCCGCCCAGGGCGCCTGGGACTGGGACGCCGAGATCGACGAGGTGCCCGAGCTGCTCGCCGAGAAGCTCAAGGCGCCCAGCGTCGAGCCCGGTCCCTACGACCTGGTCATCCACCCCTCCAACCTGTGGCTGACCATCCACGAGTCGATCGGGCACGCCACCGAGCTCGACCGTGCGCTGGGTTACGAGGCCAACTACGCCGGCACCTCCTTCGCGACCTACGACAAGCTCGGGACACTGCAGTACGGCAGCCCGGTCATGAACGTCACCGGCGACCGCACCGTCGAGCACGGGCTGGCCACAGTGGGCTACGACGACGAGGGCGTGGAGACCCAGTCCTGGGACATCGTCCGCGACGGGGTCCTCGTCGGCTACCAGCTCGACCGTCCCATGGGCGCGATGAAGCCCGAGCTCGCCGGTCCCGAGCACCCGCAGGGCCGGTCCAACGGCTGCGCGTACGCCGACTCCCCCGGTCACATCCCGATCCAGCGGATGGCCAACGTGTCGCTGCAGCCGGCACCCGACGGCCCGAGCACCGAGGAGCTCATCGGCCGCGTCGAGCGCGGTCTCTACGTCGTGGGCGACAAGTCGTGGAGCATCGACATGCAGCGCTTCAACTTCCAGTTCACCGGCCAGCGGTTCTACGCCATCCGCGACGGCGAGCTGACCGGTCAGGTGCGCGACGTCGCCTACCAGGCGACCACCACCGATTTCTGGGGCTCGATGGAGGCCGTCGGCGGTCCTGGGACCTGGGTACTCGGCGGCGCCTTCAACTGCGGTAAGGCGCAGCCCGGCCAGGTCGCGGCCGTCAGCCATGGCTGTCCGACCGCGCTCTTCCGCGGCGTCAACATCCTCAACACCACGCAGGAGGGCGGCCAGTGAGCACCCAGCAGGTCACCCCGCAGAGCCTGGTCGAGCAGGGCCTGCACGCCAGCGTCTCCGACGACTGCATGGTCGTGGTGCGCGACTCGACCGGCGCCAACCTGCGCTGGGCCAACAACACCGTGACCACCAACGGCGTGATGCACGGCATGGACGTCTCTGTCGTCTCCTTCGTCCGCGGCACCGAGGGGGTCCAGGTCGGCACGGTCTCCGGAAGCGCCGCCTCCCAGGCCCAGGTCACCGAGCTCGTCCGCGCCGCCGACGAGGCCGCCCGCGCCGCCTCCCCCGCCGAGGACGCCGCCGAGCTGGTCCGGGACCGGGAGAGCCCCGACTGGGACGAACCGCCGGTCCCCACCGACATCCACGTCTACGACGTCTTCGCACCCGCGCTCGGCGAGGCCTTCGGTCGTTCGTCTGCCGCCGACCGGGTGCTCTACGGGTTCGTGAGCCACGAGGTGACGACCACCTACCTCGGCTCCACGACCGGGCTGCGGCTGCGCCACGTCCAGCCGACCGGGCACTACGGGTGCACCGGCAAGGACGCCGCGCTCACCCAGTCCGCCTGGGTCGGCGGCGCCACCCGCGACTTCACCGACGTCGATGCCCTGGCCATGGAGGCCGAGCTCGAGCAGCGGCTGGCCTGGGGCGAGCGTCGCGTCGACCTGCCCGCCGGGCGCTACGACACGATCCTCCCGCCCAGCGCCGTGGCCGACCTGATGATCGACGCCTACTGGTACGCCGGCGCCCGCGCCGCCCACGAGGGCCAGTCGGTCTACTCCCGACGCGGCGGCGGCACCCGCCTCGGCGACCGGCTGGCCGCCCCGGGTGTCAGGCTCTTCTCCGACCCGGCCCACCCGGGCCTGGAGTGCTCACCCTTCGCGGTCACCGGCTCCTCCGACGACGACCACTCGGTCTTCGACAACGGGCTCGCCCTGGGACCCACCGACTGGATCCGCGACGGCGAGCTCTCCTCGCTGGTGCAGACCCGACAGACCGCTGCGATGACCGACCAGCCGGTCACGCCGTACGTCGACAACCTGGTGCTCGAGGTCGACGGCGGCTCCGGGGACGTGATGGACCTGGTGCGCGGCACCGAGCGCGGGCTGCTGGTGACCTGCCTGTGGTACATCCGTGAGGTCGACCCGCAGTCCCTGCTGTTGACCGGCCTCACCCGCGACGGCGTCTACCTCGTCGAGAACGGCGAGATCACCGGGCTGGTCAACAACTTCCGCTGGAACGAGAGCCCGGTCGACCTGTTGCGCCGCTTCACCCACGCCTCGGCGACGGTGCCGAGCTTCAGCCGGGAGTGGGGCGACGACTACTTCAGCCGCACCGCGACCCCGGCGATCCGGGTGCCGGACTTCAACATGTCCAGCGTCTCCCAGGCGCGGTAGGCCAGCTCGACCTGGAGGGCCTCCTGCCGCGCATGCAGGAGGCCGTAGGTGAACGTCGGCTCGCCGGCCGCCGCGGCCTCCTGGGCCAGGGTGAGCAGGTGCGTGCGGACGACCACGGTGTCCTGCCGCTCGCCGAGCACCTGGGTGACCTCCTTGACCTCCCGCACCAGGCGCTTGGCCGGCTTGCCCAGCTGCGGCCTGGCCACCTCGGCGGCGTAGCGCAGTCGCTTGGCGGCCTTGCGCACCTCGTGCCAGGCCAGCTCCCGTGCCTCCGCCGACTCAGCCTGGTGCACCTCCGCCAACCGGCGGGCGACCCGTCGTGCCTGCGTGCGCAGGCGCTTGGCCATCGCCTTGTGCGACGGCTCGTCGGGCAGCACGAGCGGCGGCTGCTCCACGAGGGATCGCAGGGCGACCAGCAGGGCGGCGTACCGCTCGCCGTCGAGCACCTGCACCGCGCCGGCCATGCCCTCGCGGGCCCGGGCGTCGTAGGTCGAGACCACCCGTTCGCGCACCGGACCGTGCACCAGCTCCGGGTCCTCCGACTCGAGGGCTGCGAGCAGCAGCTCCCGCGCCACGACCGCGTCCCGGGTGTCGCCGAGCGCGTGTCCCAGCCATCGCAGCTCGGCGCGCACCGGCTCGGTCACCTCGGTGTCGACCAACGGCCGGTAGGCGGCCAGCGCCGACCGGATGCGACGGCACGCCACCCGGGCCTGGTGCACCCCACGGTCCTGGCCGCGCCGGATCGCGACGTCCTGCGTGCGGAGGGCGTCGACCTGGGCGGCGAGGTAGGCGACCAGCGGGTGCTCGGGAGGGGTCGGCTCGCAGAGGCGGTCCCCCAGCACCGCCTCGATCTTGCGCTGGGTCCGGGCCGGGACGACGCCCTCCTCGGCCAGCTCGTCGGTGATGAGGTCCAGCAGCTCGAGGTCGCCGCCGACCAGCTCGACCTCCCACTCGCGCCAGCTCACGGTCGGGCCGTCGGGCAGCCGACCGGTCACCTCGTCGTCGCAGACCTCCGCGAGCACGGCGTCGTCGTTGTCCAACAGCTCAGAGGTCGTGCGACGCGTGCCGATCGTCGCGACGACGCACAGGTCCTGTCCCCCGGCGTAGGCCCGCACCAGGTCCCGCAGGGCCGCGGGCACCTGCTCGTCGGCACCGTCGCCGTCCGGCTCGCCCAGCGGGTGGTGCACCTCGTCGCGCCCGGGACCGACCGGCAGCTTGAGGTGCCAGCCCTCGTCCCCACCTCCGGTCCGCCGGCGCAGCGTGATGCCCGCACGGACCAGCGCGAGGTCGGGGGTGTCGAGGTAGGCCGCCTCGAGGTCCACCACCACCGGCGGGCCGACCGAGGCCACGGCTCCGACTCCGGCGAGGTCGGGCATCGTCGTACGGCTGTCGACGGTGAAGGTGCGCTCGATCTCGTGGTGGTCGCTCACCCGCACATTCCTACCGCACCCGATGCAACCCGATCGGGCGGTGCGGCGTACTCCTGCTGACGACCCACTCACAGGAGACGACACACCATGCGAAGCACCACCACCCTGGCCATCCTCGCCATCGCGACCGGCCTCCCCGTGGCCGCCACCGCGGCCCCGGCACACGCCGAGACCACCACAGCCCGCGAGAAGGGCGTGCTCGTTGAGTGCGCCGGCACCTGGCGCAGCCGACCGGTGACGGTGTCGGTCTACGAGCACCGCACCTACGGCAACGAGCTCCTGGTCACCATCGGCGCCGAGGACCAGGAGGACTTCTGGATCTCCCACCCCGACGGCCGCGTCGTCCGCCGGGGCGAGCTGCAGCAGGAGGGCACGCTGGGTGGCCGCAAGGTCGTCCTGGCCGGCACCGTCGTCCGCGACGGGGACCCGGTCGAGGTCCACGACGAGTTTGACGACGCCGGCCAGCACGTCGTGGTCGACGGCGTGCACAAGCCGCTCGCGGCCGACCTGGTCCTCACGTGGAGGAAGCGCAACGCCGTGCTCGACTGCAGCAACGCGTTCCGCTTCGACCTCACGGTGACCAAGACCGACATCGAGTGACCCCCGACATCGGGTGACGACCCGGTGCTGCGTCAGCCCCTCACTCGGCGAACGCGTCGAGCGGCGGGCAGGCGCAGACCAGGTTGCGGTCGCCGTAGGCCTGGTCGATCCGGGCGACCGGGGGCCAGTACTTGTCGGGGTCGATGCCGGTCGGGAAGACCGCCAGCTCCCGGGAGTACGGGCGGTCCCAGTCGCCGACCAGGGCGCGGGAGGTGTGGGGGGCTCGGCGCAGCGGCGAGTCCTCCGCGCTCCACTCCCCCGCAGCCACGCGGTCGATCTCGCCCTTGATCGCGATCATCGCGTCGCAGAACCGGTCGATCTCACCCAGGTCCTCGGACTCGGTGGGCTCGACCATCAGCGTGCCGGCCACGGGGAACGACATCGTCGGGGCGTGGAAGCCGTAGTCGACCAGGCGCTTCGCGACGTCGTCGACCGTGACGCCGGTGTCCTTGGTGATCCCGCGGACGTCGATGATGCACTCGTGGGCGACCAGCCCGTTGTGCCCGCGGTAGAGCACCGGGAAGTGCTCGTCGAGCCGTGCGGCGACGTAGTTGGCCGCCAGCACCGCCGTGGCGGTCGCGCGGGTCAGGCCCTCGGCGCCCATCATGCGCACGTAGGCCCACGAGATCGGCAGGATGCCCGCCGAGCCGTACGGCGCAGCCGAGATCGGGCCGATGCCGGTGCGCCGCTCCGGGTCCGGGTGCATCCCGTGCGAGGGGAGGTACGGCGCCAGGTGGGCGCGCACGGCCACCGGGCCGACGCCCGGGCCACCGCCGCCGTGGGGGATGCAGAAGGTCTTGTGCAGGTTGAGGTGGGAGACGTCTCCCCCGAACTCGCCGGGCCGGGCGTAGCCCAACAGCGCGTTGAGGTTGGCGCCGTCGACGTAGACCTGGCCGCCGTGGGCGTGGACGACCTCGCACAGCTCGGTGATGCCCTCCTCGTAGGCGCCGTGCGTCGAGGGGTAGGTCACCATGATCGCGGCCAGCGTGTCGGCGTGCCTCTCGCACTGCGCGCGCAGGTCCTCGAGGTCGACCGAGCCGTCGTCGGTGGACTTCACGACCACGACGCGCATGCCGGCCATCACCGCGGAGGCGGCGTTGGTGCCGTGCGCCGAGCTGGGGATCAGGCAGACGTCGCGCTGGGTGTCGCCGTTGCCGAGGTGGTAACCGCGGATCGCCAGCAGGCCCGCGAGCTCGCCCTGCGAGCCGGCGTTGGGCTGGATGGAGACCCGGTCGTAGCCGGTGACCTCGGCCAGCCAGCCCTCGAGCGTGGACACCAGCTCGTGGTAGCCCTCGGCGTCCTGCGCCGGGACGAACGGGTGCAGGTCGGCGAAGCCGGGCAGCGAGACCGGCTCCATCTCGGTCGTGGCGTTGAGCTTCATCGTGCACGAGCCCAGCGGGATCATGCCGCGGTCCAGCGCGTAGTCACGGGCCGAGAGCCGGCGCAGGTAGCGCAGCATCTGGGTCTCGCTGCGGTGTGCGTGGAAGGTCTCGTGGGTGAGGAAGTCGGTGGTGCGCGAGAGCTCCTCGGGCAGCGCAGCCACGGGCTCGACCGGGCCGGGCGTGACCCCGAACGCCGTGTGCAGCGCGCGCAGCGTCGCGGGCGTGCTCACCTCGGAGAAGGACAGCCCGACGGTGTCGTCGTCCACGCGGAGCAGGTGCAGCCCCTCGGCCCGGGCGGCGTCGACCACGTCGTCCGCGCGACCCGGCACCGCGACCCGGAAGGTGTCGAAGAACCGGGTGGTGAGGACCTCCAGGCCCGCCGCCGACAGCGACGCGGCCGCGCGCGCCGCGAGGTCGTGGGCACCTCGCGCGATGCCGCGCAGCCCCTCGGGACCGTGGTAGACGGCGTACATCCCGGCGACGACGGCCAGCAGCACCTGCGCGGTGCAGATGTTGGAGGTCGCCTTGTCACGGCGGATGTGCTGCTCACGGGTCTGCAGCGCCAGCCGGTACGCGGGCCGACCCTCGGCGTCGACCGAGACACCGACCAGGCGGCCGGGCAGGTGCCGCTCCAGGCCGGCCTTCACCGACATGAAGCCGGCGTGCGGGCCGCCGTGGAACAGCGGCACGCCGAAGCGCTGGGAGGAGCCGACGGCCACGTCGGCGCCCAGTTCGCCGGGCGACTCCAACAGCGTCAGAGCGAGCAGGTCGCACGCCACGACGGCCAGGCCACCGCGCTCGTGCGCGGCCTCGATCGCCGGGCGCGGGTCGCGCACCTCGCCCGAGGCGCCGGGGTACTGCACGAGCACGCCGCAGACCTGCTCCAGCTCGGCCGGCAGACCGGCGGAGACGTCGGCGACGACCACGTCGATCCCCATCGCCTCGGCACGGGTGCGCACGACCTCGATGGTCTGCGGCAGCGCGTCGGCATCGACGACGAACGGGCCGGCGGCCTTGCGCTGGGCGCGGCGCACGAGCGTCATCGCCTCGGCGGCGGCGGTGCCCTCGTCGAGCAGCGAGGCGTTGGCCGTGGGCAGGCCGGTGAGGTCGCCGATCACGGTCTGGAAGTTGATGAGGGCCTCGAGGCGGCCCTGGGAGATCTCCGGCTGGTACGGCGTGTAGGCGGTGTACCAGGAGGGGTCCTCGAGCACGTTGCGCCGGACCACCGGCGGCGTGGTGGTGCCGTGGTAGCCCAGGCCGATCATCGGCTCGGCCGGCCGGTTGCGCGCGGCGAGGTCCCGCAGCTCCTGCGCGACCTGCGTCTCGGTGGCCGCCTCGGGCAGCGAGAGCTCGGCCGCGGACCGGATCCCGCCCGGGACGGCCGCGCCCATCAGCGCCTCGAGGGAGTCGAAGCCGAGCCGGGCGAGCATCGCCTCGACGTCGGCCGGACGGGGACCGATGTGGCGGTCGGCGAAGCTGGCGATGCCGGTCGGGCTGCTGACGTGGGGCTGGGAGGACATGCGGGTAGGGCTCCTGGGGCGTCGGGGTCCGGGCCCTCCCCCTCTGTCACGGCCCCGGCGGGTGCCGGGGCGCTCCAGAGTCGCCTGGCCTGCGCGGTCCGGGTGCCTGAGAGGTTCCGGGGAGGAATTGCCCCTTCGGCGCCCCTCGCCCACGGCGAGGAGACTCTCCCGCGCGGGATGGTCAGCGGGGGCGAATCTACCAGTGCCGGCGCGGCGCCGGCGCCACCTCAGCCCGCGGAGCGGGCAGCGCGCCGCGCGGCGAGCTCGTCGCCGGCGACCGGGGCCTCGGCCGCGGCCTCGTCGGCCGTGCGCTCGGAGGGCAGCTCGGCGAGCGTGCCCTCGATCTCGCGCCAGACACCGCCGATGGCGATGCCGAACACGCCCTGACCGCCCTGGAGCAGGTCGATGACCTCGTCGTTGGACGTGCACTCGTAGACCGAGGCACCGTCGCTCATCAGCGTCACGCGCGTGAGGTCGTCGGTGCCGCGCTCGCGCAGGTGGGAGACCGCGGTGCGGATCTGCTGCAGCGAGATGCCGGCGTCGAGCAGCCGCTTGATGACCTTGAGGATGAGGATGTCGCGGAAGGAGTAGAGGCGCTGGGAGCCCGACCCCTTCGCACCCCGCACCGTCGGCTCGACCAGGCCGGTGCGAGCCCAGTAGTCGAGCTGGCGGTAGGTGATCCCGGCGGCGTTGCAGGCCGTGGGCCCGCGGTAGCCGAGGTCGCTGGGCAGGGGTGAGACGTCGTCGGTGAAGAGGAGTCCCTGCTCGTCGGCGGCCTCGGCCGCGCGTGCGGCGTCGACGCTCTCGCGCAGCTCCTGCTCGTGCTCGTTCACGCGGGTCCTCCGGTGTCTACTCCGTTCACCGTAACTCCCAGGGGGAAGACGTCGCAGGCGTTCCCGGGCGGGAGGACCACAACGGTGGAGTTACAACAGAGACGGTTCACCGTAAGCCCGGCCACCGACAGGGTCAAAGACTCTCGCGGCGTGTCGAACCCTCAACCTGAGACTGAGACTTTCCGCCGAACCGGCGTATTGATACGCCGGCTCGGCAGGAACGGGCCTCAGTCGGAGGGGGCCTCGAAGTCCTCGGGGGTGACGTGGTCGAGGAACTCGCGGAACTTCTCGACCTCGTCCTCCTGCTCGGCGGGCACGGCCAGGCCGGCTTCGTCGAGGACGTCCTCGGAGCACACGATGCGTGACCCGGTGCGCAGGGCCAGGGCGATGGAGTCCGAGGGACGCGCGGAGACCTCGGTGCCGGAGGTCAGCACGAGCGTCGCGAAGAACACCCCGTCCTTGACGTCGGTGATGCGGACCTCCTCCAACGCGTTGCCGGTCGCCTCGAGCACGTCCTTGAGCAGGTCGTGGGTCAGCGGTCGCGGCGGGGTCACGCCCTGCTGGGCGAACGCGATGGCCGTGGCCTCGACCGCACCGATCCAGATCGGCAGGTAGCGGTCCCCCGCGACCTCGCGCAGCAGGACGATCGGCTGGTTCGAGGGCATCTCGACCCGGACTCCCATGACGTCCACCTCACGCATGTCACCCACCCTACGCGCCGGTGGGGAGCAGCGGCGGGCAGGTCAGCGCGACAGGCCGGTCTTGACCAGGGTCGCGTGCAGCCGCACCGACAGGGCCGCGATCTCGGAGGCCGCGTCAGCCGCGCGGGCGCTGGCGGCGGCGTCACGGCCGCGCTCCAGAGGCGCCACGACCTGCTGGACGAGGCCGACCTCACGATCGGCGGCCGCCTTGAACGCGCGCAGGTGGCGCGGCTCGATCCCGAAGTCCGCGAGCTCACGAGCAGTACGGGCGACGACGAGGGCGTCGGTGTCGTAGTGCCCGGTCCCGGTGCGCGGTGCGACCAGGCCGAACTGCTCGAGCTGCTCGAGCAGCTCCTCGGAGACCTCGGCCACCTTCAGCAGCTCCTTGCGGGACAGGCGCAGGTCGTCGCGACGGCGGAACGACTCGGGGCTCGGCATGCCGTCGGCTGCCAGGGCCACGGTCGGCACGGTGGGCACCACCGGCTCGATCGGCGGCGGCTCCAACCCGCGGTCGATGGCGTCGAGGTGCTCGCCGATGACCTTCAGCGGCAGGTAGTGGTCGCGCTGCATCCGCAGGACGTAGCGCAGGCGGGTGACGTCGTCCTCGGAGAACTTGCGGTAGCCGGCGGGGGTCCGCTCGGGCTTGATGAGGCCCTTGTCCTCCAGGAAGCGGATCTTGGGGATCGTGACCCCCGGGAAGTCGGGGCGCAGCTGCTCGAGCACCTGCCCGATGTTCATCCGGGCCGAGCCGGAGGAGTGTGCTCCCGAGGAGGCTCCCGAGGACGAGGCGGAGCCGGTGGACACGACTCAGGCGCCCTCGTGGCCGGAGAAGAAGACCAGGCGGTACTTGCCGACCTGGACCTCGTCGCCGTCCTTGAGGCGGACGGTGTCGATGCGGTCACGGTTGACGTAGGTGCCGTTGAGGCTGCCCACGTCCGAGACCGTGAAGCTCGAGCCGTCCCGGTCGAAGACCGCGTGGCGGCGCGAGACGGTCACGTCGTCGAGGAAGATCTCGCTGTCGGGGTGCCGACCTGCGGTGACCCTGTCGGTGTCGAGCAGGAAACGGTTGCCCGAGCCCGGACCCCGCTGCACGACCAGGAGCGCGTGGCCCACCGGCAGCGCGTCCACGGCGGCCGCGTCGACCGGGTTGAGCTGACGGTCCGAGGTCTCGACCCGCGAGTCGCCGGCGCCGATGGAGATGGTCGCGGTGGTCTCGCCGCGCGAGGGCTCCGCGGGGGCATCCGGCGTCACCAGACGCGTGCCGCACTGCGAGCAGAAACGGGCGTCGTCGGGGTTCTGCCGACCACAGGCGGTGCAGAACGGCATCGGGGTCTCCTCGGGTGGTGGACTCGCGTCGCTGACGCTCCCAACCCTCACCCCCGGGTGGAGGGTGATGGTGTGGGAGAACCTATCAGCCGAGCAGCGTGGTTCAACTCCGAACCGATGAGGTCCGGGAGGGGCCGGCGGGGCGGAGCGGAGCGGCTCAGCCCTCGAGGGAGGCCTCGTAGGTCGCAGCGTCCATCAGGCCCTCGCCGACGTCTCCGGACGGCTTGACCTCGAAGAGCCAGCCGCCGCCGTACGGGTCGTTGTTGACCAGCTCGGGGGTCGCGTCGAGCGCCTCGTTGCGGGCCACGACCTCGCCGGTGACGGGCGCGTACACGTCGGAGACGGACTTGGTCGACTCCAGCTCGCCACAGGTGCTGCCGGCCTCGACGCTCTCGCCCACCTCGGGCAGGGAGACGTAGACGATGTCACCGAGGGCGTCCTGGGCGTAGTGGGTGATGCCGATGCGCACCGCGCCCTCGTGCTCGCCCGGGGTGCGGACCCACTCGTGCTCCGCGGTGTACTGCAGGTCGTCGGGGTACAAGGTGTGTCTCCTGGGGGTCGGGTGTCGGCAGGCTACTGCGCGTCCTCGGGCTGTGCGTACTCGGGCTCGACGGCGGGGCGTACCGACTCGATGTCCAGCGAGGCCAGGGTCGTCACCTCGACCTCGGCGCCGTCCTCGGCGAGGTCCACGCGCGGCCCCTCGAGGATCGACATCGCTCCGGCGAGCGCGCTGGGGTCCCCGATCACGTCCACGACGTACGGCGAGCTGAGCAGCTGGCCGTCGACGATCAGTCCGCCCTCGGCGCTGGTGAACGAGCTCTGCGCCACCAGCCGCACCTGGCCGTTGAACTGCATGGCCTCGGCCGAGGCGATACGTAGGCCCTGCACCATGTTGAGGATGGTGTCGGCACGCACCCGTCCGGTCACCTCGGTGATGGTGATGCGGATGCCGGGACCGGTCACCGGCACCAGGCCCGCGAGCACGCTGAGCGTGTCCGCCTCGTTGGTCGCCTGCTGCAGGGCGACCCGCTCGGCGTTGGTGTCGGAGACCAGCTCGTCGCGGGCCGCCTCCAGCCGCGTGATCTCGGCGCGGGCACGACGTGAGGCGCCGGCGAGGCCGGAGAGCACGTTGACGAGGTCCTGCTCGCGGTAGCCGGCGTAGGTGTCGTCGTCCTCGGCGGTCTGCACCTGGACGATCGCCGCGAAGGCGACCACGGCCAGCAGGACCGCGACCACGACCTGGCTGCGGCCGGGGTGCAGGAGCGCCTGGCGCAGACGCCTGCGGCCGGAGTCCTCGTCGGGCTCGGCCACCGGCGGGGGTGTGCCGGGAGGCTGCTGGTCGGGGTGCTGCGTGTCGGTCATGGGGTGGGGCTCAGGCGTGGAAGAGGTGGCGCCGGATGGCGGCCACGTTGGAGAAGATGCGGATGCCGAGCACGACGATCACGCCGGTCGAGAGCTGACCGCCGACGCCGAGCTGGTCGCCCAGCCACACGATCGCGGCGGCGATCACGACGTTGGAGACGAAGGAGACGACGAAGACCTTGTCGTCGAAGATGCCGTCGAGGTAGGCGCGCAGGCCGCCGAAGACGGCATCGAGCGCGGCGACGACGGCGATCGGGAGATAGGGCTCGAGGGAGAGGGGCACGTCGGGCTGGAGCACGAGACCGAGCACGATCCCGACCAGCAGGCCCAGGGCGGCGATCACGGGGTGCTCTCCTCGGGGTCTCGGGGTCCGTCGTCAGCGGGCAGCGGCTCGGCGTGGCGCAGCGTCCTGGGGGCAGCGGCCGGGAGGACCAGCTCCTCGACGTTGACCATCTCGAAGCCGAACCCGAACCGTGTCACCAGGTCCGCGACCCCGATGCCGCTGTCGCTGGCCAGCAGGTCTGCTTGGAGGGTACGCCGATCGCCCACCGCGTTCACGACGTAGGGCGAGCGCAGCGGCTGGCTGTTGACGTTGACGACCGTCCCGGAGTTCTCGATCGCGCTGCGCACCGTGAGCCGTTGCCCGTTGATGCTGATCGCCTCGGCCCCGGCCTGCCACAGCCCGTTGACGAGCAGCTGCAGGTCGGTGTCGCGGATCAGCTCTCCCCCCGGGGGTGCGTCACTCATCGTGATCCGCACGCCCTCGCCGCGCACGGCGATGAAGCCCGTGCGGATCTGCAGCCGTCGCAACCGGCTCTGCGCGGTGACCTGGTTGGCGGTCGTCGCGGCCAGCAGCTGCTCGGACTCCTCGACCTCCGAGCGCAGTGCCAGGATGCGGTCCTGGAGCTGCTCGACGGTCTCGCGACGCTCCACCACGCGGGCCACGAGCACCGTCCGGCTCGACTGCGCCTCGTCAGCCCCCTGGGCGGTCTGCACCGCAGCGGTCGTCGCCAGCACCCCGAAGGCGGCGACGACGATGGCCGCGGTGCGGTGCGGCGTGCCGCGGCGCTGGGTCGTCTCCCCCGCCGCCGCACGTCGGCGGGCGACGTGCGCGTAGTCCTCGTCCATGGACTGCGCGGTGATGAGCGACAGCAGCGGCGTCGCGGCCCGCGCGCGCGGGTCGGCGGTGGCCGGCGGCTCGAGGTCGGCCATCGGTCAGCCCGCCGTCCCGGCCGTCCCCGGCGACCGCGCAGGGCGGGGGCGGCGCTCGGTGGTGCGCAGCAGCTTGCGGACCTGCCAGGCGTACAGCAGCCCGGCCCACCAGTAGAGCCCGACGCCCCAGAAGGCGAAGGCCCAGCCGAAGACCTGGGCGAGGTCGGCCACGGTGCCCTCGCCGTCACCGAGGAGCAGCAGCGGGAAGGCGTAGAGCAGGTTGAAGGTGGCTGCCTTGCCGAGGAAGTGGACCGGGAGTGCGCTGTACCCCCGGGTACGCAGCAGGGGCACCAGCAGCCACATCAGGGCGTCGCGCAGCGGCAGTGACACCGCCAGCCACCATGGGATGACGTCGCGCATGGCCAGCCCCACGACCACCGCCAGGATGTAGAGCCGGTCGGCGACCGGGTCCAACACCTGACCCAGGGCGGAGGTCTGCCCGAGGCGCCGCGCCAGCCAGCCGTCGAGCCAGTCGGTGAGGCCCGAGAGCACCAGCAGTCCCAGCGCCCACCCGTCGGCCTCGGGACCGAGCACCAACCAGAGGAAGACCGGGACCCCGGCCAACCGGATGGCGCTGAGCAGGTTGGGCAGGGTCCACACCCCTGCGTCCGTCCCCACCGCTCGCTCGGTCACGCGCAGGACCCTAGCCAATGACAGGGGGTACGACGTCGGACGGCTCGTCGTGGTGCGCCGCGTCGCGGATCTCGCCGACCAGCTCCTCGATGACGTCCTCGAGCGTGGCCAGCCCGACGGTGGTGCCGTCCGCGGTCACGACCCGGGCCATGTGCGCCCCTCGGCGCTGGAGCTGTTCCAGCACGTCGTGCAGCAGGTCGTCGGGGCCCACGGGGGCGAACGGTCGCACCCACTTGTCCTCGACCGGTCGGTTGCGGCGCTCCTCGTCGGGCTCGAGCACGTCCTTGATGTGCAGGTAGCCGACGAGCTCACCGTCCTCGCCGGAGACCGGGAAGCGGCTGTACCCGGTGGCGGCGCACAGCGACTCGACGTCCGCGGCGCTGGACCCGCGCGAGACCGTGGTCAGCGACGACGGCTCGAGCAGGACGGCCGCGACGGTCTTCTCGGTGAACCCGAGGGCACCGGCCAACCGGTCGTACTCGTCGTCCTCGAGCAGACCCTCACCTCGGGACTCCTCCACGAGGGCCGCGACCTCCTCGCGCGTGAACGCGGAGGAGAGCTCGTCCTTGGGCTCGACCTTGAGCAGGCGCAGGGTGCCGTTGGCGATGGCGTTGAGCGCGACGATGACGGGCCGCAGCACGGTCACCACCCCCAGCATCGGCGGGCCGAGCACGAGGGCGGCCCGGTCGGGACCGGCGATCGCGATGTTCTTCGGCACCATCTCGCCGAGGACGACGTGCAGGCAGACCACGATCGCGAGGGCGACCACGAACGCCACCGGGTGGACCAGCGCCTCGGTGACCCCGGCCCGCTCGAAGAGCGGCTCGATGAGGTGGGCGACGGCCGGCTCGCCGACGGCACCGAGGCCGACCGAGCAGATGGTGATGCCCAGCTGGGCGCCGGCCATCATCAAGGAGACGTTCTCCATGGCCGTCAGCGTGGTGCGCGCCATCCTCGAGCCGGACTGCGCGAGCGGCTCGATCTGGGAGCGGCGAGCGGAGACGAGGGCGAACTCCGCGCCCACGAAGAACGCGTTGGCGGCCAGCAGCAGGACCGCGACGACCAGGGCGGTGGCGTCGCTCATGACCGGTCACCTTCGATCGGGGTGTCGAGAAGACGGAGGGAGACACGGTCGACCCGCAGGCCGTCCATGTGCTCCACCGCGAGCACCGCGAGCTGCTGACGCGGCTCGTCGGGGTCGGTGCGGTCGGGCACGGGCACCTCGGCGATGTCGCCGGTCTCCGGCACCTTGCCGAGCGAGCGCATCACCAGGCCGCCGACGGTGTCGTAGGACTCGTCCTCGGGCAGCTCGATCCCGGTGAGGTCCTCGACCTCGTCGGGGCGCAGCATCCCGGAGAGCACCCAGCTGCCGTCGCGACGCTGTCGCCCGCGGGAGCCCAGCCGGTCGTGCTCGTCGGAGATGTCACCGACGATCTCCTCGATGACGTCCTCGAGGGTGACGATGCCGGCGTGGCCGCCGTACTCGTCGAGGACCACGGCCATCTGGAACCCGTCCTCGCGCAGCAGCTGCAGCAGCGGGTCGAGACGCAGGGAGTCCGGCACGACGATCGGCTTGGCCATCAGGTGCTTGACCTTCGTGGTCGAGCGCTCGTGCACCGGCAACGCGACGGCGTGCTTGACGTGGACCGTGCCGGCGACGTTGTCCTCGTCGTCGAGCACGGGGAACCGCGAGTGCCCGCTGGAGCGCGTCAGGTCGATGATGGCCTGGGCCCGGTCGTTGAGCTCCAGCGACAGCGTGCGCATCCGTGGGGTCATGATCTCGCCGGCGGTGCGGGTGCCGAACTCCACCGAGCGCTCCATGAGCTCGGCCGTGTCCGCGTCGAGGGTGCCCTCGTCGGCGGAGCGGGCGATGAGCGAGGCGAGCTCGGTCGAGCTGCGCGCGGAGCGCAGCTCCTCCTGGGGCTCGATCCCGAGACGGCGTACGAGCGCGTTGGCGGCGCCGTTGAGGAAGCGGATGGGGTAGGTGTTCACGGCGGTGAACAGCCGCATCGGGCGCTGGGTGGCCCGGGCGGTGGCGAGCGGCAGCGCGATCGCGAAGTTCTTGGGCACCAGCTCGCCGAAGAGCATGGTCAGGATCGTGCTGATGACCAGGCCCAGGGCCAACGCGATCGGCGTCACGGCACCGTCCGGCACCCCGGCGGCGCCGAGCGGGTCCTCGATGAGCGAGGAGATGGCCGGTTCGGCGAGGAAGCCGATGCCGAGGTTGGTCACGGTGATCCCGACCTGGGCTCCGGAGAGCTGGGTCGACAGCGAGCGCAGGGCGCGCTGGACGCCCACGGCACCGGCGTCGCCCTCGGCGGCGAGCTGGTCGACCTTGTTGCGGTCGACGGTGACGAGCGCGAACTCGGCGGCGACGAAGATGCCGCAGGCCACGACGAGGAAGAGGGCTGCCAGCAGGAGCAGCAGGGCGGTCATCGGCGCTCTCCCCGGAGCGGTCGCTCAGCGGCGACGGGCGGGAAGAGCGGGCGACTTTGGGAGCCGTCCATCAGCGGAGCTCAGGGTCCTTTGCGATCAAGGGCGGATGACCAGCGCAGTGTAGCGGGGCACCCCGGGCGACCCCTACCGCTCGCGGGCGTCCTCTGCCACGCTGCCGCGCATGCGTGTGATCCAGTGGGCGACCGGTGGCGTGGGACGAGCGGCGATCGAGGCGATCCTGAAGCATCCCGAGCTCGAGCTGGTCGGGTGCTGGGTGCACTCGGCTGCCAAGGACGGCGTCGACGTCGGCACGATCCTGGGTGGGGCGGAGATCGGCGTGGCCGCCAGCTCCGACCGTGACGCCGTGCTGGCCATGGACGCGGACGCGGTGGTCTACGCCCCGCTGGTGCCCGACGCCGAGGAGGTCGCGTCGATCCTGCGCTCCGGCAAGAACGTCGTGACCCCCGTGGGGTGGTTCTACCCCCACGAGCGCGACCGCGCGGTGGTGGAGGCCGCGGCGCTGGAGGCCGGCGTCTCCCTGCACGGCACGGGCCTGAACCCGGGCGGCATCACCGAGCTGCACCCGCTGGTCTTCTCAGCGCTCTCCTCGGCGGTGACGTACGTACGTGGCGAGGAGTTCTCCGACATCCGCACCTACGACGCTCCCGACGTCGTGCGCCACATCATGATGTTCGGCGGCACGCCCGAGGAGGCGTCGGGCGGACCGATGCTGGGTCTGCTCAGCGGGGGCTTCAAGCAGTCGGTGCGGATGTGCCTGGACGTGCTGGGCTTCTCCCCCGACGCCGAGATCCGCACCTCCCAGGAGGTGGCGGTGGCGACCGCGCCCATCGAGTCGCCCATCGGCGTCATCGAGCCGGGCCGCGTCGCCGGCCAGCGCTTCTGCTGGGAGGCCTGGGTCGGCGAGCAGTGCGTGGTGCGGGTGGCGGTCAACTGGCTGATGGGCGAGGAGCACCTCGACCCGCCGTGGACCTTCGGGCCCGAGGGCGAACGCTTCGAGGTCGAGGTGCAGGGCGACCCGCCCGCCTTCGTCACGATCAAGGGCTGGCAGCCCGAGACCGTGGAGGAGGGGTTGCTGCGCAACCCCGGGATCGTGGCGACCGCGGTGCACTGCGTGAACTCGGTCCCCTACGTGGTGGCGGCCCCGCCCGGCGTGCAGACCTACCTCGACCTGCCGCTCGTGGCGGGGCGCGCGCACCCCGACCTGGCCTGAGCCAGGCGCCCCTCAGCGAAGGGAGCTCACTCCTCGCCGAGCGTGATGCCGCACTCCTCGTCGGCGTGCTCCTCGATCGCCTCGGTGGCGTCGTTGAACTCCTCGCTGTCGAGCTCCTCGAGCGTGGTGCCGAGCTCCTGGAGCTTCTCCATGTCGACGCCCTCGGGGATGTTCCCGGTCATGACCTCCGACAGGTCGTCCAGCTCGAGGCCAGCGTCGGCGAAGGCGTCCTCGATCTCCTGCACGCCGTCCTGCATGACGGCCCAGTCGTCCTCGACCTCCTTCGGCGCCTCGTCGGCGAGCTTGTCGAAGGCCTCGAACGCGGCGCTGAAAGCGCCGGGGTCGCCGGCCTCCAGAGCGTCGATGTCGGACTTGGCGCTCTCCAGGGAGTCGCAGTAGGCCTCGGTGTCGCTGCCGCTGCAGCCGGTGAGTGCCAACGAGGCGGCGAGTGCGCCGGCGCCGAGCAGGGCCGAGGGGCGGCGGAGGGTACGGGTCAGGCTCTTGGGTGTCTTCACCCGGGCCAGCATGCCGTGTCGGCGTCCTGAGCGGGAGTCCCCCCGCCGAAGCTGGACGAGACCTCCCCGCCGTCCAGGACCTGGTACGGCGACAGGCCGGTGCTCGATCGGGCCCGCCAGGCCTCCACCGGGACCGGCGCGGCACCCGCCAGGAGCAGCACGTTGCCGGGGCGTCGCGCCCGCCTGGTCGCGGGCTCCAGCCCTGCCGCCAGGTGCGGCAGCACCGTGCGCAGACCGGCCACGGTCGCCCGGATGACGGGGAACGGCGCCCGGTCGACCACGTTGAGCAGCGCCACGCCGGTCGGTGCCAGGACCCGGGCCACCTCGGCCAGCGCCGGGGCGGTCAGGAGCTCGGGCGGCACCAGCCCGTCGTCGTACGCGTCGAGGACGAGGAGGTCGGCCCGACCGTCCGGGAGGTCGCCCAGGCCGGCACGGCCGTCGACGGGTCGCACCTTGATCCCGCTGCGCGGTGGCAGCGGGAGGTCGCGACGGACCAGCGCGGTCAGCTCCTCGTCGGGCTCGAGGACCGTCTGTCGTGACCCGGCACGCGTGGCGGCGACGTAGCGGGGCAGCGTCATACCGGCCCCGCCGACGTGGATCACGCGCAGCGGCGCCCCGGGCTCGCCCAGCGCGTCGATGACGTCGCCCATCCGGCGGACGTAGTCGAAGGCCAACCGGGTCGGGTCGCCGAGGTCGACGTGGGACTGGGGACGGCCGTCGACGAGCACCACGTGCCCGTCGTCCATGAGCCGGACCTCACGCTCTGCCACGGGTCCAACCTCCCACGCGGGTGCTCCGGACACGGCATGATGGGGAGGTCATGACCTCCGCCACCGACCCGACGGTCCCTCCCGCTGCATCGCCTGCCGCGTGGCAGGTCGAGCCGCCGCGCCCCGCGGACCGCGGCCTCGTGGGTCGCCTGCTGGAGGACGTCGTGGCCGAGGACCCCTCGGTGGCCCCCGAGGTCGCGGCCGGGACCGTGCGCGCGGGTGCGTGGCTGCACCGCGAGCGGCCGGCCTGGTCCGGCGTGGTCGTCGACCCGGCCCAGCCCACCCGCACCGTCGTGGGGTACGCCGACGTGCTGGCCGGCCCCGGGGGTCCCCCCGAGCCCCGGCACCTGCTGGTCCACCCGGCCTACCGCGACCGCGGGGTGGCCGCGACGCTGCTCACCGCCTCCACCGCGGCCGTCGCCGAACTCGCGGGAGCGGCCCCGGCCGCGGTGCCGCTCGACGACCTGCTCCCCGATCCCGACGAGGTCACCTACGAGCCCGCCCGCGTCAGCCGTCCGCGCTGGCGCGCCGCTGCTCTCGGCGCCGGGGCGATCGCTGCCGCCGGTGTCGCCGCGGTGCTGGCCGTCCAGGTGGCTGCCGGCCCGCTGGGCTCGGTGCTGCCCTTCCTCTCGCCCCGCGACGCGGGTTCCTCCTCCTCGACGCCGCCGCCCGCACCCGCGTCGCCCACCTCGGCGCCGAGCCCGCAGCCGGTCGTCGCCGCCGGGGACCCGATCCCCCCGGAGCCGGGCAACACGCCTTCGGGTGGACCCGGACCGACCACTCCCGCCCCGCCCCCGAGCGTCTCCCCCACGCCGACGACGCCCCCGCCCACGCCGCCGCCGTCGCGCAGCCCCGGGCTGGCTTCCCTCCTGCTCGACCCGGTCGTGGGCGGCCTCGTGGGCACCGTCGACGGCGTGACGGGCGACGCGCTCTCGCCGGTCACCGGTGTTCTGACCGACACCACCGACGCCACGACCGACGTCCTCGACGACGTGCTCGACGGGGTGCTGGGGCTGCTCCCGGCCCCGTCGGCGACCACGGGGCCGGCCCCCCGACGCTGACGCGGCCCGGGGTGGTCGACCCCGCCTGGACCGGCTCCGTCAGGATGGCCCCATGAGCGCCTACTGGGTCAGCAGCTACCTCGAGATCACCGACGAGGCCAAGCTCCGCGCGTACGCCGAGCTCGCCGGGCCGGCCATCATCGGTGCCGGGGGCAGGTTCCTGGCGCGGGGCCTGCCTGCGGCGACGTACGAGGCGGGTCGCGAGGAGCGCTGCGTGGTGATCGAGTTCGACAGCGTCGAGGACGCCGTCGCCTGCCACGACTCCGCGGCCTACCAGGAGGCCCTGGCGGCGCTGGGCGACGGCGCGGTGCGCGACCTGCGGATCGTGCCGGGCGCCTGAGTCGGCCCTGAGGCCCCTCAGCCGCGGCGGGCCCGCCGCCCGGCCAGCCCGCGCACCATCTCGCCGCCGACGAACCGTGCGGCGGCGACCGCCGCGTGCAGGCCCGGGTCGGGGTCCTTGCCCCGCCCCATCCGGGCGATCTGCGTCTCGTACCACTCCGACTCCCCCGCCAGTCCCGCCACCGTGGGGAGCGAGTACCGCGGCAGCGGGTGCCCGTCGCCGCCGGCCAGCAGTCGGGAGGTGAGGTCGGGGTCGATCGCGAGCGGTCGACCCAGGCCGATCAGGTCCACCCCGCCGTCCTCGAGCAGCTGCTCCATCGTGGCGCGCGTGCGGATGCCGCCGGTGAGCATCACCGGCACCTGCCCGGCGGTCTCGCGCACCCGACGCGCGAAGCCGGCGAAGTACGCCTCCTTGTGGCTGGTGGTCCCGCGCTGCTCGGCGAGCTCGTCGACCTCGCCGAAGAGGGCGGGGTTCTCGTAGGTGCCCCCGGAGATCTCCACGAGGTCGACGCCCTCCTCGACCAGCATCCGCACGACCTGCTCGGCGTCGTCCTCGGTGAAGCCTCCGTGCCGGAAGTCCGAGGAGTTGAGCTTCACCGCGACGGTGAACCCGTCGCCGGTGCTCGCGCGCACCGAGCGCACCGCCTCGACGAGCGCCCGCGAGCGGCCCTCGAGGTCCCCGCCCCAGCGGTCACTGCGGCGGTTGACGTACGGCGACAGGAACTGCGCCAGCAGGTAGCCGTGCGCCGCGTGCACCTGCACCCCCTCGAAGCCGGCCTCCTCGCAGCGACGGGCCGAGGCACCGAAGCCCGCGACGATCGCCTCGATCTCACCGTCCTCGAGGGCACGCGGCCTGGCGAAGAGCCCGGCCATCCGCACCGCACCCGCGTCGGCGCTGGGCGCCAGCGGACGGCCGGTGATGAAGCGGTTGGTCTGGCGGCCCGGGTGGCTCAGCTGCGCCAGGAGCGGACTCTCCCCCGACGCCTGCCGGACCCGGGCCAGGCGCGCCATGTCGAGCCGCTGGTCGGCCACGACGTTGCGGCTGCGCTCGAGGTAGCGCCGGTCGACCATCAGGTTCCCCGTGATCAGCAGTCCCCCGGCGGCGCCGGCTGCCCAGCGGCGGTAGACCGCCTCCAGGGCCGGGGTCGCCTGGTGCTCGGAGTCCGCGAGGTTCTCGGTCATCGGCGCCTTGGCGATGCGGTGCGGGAGCGTGAGTCCGGAGGGCAGGGTCAGCGAGTCCGTGAGTCGGGGCACCCGCAGGACGGTAGTGGAGGCCCGCTGGTCACCCCCGTGGTTCTCAGCCCGCGGCGGTCAGCGCCATCCGATCGAGCACGCGGCCGGCGGCCACCCGGACCCGCTCCAGCGCTAGGGCCCGGCCCTCGACGTCGGGCACGGGGCGCTCCTCGGCCTCCTCCTGGGTGGTGGCCGGCCCGTGCTCGTCGATGTCCGCGATCAACCAGTCCATCTCCGCGATCTCCTCGCGCTGGGTGGCGATGATCCCGTCGGCCAGCTCGCGGACGCGGACGTCCTCGATCCCGGCCCGCTCGCTGGTGAGGATCGCGATCGAGTGGTGGGGGATCATCCCCTTCATGTAGGCGGTGTCGTCGACCAGCGCCTGGGACCGCGACAGGGTGTAGCCGCCGGCCATCAGCGCGAGGGCGACGCCGACGATCACCAGGTTGAGCTTCCCGTTGCGATACATCATCGACCGCATGAAGGCGAGCATGACCAGCGCCATCGCCCCGCCCATGAGCACCGCCATGTAGAAGCGTTCCTCGCTCCAGCGCACATGCTCCCACGCGAAGGCGTTGGTGTAGGTCAGGACGAACATCACGGTCGTCGAGGTGGCGATCATGGCGGCGAAGCGCAGGTACATCCGCCGCTCCTGGGAGTCGGTCATCGTTCCTCCGGGGGTCATTGGTTCTCCGTCCGCGGTCCCGAGCACCGCTCCCGGCGCGTACCCGATCTCCCGCTGGCCATGCCCACCTGGGGGTGAAGGCGGACCACTCCCCGCACCCCTACGTTGGTGCGGCGATGTCGCTCTCCCTCTCCCCCGCCCACCTCACCCGCTACCGGCAGATCGCGGGCCTGCTCGTGCGACACGGCCGTGGCGACCTGGTCCGCTCCTGCGGCCTGTCGGAGGTCCTGGAGGACGAGGCCGCCTCCGATCGCGTCGAGGCCGACGCCGAGCGCCTGGCCGCCGACCTGGAGGCGATGGGGCCGACGTTCGTGAAGCTCGGCCAGCTGATGTCCTCACGGGTCGACCTCATCTCGCCGGCCTACGTCGAGGCACTCTCCCGGCTGCAGGACGACGTCGAGCCGTTCGGCCTCGAGCAGGTCGAGGACATCGTGAGCAGCGAGCTCCAGGTGAGGCTGAGGTCGGTGTACGCCGAGTTCGACCCGGTCCCCATCGCCGCGGCCTCGATCGGTCAGGTCCACCGCGCGCGTTTGCGTGACGGGCGGGAGGTCGTGGTCAAGGTGCAGCGGCCTGGTGTCCGGGAGCGGATCCGCGACGACATGGAGGTGCTCGCCGACCTGGCCGCCCTGCTGGACCGCCACACCGACGCAGGTCGGCGCTTCGGGTTCGCCGACCTGCTCGAGGAGTTCCGCAAGGTGCTGGTCGACGAGCTGGACTACCGCCGCGAGGCGGACAACCTCGCCAGGGTGCGCGAGCTCGTCGCCGGCCGTGACCTGCTCGTCGTGCCCGCCCCGGTGCCCGAGCTCACGACGGGTCGCGTGCTCACCATGGAGTACGTCGAGGGCCGCAAGATCACCGACATCGGTCCGCTCGGACGCATGGACCTCGATGGCGCCGCGCTGGCCGACGAGCTCTTCGCCGCCTACCTCGACCAGGTCCTGGACCAGGGCGTCTTCCACGCCGACCCGCACCCCGGCAACGTGCTGGTGACGCCGGACGGACGCCTGGTGCTGCTCGACATCGGCATGATCGCGCGGATCGCGCCGTCCGTGCGAGACCACCTGGTGAAGCTGCTCCTGGCGCTCGCCGACGCTCGTCCCGAGGAGGTCACCCGGATCGCGATCCGGCTCGGTCAGCCGCTGTCGGACTTCGACGAGCGGGCGCTGGGGCGTGCCGTCGCCGAGCTCGTGGGCCGCGCCGCCGACGCGAGCCTGGGCGAGCTGGAGATCGGCTCGCTCGTGCTCCAGCTCACCGTCCGTGCCGGGGAGGCCGGCCTGCGGATGGAGCCCGAGCTCTCCCTGCTCGGCAAGGCACTGCTCAACCTCGACCAGGTGGCGACCGCCCTCGATCCCCGGTTCGAGCCGCGCGAGGCCCTGCAGCGGCACGTCACCCGCATCATGCAGTCGTCGATGCGCACGACGCCCGCCGCGATGATGGCCACGCTCCTGGAGACCAAGGAGTTCGTCGAGGAGCTCCCCGGCCGGGTCAACCGGGCCTTCGATGCCCTGGGGCGCGGGCACTTCGAGCTGCGCGTGGACGCCATCGACGAGGACGAGTTCCTGCGGGGCCTGCACAAGCTCGCGAACGTCCTCGCCGCCGCGGTGATCCTGGCCTCGATGATCCTGGCCGCCGCGATCCTCGCGGCGAGCAGCGACGACGAGGGGTCGCTGACCAGCCGGATGGCACTGGCGGTCTTCGTGCTGGCCGTGCTGGGCTCAGTGGGCATGCTGGTGCGCATCGCGCTGCAGACACGACGGGCCAACCTCGGACGGCGCCGAGGACCGGGGACCTCGTGAGCGGGCCCCGATGAGCGAGCCCGAGCGCACCCCCGACGGTCGCTACGTCGTCATCGACGGCCGCCGGTGGCGGGCCACCGACCCCGCGATCCCCGAGGAACGCCGCGCCGAGCTGACCCGCCTCCTGATGGCGTGGCGGCGGGAGGTCGGTCGCACCAAGGGCACCGACCAGGAGGCCGCCTCCCGCGCGGGGGTCCAGGCCGCCAAGGTCGCGCTGGGCGAGCGGGGCACGCCGTGGTGGGAGCAGAGCGACGTCGAGCGCGAGGAGCGGTGGTCGGCCGGCGTACCCGTTCCGGGGGCGGGTGGGGGCGACGCCGGGGCAGGATGAGCAGGTGCCACGAGTCTCGAGAGTCAGCGTCCTGCAGGTCGGCCGGGTCCGTGTGCGGCCTGACAATGTCGCCGGCACCTGGCGACCGATGCTCTGGTGGACGGCCTTCTCGCGCGCGTGGACGCCGTGGCTGCCGGTCAACGTGGTGGTCGTCGAGCACGACGAGGGCGTGCTGCTGGTCGACACGGGTCAGAGCCCGGCCTCGATGGAGCCGGGCTACCACCCAGGCGGTGTGCTCGGCTGGGCGTACCGACGTCAGGCGGAGTTCGCGGTCGAGGACGCCGACCACCTGCCGGCTCGGTTGGCCGGGATCGGCCTGACGCCCGCCGACGTCGACACGGTCGTGCTCACCCACCTGCACCAGGACCACGCCGGCAACATCGGGTTGCTCCCCCACGCCCGCGTGCTGGTCTCCGCCGACGAGCTGGCGTTGCTGGAGGAGAAGCAGCCTGCCGCGCACGGTGTGATGCCGGAGCACGTGGCGCCGCCGACGGTCACGTTCACCCCCGTGGTCCCGGCACCGCTGACCACGCCGCTGGGCCCGTTCACCACCGGCACCGACCTGTACGACGACGGCACGCTCGTCCTGCTGCCCACCCCCGGGCACTCGCGCGGCTCGCAGAGCCTGCTGGTGCGCCGGCCCGATGCCGACCCGCTGCTCGTGGTCGGCGACCTGACCTACGACCCCGCGCTCCTCGCCGACGAGCGGGTGCCCGGCACCGGCGCCACTGCTCAGCAGCGCGCCTCCACCCGTGCCGTCAACACCCTCGTGGCTGCGGAGCCGGGTCTGCGCATCGTCGCCGCGCACGACCCCGGAGCGGCAGCGCTCGTCGCGGGGTCGGGCTCGGGGTCGGGCTCGTGATCCGCTACCCGGCGGCGCTGCGTCCCGGCGACACCATCGCCGTGACGTCGCCGTCAGCCGGCGTCGAGGGCCCGGCCGCCGCCCGGATCGACTTCTGCGTGCAGTGGCTGCGGTCCGAGGGGTTCGAGGTCGTGGTCGGCGAGTGCATGGACGGCTCGGGCATCACCTCCGCCCCGGCCGAGCGGCGCGCGGCCGAGCTCACCGCGATGCTCTGCGACCCCGCCGTCCGGTGCGTGCTCCCACCGTGGGGCGGTGAGACCGCGGTCGACCTCGTCGACCTGCTCGACTGGGACGCGCTC
The DNA here is from genome assembly GCA_036341255.1 of Actinomycetota bacterium. Classification (GTDB taxonomy): domain Bacteria; phylum Actinomycetota; class Actinomycetes; order Propionibacteriales; family Nocardioidaceae; genus Nocardioides. The sequence goes on along the minus strand of JAYYWX010000104.1, from coordinate 1,815 downwards.
GAGGCCGCCGAGCCGACCTGGCTCGTCGGGTACTCCGACATCTCGACCCTCCTGCTGCCCATCACGACCCGCCTCGGCTGGGCGACGATCCACGGCGACAACCTCGCCGACACCCCCTACCGGCCGCCGGACGGGTTGCTGCCGTGGACGGCGCTCGCGGCGGGTCCGGGGCCGCACGTCCAGCGCGACTCCGGTCTCGTCGCGGGTTGGCCGCCCTTCGAGGCCGATCCCCGGGCGACCGAGTGGCGTGACGTGGGCCGAGGACGGTGGCGGCTGCACGGTGCCGACTCGCTGGTGGCCAGCGGGCGGCTCATCGGTGGGTGCATCGAGACCCTCGTCAACCTGGCGGGCACGCCGTACGGCGACGTCGCCGCGTTCGGTGAGGCCCACGCGGACGACGGCTTGATCGTCTACGTCGAGGCCGCCGAGGACGGTGCCGCGACGATCTGCCGGCACCTGCACGGTTTGCGGCTGGCCGGCTGGTTCGAGCACGCCTCGGCGATCCTGGTGGGCCGCACCAGCGGCCCTGACCACCCGCAGATGACCCAGGAGCAGGCGGTGCTCGACTCCCTCGGCCGCGTGGGCGTACCCCTGGTCCTGGACGTCGAGATCGGGCACGTCCCGCCGCACCTGCCGCTGGTCAACGGGGCTTTCGCGACGGTGACCGTGGACGGCGACGTGCACGAGGTCGTGCAGGAGCTGCGCTGACCGAGTCCGACGACCTCGCGGCGTGGGTCCGTTCAGAAGCCGGCGTTCTCGAGGAACGTCACCCACTGGTCGGTGCGGTCGTCGTCGGTGTCGGGAGCGGGGTCCACGACCAGGTCGTCGTCGACCTCGAAGCGCTGGAGGACGGTGATGACCCACTCGGTGTCGGAGGCGAGGTCCTCGACCTGGGCCAGCTCCTCATCGCTCGGCCGCGGGTCGAACATCTCGGGGCGGTCGAAGATCGACACGTAGATCTCCGACAGGTCGGCGGTGTACTCCACCGACGACAGCGAGTCCTGCTCGTCCAGCTCGATCGTCACGTCCGCGGGCGTGGCCTCGTAGAAGTCGACGTAGAGGTCGGTCAGCTCGTCGACGTCCACGCCGAGGTTGAGGGCGATGCCTGCGGCGGCGCTGCGGGACATCTGCTCGACGTCGCCGCCCATGGCCGCCATGACATCGGCGTACGACGCCGTGCCCGTGACCGTGCGACCGTCGCGCTCGACGTCCTCCAGCACGTCGGGCAGGTCGGTGGCCATCTGCCTCAGGTCGGTGACGCCCTGCCCCAGCATCAGCTCGACGATCTCCGGGTCGTCAGCGGCGACGCCGTCCAGGTCGAAGTAGGACACCCCGGGCTCGAAGGGCCCCAGGTCGGCGGAGGGGTCGGCCTCCTTGAGCACGGCGTAGTCGCGGGAGTCGAGGGTGATGCGCTGCGGGGTCACCCACATCTCGAACCCGAGGTCGGTCTCACCGCCCGCCACCGGTCCCAGCAGCGCGGACAGGTCCATCGTGATGTGGCTCAGCTCCGGGCTGACCTCGGCCGTCGTGGTGGGGTTGTCCTCGTCGATCTCGGTCTCGGTGTCGACCCCCATGAGGGAGGAGGACAGGTCCTGCGCGGTGTAGGAGGACGTGCGGTAGCTGGTGGCCTCGCTCGCGGCGGCGAACGCGTCGTCGAGGACGAAGGTCTGCGCCTCCTCCTCCGATCCGCCACCGCAACCGGTGGCGAGGGCGCAGGTCAGGAGCAGGCCGGTCGCGAGGCGACCCCGAGATGTCGTCATGCCGGCAAGGCTATGCGGACACGTCCTCCCGCGCGTCGCTGCGTCCACAGGCACG
>JAYYWX010000103.1:0-12137 GCA_036341255.1 Actinomycetota bacterium | reverse complement strand
GGCGGGGGCCCGCCTGGCCGGGCTCAGCGCCCGACGCCGGCCCACCGCCGCCTTCTGTGCCAACGACCTGCTGGCGCTGGGCCTGCTGCAGCACGCGATCGGCACCGGCCGGTCCGTGCCCGAGGACCTCGCGATCGTGGGCTACGACGACATCGAGTTCGCCGCCGCCGCGGCCGTCCCCCTCACCTCGGTGCGCCAGCCGCGGCAGCTGCTCGGCCGCACCGCCGCCGAGCTGGTGCTCTCCGAGGCCTCCGACGCCGACCACCGGCACCAGCAGGTGCTGTTCACGCCCGAGTTGGTGGCGCGAGCGTCGACGACCGGGCGCTGACCGGCGGGGTGGTCTTGACCACCGGCCGTCCACGGGTAACAAGGCACCCACACTTCCGGCGAACCCCTCAGGTCGGGCGTGCGCCTTCCTATGGTTCTCATATGTCCAGTCGCTGCGAGCTCTTCGACGCCTTCGGCTCCCGCTGCCGGGGTACGACGGTGGGCCGGTGCGCCGAGGACCGGATGTCCTTCTGTGCGGCGCACCGCGGCTTCCGGCGCGGCGTGCCCACGACCGACTGGTGCGCGGCGTGCGAGGGCCAGACGGCCGATGCGCGACGTGAGGCCCGCGCGATCGCGGCCGACCAGGACGTGGCCGCGACCCGCCTGACCGAGGCACCCGAGCACCTGGCGGACCTGGTCCGCGCCCGGGGCGTGCAGCCGAGCGTCGGCGCGACCGTGCGGGTCGCGAGCGGCGGCTGGCTGCGGGGCCGCCGCCACGAGGCCGAGGACACCCGCTTCTGGTTGATCACCCTCGAGCCCGACGACACCGACCCGACCCGCGAGGTCGGGCTGGGCCTGACCACGCAGGGCGAGTGGGTCCGCCACGTGCGTCCCGCCGGGTCCGGCCTGCCGCCGACCCTGGAGCACGGGATCGTCCCGACCACCAGCGGCGCCCGTCAGCTGGTGGGCTGGTTGCACCGGCACAACGTCGACCTGCCGGGCTGAGGCGCGTCACGCCGGACGGTCCCGCACCTGCTCGGCCAGGCGCGTCGCCACCGCCACGACCGGGACGGCGACCACCGCGCCGATGACGCCCGCGGCACTGGCCCCCAGCGCCACGGCCACGACGACCGCGGCCGGGTGGAGGTGCAGAGCGCGCCCCATGACCAGCGGCTGGAGCAGGTTGCCCTCGACCTGCTGGACGGCGATGACCGCCAGCACGACCAGCAGGGCCACCAGCGGGCCCTGGGAGACCAGCGCGACGGCGACCGCGAGGGTCCCGGCGACCGTGGACCCGACGATCGGGACGAAGGCCCCGAGGAAGACCAGGCAGGCCAGCGAGGTCACCATCGGCACGCCGAGGACCAGCAGCGCCACCGCGACGCCGACCGCGTCGATGGTGGCGACCACGACCGTGCCGCGGACGTAGCGGGTGAGCACGTCCCAGGCGGCGTCGCCGCCCTCGGCGACCGCCTCGCGGCGCCTGGACGGGACCCAGCGCATCGCCCACTGCCACCACCGCGGCCCGTCACGCAGCAGGAAGAACCAGACGAAGAGGGCCAGCGCGATGCCGCCCAGCACCTGGACGGCCCCGGTGGCGGCGGCGGCCGGGCCCGGCAGCAGCGACGGCAGCCCCTCACGGACCCGGTCCTCGAGATCGGTCAGCTGCCCTTCCGTGACCGGCAGCGAGGAGCGGATCAGCGCCTGCTCCACGTCGGCGAGCGCCTGGGACGCCGCCTTCTGCAGGTCCTCGGTCTGTGCCAGCGCCCTGTCGACGACGAGCGCGAGGATGCCGACGATCACGGTCACGCCGGTGACCAGCGTGGTCAGCGCGGCCAGCCAGGTCGGCATGCGGCGGCTCAGCCAGACGGTCATCGGGCGGCTGAGCGCGGTCAGCAGGAGTGCGGCGAGCAGCGCCGCCGTCACCGAGGGCACCGCCATGAGGACCCTGCCCAGCAGCCAGGTCCCCACCGCCAGCACCAGCAGGCACAGGACGACCAGCGTCGCCGACGCCAGGCGGCGGGGCACCAGGGGCGCGGCCTCCGTGCGGCTCATCGGGCCCCGACCCCGCCGGGCCCGAGCCTCGCGAGCGTCGCCGCCAGGGCGGCGAAGGAACCGTCCGGGACGTGCGCGGCCAGCCGGTCGGGCTGCCGGCTCAGCCCTGCGTACGCGGCGGCGTCGGCCGCCCGGCCGTCCAGGTAGGGCTCGAGGTCCCGCCACACGGCTTGGACCTCGCGCACGAAGATGCCTGCCCCCACCGGCCCCAGGCGAGGCACCGCCTGCACCTCCTCGGCCACCTCCTCGGGTCCCTTGCCGTGGTCGCGGATCGCCCGCAGGTCGTCACCCCAGCGGTCCCGCACCACCTCGGCCCCCTCGGCCAGTGCCGTCGCGGTGCTCTCGTCGTAGCGCCGGTAGCCACCGCGTCCGAGCGCGTCGACCCGCTGCTGCCACGTGGAGTCCCGCATGCGCTGCGGTGTCGTGAACCCCGCCGCCCAGAGCTCGCGCGCCGCGGCTGCGGCGACCTCGGCGCGGATCCGGGTCGAGGCCAACGTGGCGAGCACGAGGAGGCGGTACAGCGCCGCCGGCTCGTCGCACAGCCCCACCTCGCCCTCCTCGGCGTAGGTGCGACCGTCGCGCTCGAGCAGCTCCCGGCAGGTCCTAGTGGGGTCTGGATCAGCCATGGGGGGCGGGTACCCGGTGGCTGCCGGCCGACACCCGCCCAGCCGGGTGGGCAGCGGCGCGGCGCGCCATCGGCTCAGGCCCCGGTCCGCTCCTCCAGCAGCTCGAGGAGCCGGGCCGGGTCCTGCACCGTCAGCGTGGCGCCGGGGTGCCGCAGCCGGCCCGTCGGGTCGAGGGTCTTGACGGGTTCGTGGAACTGCACGCAGACCCCGCCCGACCCGGTCGTCGCGAAGCTGACGCCCTTGTCGGCCAGCGACAGGTGCGGCGGCCCGGCGGTGCGGTACCAGCGGAACGGCCCCGGGAGCAGCTGGGCGGAGGAGACGTTGTCCAGCGGCGTACGCAACCGCCAGGGGCCGTAGCGCACCCGCAGCTCGGTCTCGTCGACCTCCACCCACGCGGTGCGCGGGGTGATGCCGAGGGCCAGGGCGGGCAGCCGGTACGCCGGGGCGAACTCGAAGTCGAAGCGGGTCACCCCGACCAGGGTGCCCGGTCGAGCCGAGCCCACGCTCGCCCGACCGGATGCCCTGCTGTCCCAGTGCCCCTCAGACGGTCTGCCGCAGACGACGCTCGGCGTCGGCGGTCCCGATCTCGGATCGGCGCGCCGGGTCGGCCGCCCAGTCCCGGAGCACCGGGAGCAACCACGGCGAGTGCGGCTCCACCGCGCGCGAGTCGACCTCGACGCGCCCCGGCACGAGGCGGGCGCCCCGCGGCCAGACGTGCGGCAACCGGCGGCCGGTCCAGCTCGTCGCGGCGGTGTAGCCGGTGACGGCCAGGACCGCCCTGCCCCCGGCCACGTCGGGACCCACGAGCTCGACGTCGTCCCAGGCGAGCGAGGTCTCGGTGTTCCACGACCGCACCGTCAGGCGCTCCCGGTCGGCGACCACCTCGGCGCCCCGCGACAGCGCGAGGACGGAGTCGACGAGCACGAGACCGAACAGCACGACGAACGGCAGCCCCAGCACCATCGCGGGACCCACGCTCCCGGCAGCCACGCCGAACGCGGTGCCGAGCGACGCCACCAGGGTCGTCCACCCGGCGCCCCACGCGGCGGCGTACGCCGGCACCCGGTCGTAGGCGATGACGGTCGCGCCCCCGCGGGTGCTCACGCGGTCTGCCCACCGGACGGAGCCCGACCACTCGCGGGCGGCGAGGAGCGCGTTGCCGAGCAGCCCGACCCCGACGACCGTCACGCAGACCCGGGCCTGCCAGGGCCACGGGGCGAGGGCGCCGGTCGCCAGCACGCCGAGACCGACCAGCACGTTGACGGCGGTCACCGCGACGACTCGTCGGGTCCTGGGCCGCGGGCCACTCATGCTCCCTGTGTTGCCGGGTCCGCCGCTCGGCAAACCCGGGCGCCGTGCCCGGTCCTCACGCCCGGAGCGACTCGGCGCGCTCCTTCAGCGCCTGCGCGTGCCGGCGGAAGCCGTCCTCGACGCGCGCGGGGCCGGCGAGCCGCACCAGGGGCCCGGAGAACCGCTCGACCGTGTCGTAGACCGTCGGCCCGCCGGGGGCCTGGGTGAGCCGCTGGTCGCGCACGCCCTGCACCAGCCGCAGCTTCGCCGGCAGGCCCTCGTAGCGGTAGGCCAGCAGCGCTCGGCGCACCCCGTCCTCGCCGGTGGCCGGCTCGTCCAGGGCGGTGATCCGCTCGGGCGACGTCGCGGTCGAGCCGTTCGCGAAGCGCACGTGCAGGGTGATCGGCTCACCGACCCGAGGTGCCGCGCAGTCGGCCCGCAGCACGAACGGGTTCCACTCGCCGTACGACGCCGTGTCGAGCATGACCTCCCAGACCCGGTCCAGGGGCGCGTCGATCTCGATGCGGGCGTGGGGGTTGCGCGGCATGGGAGCCATGGTGCCCGACTCCCGACATCGGCCCGTCACGCAGGCGGCCGGCAGGGCCGTCGGGGTAACGGCGAACTTACACACCGGGTAGCACCCCGTATTCCTGCCGGAACCAACCTGAAACACCCGGCGAGTGGACTTCTTCCATGCCCACCGCCGCCCACGACGCCCACCGGCACATCGGCCGGCTGCCGTCGTACCCCTTCTACGGCGGCCCGCCGATCAGCCCCGACACCACCGCCCGCGAGACCGTCGCGGAGCTCTTCGACGACCTCGACGTCGAGCGCACCGAGCGGGCCCTGGTACTGCCGAACTACGGCGTCCCCGACCCCGACGTCGCCTTCGGCCTCAACCACCTGGCCCTCGAGGCGGCGCAGGCCGACGACCGGGTCCGCTGCGGCCTCTGGGTCTCACCCAAGGGCAGCGACCACGACCGCAACACCGCCTCGCTGGCGCTGGCCGGGGAGGAGGGCGTCGCGGCGCTGAAGACCAGCTTCCTGCTCGGCGGCGCGGTCGACGCGGAGGACTCGGTCGAGGAGCTCGACCGGATCTTCACCACCGCCGGCGAGAAGGGGCTGGTGGTGCACGTGCACACCTCCCCCGGCGCCGCCAGCGACATCGACCAGATCGGGAAGCTCGTCGAGGCCTACGGCGCCACGACCCGCATCCACCTCGTGCACCTCGGGGGCGGCATGAGCGGGCACATGAAGCTGATCGGCGGCCGCTTCTTCGACTGGATCGAGCGCGGCCTGCAGGTCTACACCGACACGTCCTGGGCGATCGGCTTCGCACCCGCGTGGCTGTGCCAGGAGATCCAGCGCCGCGGCATCGGCCACGACCGCGTGCTCTTCGCGACCGACACCCCCTGGGGCGACCACGCCGGCGAGTACGCCCGGCTGGCCGCCGCCACCGACGACCCCGAGCTCACCGACGCGCTCTTCCGGGGCAACTTCGAGGCCCTCTACGGGTCCTGAAGGCAGGACCGGCACCACCCGACCAGCAGCACCTGCACAGCACCACCCGCTCCGCGACACCCCACCCTCGAGAGACACCAGGAGACGCACATGTCCGTGTTCGACGACGAGATCCTCGCCGCGATGGAGAAGTCCAAGGCCGAGATCCCCCACCCCTCCCAGGGCAAGGGCACCAACCTCTACGGCTCCACCAAGCTCTTCCCCGACTACCAGGCCAGCGAGGGCCAGGCCTGGCTCACCCTCGTCCACGGCATCCCGCACGAGTCCTCGGTGTCGTTCGTGGCCGTCCTCCAGACGACCCGCGCGCTGCGCAAGGGCTTCGACGCCACGCTCTACTTCTACGGCCCCGGGGCGCTGGCCTGCGCCGACACCCGCGGCTTCCCGACGACCGGCGACGTCGCCTTCCCCGGCAACCAGAACATGAACGACGCCATCAAGACCTTCATCTCCGAGGGCGGCACCGTGCTGTGCTGCCGCTTCGGCATGGCGCTGCACGGTCAGCGCGAGGAGGACCTCATCGAGGGCGTCATCCCCTGCCACCCGCTCGACGTCCAGGACGCGGTGATCCACTTCGCCAACAAGGGCGCGATCATCAACTCCGTCTACAACCTCTGAGCGCGGACAGGACCTGAGATGGCCGCGCCGACCAGCACCACCAGCCCTGACCGCACTGCCAGCGTCACCCGCGTGGACCTGGCGATCCAGGGGATCCGGCTCGCCGACGCGCCGGTCTCCCGCCGGGCCGGAGCCGGACCGAGCGACGACGGGCACCTGCTGCTCGACGGAGTCGGCGCGGCCATCCCCCTCAACCCCCGCAGCCCCTACACGCTCGCCGGCGGCAAGCTCCTGCTCGACGGCGCCGACACCGGCCTGGGCGTGGAGACGATCTCCCGCCCCCGCTTCTACGACCTCACCACCGCCCACGGGGTCCCCTACGAGCAGATCGCCCGGCTGCACTCCGCACGCGTCCTCGCGACCACCGTGGTGCAGACCTGCGTCCGCTACGACGAGGACCAGCGCTGTCGCTTCTGCGCCATCGAGGAGTCGCTGCGCCAGGGGACGACGGTCGCGGTGAAGTCCCCGGCACAGATCGCCGAGGTGGCCAAGGCCGCACACGACCTCGACGGCATCACCCAGATGGTGATGACCACGGGCACCTCGAACGGCCGCGACCGCGGCGCCACCCACCTCGCCCGCTGCGTCCGCGCGGTCCGCGAGGTGCTGCCCGACCTCCCGATCCAGGTGCAGTGCGAGCCGCCGGGCGACCTGGCCACGATCCAGGAGCTGTACGACGCGGGCGCCCGCTCCATCGGCATCCACGTCGAGTCGCTCGACGACGACGTGCGCCGCCGGTGGATGCCCGGGAAGGGCTCGGTGCCGATGAGCGAGTACCGCGCGGCCTGGGCCGAGGCCGTTCGGGTCTTCGGCTGGAACGAGGTCTCCACCTACCTCCTGCTCGGTCTCGGCGAGGACCCCGACGAGACCGTCGCGGCCGCCACGGAGCTGATCGAGATGGGCGTCTACCCCTTCGTGGTGCCGTTCCGTCCGCTCGCGGGCACGTTGGCCACCGACGTCGACAAGGTCCCCGCACCCGACGCGCGGATGGTCGCCTCGGTGACCGCCCGCGTGGGCGCGGCCCTGCGGCGGGCCGGCATGCTGGGCGCCGCCCAGTCCGCCGGGTGCGCCGCCTGCGGCGCGTGCTCGGCGCTGTCATGCGAGGGGGCCTGAGATGACTCTCGACGTCTCGGTCCTCACCGGACCGCTGCGCAGCGCCCCCCGCGACCGGCACACCGACGCGTCGTACGTCGTCGTGGATGCCGGGCCACGCGAGCTGGCCGGCTACCGGCGGCTGCGTCACGACGTCTTCGTCACCGAGCAGGGCCTCTTCGCCGGCTCGGACGCCGACGTCGTCGACGACGACCCCCGCACCGTGGTGCTCGTCGCGCTGGCCCGCGACGGCGAGGTGCTGGGAGGGGTCCGCATCCACCCGGCACCGGGGGCCGACGGCGCGCCGCCGGTGCGCGACGTGGGCTGGTGGCGGGGTAGTCGGCTGGCGGTCGCGTCCGACGCGCGACTCCACCTCGGGGTCGGTGCCGCGCTGGTGCGGGCGGCCTGCGCCCGGGCCGAGACCCAGGGCGCGCTGCGCTTCGACGCCGAGGTCCAGGCCCAGCACCGCCGGCTCTTCGAGCGGCTGGGATGGAGCGTGCGCCACGAGACCCTGCGGCACGGCCACCCGCACCTGGTGGTGGACTTCCCGATCACCCGCATCCAGCGGCTGGCCGACGCGACCAAGGCACCGCTGGGGCTGCTGCTCGACGAGCTCGCCGCCGGTGCTCCGCGTGGCTTCGTCGGCGACGACGCCGCACCGGTGCCGGGCAGCGAGATGGTCGCCGCCTGCGACGCGATCCTGCCCGCCATGGTCGAGCGCGACCCGGAGTGGGCGGGGTGGTGCAGCGTGCTGGTGAACCTCAACGACCTCGCGGCCATGGGCGCGACTCCCGTCGGGCTCCTCGACGCGGTCGGCGCCCGTGACGCGTCCTTCGCACGACGAGTCCTGCGCGGCCTCACCGACGCCGCCACGGCTTGGGGCGTGCCCGTCCTGGGTGGCCACACCCAGCTCGGGGTCCCGGGCCAGCTCGCGGTCACGGCCCTGGGTCGCACGGCCACCCCGGTGCCCGGTGGTGGGGGCCGCGCGGGCCACCGGCTGCGGGTCACCGCCGACCTCGGCGGCGGCTGGCGCCGCGGCTACACCGGCGCCCAGTGGGACTCGACCTCCCACCGCACGCCCGAGCAGCTGCGCTCACAGATGACGGTCGTCCCCACCCTGGCCCCGACCGCCGCGAAGGACGTCTCGATGAGCGGCCTGGTCGGCAGCACCGGGATGCTCGCCGAGGCCAGCGGCTGCCGTGCCGTACTCGACGTGGGGGCGATCCCCGCCCCACCGGGCGCCGGCACGGCCGACTGGCTCACCTGCTTCCCCGGCTTCGCCATCGTCTCCGCCGAGGCCGTCAGCCCGGGCACCCCCCGCACCGACCTGCTCCCGCCCCACCTGGCCACCGCGGTCTGCGGCGACCTCGAGCCCGGCTCGGGCGTGGGGCTGCGCTGGCCCGACGGCGTCGTCACCGACGCCGTCACCTCCACCGTCACCGGAATGGGAACCGCCTCATGACCAGCACCTCCAGCACCACCGCCGGTACCGGCACCGCCGTCGCCGCAGCCTGTGCCGGCTTCGGCCGCGACGTCGAGGACAACCTCGCGCAGATCGGTCGCCTCGTCGCGGACGCCCGCGCCCGCGGGGTCGGCCTGCTCGCCCTGCCCGAGGCCTGCCTGGGCGGCTACCTGTCGGTCCTCGGCGCCGGTCGCGACGGCAGCCACGCCGAGCAGCCCGAGGACCTGCCCCCGGTGATGGACCTCGACGGCCCCGAGCTGCGCCGCGTCGCGGAGATCGCCCGGGAGATGACCGTGGTCGTCGGGCTGTGCGAGTCCGACGGCACCGACCGCTACAACACCGCCGCCGTCGTCACCGGCGACGGCGTGCTGGGGGCGCACCGCAAGGTGCACCAGCCCCTGGGCGAGGCGCTGTTCTACTCGGCCGGCTCGGACTTCGCGTGCGTGGACACTCCGATGGGTCGCCTGGGCACGCTCATCTGCTACGACAAGGCCTTCCCCGAGGCGGCCCGGGCGCTGGCCGTCGACGGTGCCGAGGTCGTCGCCTGCATCTCCGCGTGGCCCGCGTCGCGCACCGCCAGCGCCGCCTCACTCGCCGAGGACCGCTGGACCCAGCGCTTCAACCTCTTCGACGCCGCCCGCGCCCTGGAGAACCAGGTGGTCTGGCTGGCCGCCAACCAGCACGGCACCTTCGGCAAGCTGCGGTTCGTGGCGCACGCCAAGGTGGTCGGTCCGGGTGGCGACGTGCTGGCCAGCACCGGGACCGAGGCCGGTCTCGCGGTCGCCGAGCTCGACGTACCGGCCGCGCTCGAGACCGCGCGGCGGGCGATGTTCCACCTGCGCGACCGCCGCCCCGAGACGTACGCCGCCGTCACGGCGGCCCCCATGGCGGGAGCCGTCCGTGCCTGAGATGACCTTCTCGGTGCGCTGGCCCGACGGTCGCGTGGTCGACCACTACTCGCCCTCGCTGGTGGTCCACGACCACCTCACGGCCGGGTCGACCTACCCGGTCGCCGACTTCCGCGAGCGCGCCGCCACGGCCCTCGGCATCGCCAGCGACCGGGTGCGGGCCCGGTTCGGCTTCGCCTGCACCTCCGCGGCCGCCACCCTCGCCGACATCGACGCGCTCGCCGCGTCCTGCCCCGACGCGTCCATCGTGACCGTCCTCCGCCTCCACCCGCCCCTGCCTCAGGAGTCCTGAGATGTCCGCACCCACCACTCCCCCGGTCCACCGCACCCGTGTCGTCGTCGTCGGCGGCGGCCAGGCCGGTCTGTCGACCAGCTGGTTCCTGGTCCGCGACGGCGTCGACCATGTCGTGCTCGAGGCCGGCACCGCCGGCCACGAGTGGGCCGACACCCGCTGGGACGCCTTCACCCTGGTCACCCCCAACTGGCACTGCCGACTGCCCGGGTACGCCTACGACGGCCCCGACCCCGACGGCTTCATGACCCGCGACCAGGTGGTGGAGTGGCTCTCCGGCTACGCACCGACCTTCGGGCCGCCGTTGCGCGAGCACACCCGGGTCACCTCGCTCGCGGAGTCCGGGGACGGCGGGTTCGTCGTCGAGGCGCTGGGCCCCGACGGCCCGGAGACCTGGCACGCCGAGGCGGTGGTGGTGTGCACCGGTGGCTACCACCTGCCGATCGTGCCGCCGTGGGCCCCCGCGCTGTCGCCGGCCATCACCCAGCTCCACTCCGCCGACTACAGGCGACCCGAGCAGCTGCCGGACGGCGAGGTGCTGGTGGTCGGGTCCGGCCAGTCCGGCGCCCAGATCGCCGAGGACCTGCACCTGGCCGGACGCCGGGTGCACCTCGCCCTCGGCGACGCGCCCCGCGTGGCCCGCTTCCACCGCGGCCGGGACTGCATGACCTGGCTGGCCGAGATGGGGCTCTACGACACCGGGGTCGCGCAGTACCCCGGCGGCGCGACGGCGCGGGAGAAGACCAACCACTACGTCACCGGGCGCGGCGGCGGCCGCGACATCGACCTGCGCCAGTCCGCCCGGGAGGGGATGGCCCTCTACGGGCTGCTCGAGGGCGTCGCGCCCGGCGGCACCGAGCTGGTCTTCCGGCCGACGATGCGCGCCGCGCTGGACGCCGCCGACGACGTGTACCGCTCGATCTGCCGCGACATCGACCGTTGGATCGACGCCCACGGCGTGGACGCGCCGCCGGCTCCGGCGTACACCCCGGTCTGGGAGCCGGAGGCCGACCCGACCTCGCTCGACCTCACCGCCGCCGGCGTCACCAGCATCGTGTGGGCCATCGGCTACCGCCCCGACTACCGCTGGGTGCGGGCCGGGGTCTTCGACGGAGGCGGCCGCCCGACCCACACCCGTGGCGTCACCTCGGTGCCGGGGCTGTACTTCCTCGGCCTGCCGTGGCTGCACACGTGGGGATCGGGGCGCTTCCTCGGCATCGCCGCGGATGCCGAGCACGTGACCGGCCACCTCACCGGGCGCACCGGTCCGGCGCTGACGGAGTCCGCGGCCGACCTGGCGCGCCGGGTGTCCCCCGGGCCGATCCCTGCGGCGCTCACCGCTTCGTCCGTCGCGCTGGTCGGCTAGCCGGATAGGTTGGTCGGCTGTGGGAGTCCTGCGCAGCGGCGCCGTCGCCGCGCACTTCGGCCGGGACATCGAGCGCTCCCGGGCCAAGCTCGCGGGCATCGTCGCCGATGCCCGAGCGGCCGGCGTGCAGCTGCTGGTGCTGCCGGACGCCACGCTCGGCGGCTACCTCTCCGACCTGCGTCGTCCCGATCCCACGAGCCTGCCGCCGGGCCTGTGCGAGGACTCCTCGGAGATCGAGCGGGTGCGCGCGCTGGCCGGCGACATGGTGCTGGCGCTGGGCTACACCGAGGAGACGGTCGTCGACGGCGAGCACCGGCTCTTCAACACCGCGGTCTGCCTCGACGGGTCGGGCGTGCTGGGGCGGCACCGCAAGGTGCACCGGCCCGCCGGGGAGTCCCTCGTGTACGACGCCGGCGACTCCTTCAGCGCGTTCGACACCCCGCTGGGCCGGCTCGGCATGCTCATCGACTACGACAAGACCTTCCCCGAGGCGGCCCGCACGCTGGCGATGGACGGCGCGACCGTGCTGGCCTGCCTGTCGGCCTGGCCGGCGTCGGTCACCGACCGCGCCTCGCGGCTGCCCCAGGACCGCCAGTCACGCCTCTTCGACCTCTACGACTGCGCCCGCGCCGCGGAGAACCAGGTCGTGTGGGTCTCCTCCAACCAGACCGGCGTGATGGGCGGCCTGCGCTTCCTCGGGCAGGCCAAGGTGGTGGGCCCCGGCGGTGACGTGCTCGCGCGCACCTCCTCCAAGGGCGGGCTGGCCGTCGCCGAGCTCGATCCCGAGGTCGAGGTCGCCCGTGCGCGCCGAGTCCTGCACCACCTCGCCGAGCGCACCCCCGAGGCCTACGTGGCGCTCCGGGCCGCCGACGCCGACGTCCCCGGGGCCTGACCCGTGCGGATCGCCCTGCTCACCTACTCC
>JAYYWX010000102.1:0-24446 GCA_036341255.1 Actinomycetota bacterium | reverse complement strand
ACGTCGGTCGGGTACGGGTCTGACGTGTTGCGGTCCTCCGCTGCTCGGGGAGGCCGGTGCCGCGTCCCCACCGTCCCCCCGGGCGGCACCGGCCCCTCCCCGGAAGGGTGGTATGACCCTGTTTCGGCGTGGGTAACTTCGAAAACATGGCTATCAACCTGAAGTACACGACCCCCGGTCTGGACGAGAAGGACGCCGTGCGCGTCGTCGAGCTGCTCCAGGACCGCCTGTACGCCGCCAACGACCTGCACCTGACGCTCAAGCACGTGCACTGGAACGTCGTCGGCCCGCACTTCATCGCCGTGCACGAGATGCTCGACCCGCAGGTGGAGGAGGTCCGCGGCTTCGCCGACGACCTCGCCGAGCGGATCGCGACCCTCGGGGGTTCGCCGGTCGGCACCCCCGCCGCGATCGTCGAGAACCGCTCGTGGGACGAGTACTCCATCGGCCGTGCTACCACCCAGGAGCACCTCGGTGCCCTCGACGTCGTCTACCAGGGCGTGATCACCAGCTACCGCGAGGCGATCGCCGAGCTCGGCGAGCTCGACCCGGTCACCGAGGACATGTTCATCGGCCAGACCGACAAGCTCGAGCTGTTCCACTGGTTCATCCGCGCGCACCTGGAGGACAAGAGCGGTGAGCTCTCCACCAGCGGTGCCTCCTCGGAGCAGGGCGCGGCGCGCGCCGCCGGCTGACCCACGTCACACCCGCGCCTGCGGGAAACAGCCTCCCGGTCGTCCCGACCGTGCCACCATCGTGGTGTGAGGGACGACCGGGAGGCTTTCTCCGTGGGCACGAGCGCAGGCATGGGCGAGGCCAGGCGCCGCGCCGAGACCGCCCGCCTGCTGATGCGCGCCCGCGCCTCGTCGGGCGCCGCGCGCACGCGCTACGAGAACGAGGTCGTCTCGCTCAACCTGCCGGTGGCGCGTGACATCGCCCGCAGCTACCGCGGTCGCGGCATCGCCGACGACGACCTCGACCAGGTCGCCAGCCTCGGGCTCGTGAAGGCCGTCCGCGCCTTCGACCCGACGCTGGGCGAGGACTTCCTCAGCTTCGCCGTCCCGACGCTGCGCGGTGAGCTGCGCCGCCACTTCCGCGACGCCGGCTGGACCGTCCGTCCGCCGCGGTCGGTGCAGGAGACCCAGGCTGCGGTCGTCTCGGCCGAGGCGGAGTTGGCGCAGCGGCTCGGCCGCCAGCCCCACGTCGCCGAGATCGCCGGCCACCTGGGGCTGTCGGTGCGGCTGGTCCGCGACGCGCTGTCGGCGGACGGCTGCTACGCGCCGGTGTCCCTGGACGCGCCGCGTCCCTCCACCGAGGAGTCCCCGGTCGCCCGACTGGGTGACGAGGACCCGGCGTTCGCCTCCACCGAGGCGCGGATGGCCGTGCTCCCGCTCCTGGTCGGGCTCGCGGAGAGGGAGCGCACGATCGTGGGCATGAGGTTCTTCGACAACCGCACCCAGTCCGAGATCGGTGACGCTGTCGGCGTCTCCCAGGAGCAGGTGTCGCGGCTCCTGACCGGCATCCTCGCGCGCCTGCGCGAGGCACTCGAGGAGCCGGTCGAGGCCGCTGCGGCCCGTCAGGTCGGGTAGATCCGCGGAGCCTGCGACGCCTTGCGCGTGAACTCGGGGGCCCGCTTGTCCAGGAAGGCGGCCACGCCCTCCTTGCCGTCGCCCATCGAGGTCCAGTACATCGCGAGGCTGTCCGAGAGGTGCGCCTCGAGCGGGTGCGCGGCAGCACCGTTGCGGTAGACCATCTGCTTGGCCAGGGCCAACGCCATCGGCGAGCGGTCCTTGACGAAGGAGCGAGCCAGCTCCAACGCGGTCGGGAGCAGGTCGTCGGGCTCGTGCACCGAGCGCAGCAGCCCGCCCTCGAGGGCCTGCTCGGCGGTGAGGATCTCCGCGGAGTAGATCCACTCCAGGGCGCGCTGCGGCCCGACCAGTCGCGGGAGGAACCACGTCGAGCAGGCCTCCGGCACGATCCCGAGCCGACCGAAGACGAAGCCGATCCGGGCCTTGGTCGAGGCCAGGCGCAGGTCCATCGCCAGGGTCATGGTCGCGCCGATGCCCACGGCCGGACCGTTGATGGCGGCGATCACCGGCTTGGGCAGGGCGTGGATCGCGAGGGTCACCTTGCCGCCGGTGTCACGGACGCCCTCGTCGTACGGCGGCTCGTCGTAGGCGGCCCGGAACTCCTCGGGGGTGGGGCGCACCGACTCGTCGAGGCCGAAGACGTTGCCCTCGGCGGAGAGGTCCATGCCGGCGCAGAACGCGCGGCCGGACCCGGTGACCACCACGGCGCGCACGTCGTCGGCGCGGGCGTCGGTGCGGAAGACCTGCTCGAGCTCGCGGGCCATCGTCAGGTCGAAGGCGTTGAGCGCGTCGGGACGGGTGAGGGTCAAGGTGGCGACGCCGTCGGCGTCGACCTGCCAGTCGAGGGTCTCGTAGGTCTTCTCGGGCGTCTGCGTCATGAGGCCAATCCTGACGGAGAGCACAGCTGCTTGCCGATGCGGTCCGTGTCGTCGTCGATGATCGCCTGGAACATCCGTGGCGCGCGCTCGGCGTCCCAGCGCACCGACAGGTCACTGATCGGCACCCCGCACGTCAGGCCGTTCTCGCCGTTGACCTGCGTCATCGCCATTGCCCAGAGACCGGCCCGGACGGGGGACATGCCCTTGCCGAACTCGACGGTGCGGGTGGCAGCCATGTTGAGGTTCCAGTAGCGCAGCGGGTTGAGGACCGACCACGGCGAGAGGACCTCCGCGCCGACGGCCGAGACGACCTCGCGCTGGGCCTGGGCCCGCTGGATGTCGCCGAGCCCGGTGTAGAGCTTGCGGGACCGCGCGTAGCCGAGGGCGGTCTTGCCGTCGGCCTCCTGGCAGCCCTTCTTGACGTCCAGGTTGGCCTGCGGGTCCTTCATCGCCATCTTCGGGCAGATCTCGATGCCGCCGACCGCGTCGACCAGGTCGACGAAGCCGCCGATCCCGATCTCGACGTAGTGGTCCACGCGGATGCCGGTGTTGAGCTCGATGGCCTGGGTCAGCAGCTTGGGACCGCCGAACGCGTAGGCGGCGTTGATCTTGGTGGTGCCGTAGCCGGGCACCTCGACCAGCGAGTCGCGCGGGATCGACATCAGCAGGTTGGGGCCGGAGCCGGTGTGCAGCAGCATGATCGTGTCGGTGCGCTGCCCGCTCGCGTTGCCGGTGCCCAGCTCCTTGCGCTCCTCGGGCGACAGCCCGGCGCGGGAGTCGCTGCCGACCATGAGGTACGTCGTGCCCGGCTGCTCCGCGGGGCGCTCGCCCTTGGGCTCGAAGCCGGACTCGGAGATCTTCGTCCAGGCGTGGAAGGGCGTGTAGACCAGGAAGATCAGCCACAGGACCAGCAGCAGGAACACGTAGCGGAACCGGAACCGGGGTCGCCTGCGTGGCCCGCGTCCCGACGGGCCGGACGGGCCGGACGGGGGAGTCGGGGCGAGCGGCGGCGTGGGCTGGGGAGTCGGCTGGGGTGCCGGCTGCTGCCGGGGCGGGGGCGGCTGACGTGGGGTCCCGGAGGTCCCGCGCGGCTGCACCGGGATGCGACGGGTGGCATCGGGGTCGGCCTCCGCGCCGCCGTCGGTGGGGCGGCCCTGCTTGCCGTACAGCCAGTCGTAGGGCGGCTTCTCGCCGTCGCCGCCGGTGGGGGGACGCTCCGTCATGGCGGGGACGCTACCGTGCGTGCCTGTGGCCTCCCTCGAACCGCGGTCCCCGGCCTTCGCCCGGGTCTCCCTGGCGGTGATGACCCACTCGCCGCAGGCCAACCTGCTGGGCAACGTGCACGGCGGCGAGATCGTCAAGCTCGCCGACTCCACCGCCGGCGCGGTGGCCCAGCGGCACAGCGGTGGCCCCGCGGTCACGGCCGCGCTGGACGAGATGGTCTTCCTCGCTCCGGTCCACGTCGGCGACATCGTGCGCACCCTGGGTCAGGTGAACTGGGCCGGGCGGTCCTCGATGGAGATCGGGGTGCGCGTCGAGGCCCAGCCCTGGAACGACCCGAGCGCCGACGGACTGCACGTGGCGTCGGCGTACTTCGTCTTCGTCGCCATCGACGAGGAGGGCCGCTCCCGCGAGGTCCCACCCCTGGTGCCGGAGACGCCCGACGACCTGCGGCGGCACCGCGAGGCGGAGATCCGACGGGCCCACCGGTTGGCCCGCAAGTCCGAGATCGAGGCGGGTCGGCGCACCTAGGAAGGACGCGTCAGCGGACTGCCTGGTGGTGGTCGAGCGAGCGGCGCGCCCGAGGCACGAGGGCGAGACCCGCGTGTCGAGGCCGGTGTGGCGCCTGTGACTGGTGATACTGCTGGGCATGCCCGTCCCTTCCCCCGGGTCGCCCGTCCAGGCAGCGCGCACCTCGGTCGCCGAGCGTGCCGCGCGGATCCGGTTCCGCCGCGCTCTCTCGCTGATGGTGATGACCCTCGTCGCGCCCGGCTCGGCGCAGCTGGCGGCCGGCGGCAATCGCCGCGTCGGCCTGGTCGCGCTGCGGACCTGGGTGGGGATGTGGTTGCTGGTCGTGGTCGGGGCGGTCGCGGTCGTCCTCGACCACGGGCTGGCTCTCACCCTCGGTTCGACCCCCTGGTTCCTGCTGCTGCTGCGCCTGGCTCTGCTGGTCGGCGCGGTCGGCTGGGCCTTCCTCTTCATGGACGCCTGGCGCCTGGGTCAGCCGCTGACCCTCGGCCTGGCGCACCGCCGCGCCGCCGTCGGCGTCAACGGGGTGCTGTGCCTCTCGGTCGCCGGCGCCCTGCTCTTCGGTGCGCACGTCGTCGGCGTCCAGCGCGACCTGATGCTCACCATGTTCGGCTCCGGCCAGGTCACCGACGCCCACCACGGTCGCTTCAACGTCCTGCTGCTCGGCGGTGACTCCGGCGCCGGGCGCTGGGGCCTGCGCCCGGACTCCCTGACCGTCGCCTCCATCGACGAGGTCACCGGCCGCACCGTGCTCGTCTCGCTGCCGCGCAACATGCAGAACTTCCCCTTCGCCGAGGGGTCGGTGATGGCCGAGCAGTTCCCCGACGGCTTCGACGCCGACTACCTCAACGGCGTCAGCACCTGGGCCCAGGACAACACCGAGCTCTTCGAGGGCAGCGAGGACCCGGGCGTCGACGCGACCATCTCCGCGGTCGAGGGCATCACCGGCCTGCAGATCAACTACTGGGCGATGGTCAACCTCCAGGGCTTCAAGGACCTCGTCGACGCCGTCGGCGGCATCACCCTCAACGTCCGCCAGGCGATCCCGGTCGGCCTGCCGCACGACGACTTCTTCCACTACATCGACCCCGGCACGCGCAAGCTCTCCGGCTTCGAGACGCTCTGGTACGCCCGGGCGCGCTACGACTCCGACGACTACTCCCGCATGGCCCGCCAGAAGTGCGTCATGAACGCGATGCTCCAGCAGGTCAGCCCCAGCGTCGCGCTGCGCAACTTCCAGTCCATCGCCCAGGCGTCCTCGGAGCTGATCTCCACCAACGTCCCGGCCTCCGAGGTCGACACCTTCCTCGAGCTCGCGCTGAAGGCGAAGTCGCAGAAGATCTCCACCCTCTCGATCGTCCCGCCGATGGTGAACACCGCCGACCCCGACATCGACCTGGTCCACCGCAAGGTGACCGCCGCGATCGAGAAGGCCGAGGGCACCGCCCCGCCGTCGAAGGGCAAGACGTCGAAGAAGAACGCCGGCGCCCCCGTCACCGGTGGCTCGCTCGGCTCGCTGTCGGAGGGCTACGCCGCCAACCAGGCCGGCGACCTGGCCTCCGCCTGCTGAGCCACTGCTGGTCGAGCAGGCGAGCGCCAGCGAGCCGTCGTCGAGACCCCGTACGCCGACAAGCAACCGTCCCCACGGGGCGACCGGAGGGTCTGCCGTGACCCCCTCTCACGACACGCCCTCCAGTCCGCGAAGGCTGCTGGGTCACGGCGGGTGGGCGCCTGGACGTTCGCGCTGCAGCAGGCCCTGCGTTTATCGGAAGCGTGCTTGCGGTGGGCCTCGGTTGCGGCACCTGGTTGCGGCTCGCTGGACGCTTCCAGCTTCGCTGGGGTGCTCGCTTCGGTTGCCGCTGGATCGTCCTCCACAGATTCGATCCGGAGCCCCATTCTGGGCTCCGTTCGAACACCTGTTCGACTACACTTGGTCCATGGCACTCGGGCATCAGGATCACTCGGCACAGGACTCAGCTCCTGTGCCGACCGGTGACCTGCTGGCCCTGGCCGTCGCGCAGAAGCAGGCCGCCGATGACGCCGACCGACAGCTCTTCATCACCATCGCCGCCTGGGCCGACGCCCACACCACCGGCCGGCTGCTGCCCGACCTCTACGGCACCTACAGCCTCGCCGACGACGACGCGATGACTGAGGCCGAGAACGCCTGGGTGTCCAGGTTCGGGATGCCCGGCGCGGACACGATGCTCGAGCTCGCCGGCCCCGGTGCTCCGGAGGTCTCGGAGTTCGCGGTCATCGAGCTCGCCGCTGCGTTGGGCCGGTCTACCGATTCCGGGCGGATGCTGCTCTCCGACGCCGTCGAAGCCCGCTACCGCCTCCCCAAGATCTGGCAGCGACTCCTCGACGGCCAGGTGCAGGTCTGGCGGGTACGCCGCGTCACCGAGGTCACCCGACAGCTCACCGCCGAAGCAGCCGCGTTCGTCGACGCGCACTTCGCCCACGTCGTCCACACCGCCTCCTTCACCACCGTCAAGCGGCTCGCCGCCGAAGCGGCCGCGCGGTTCGACCCCGAAGCAGCCGAGATGGACGAGGTCGACACCGCCGCCACGCTGCACGTCACCCTCGACCTGAACACCGCCTGGTCCATCGGCACCGCAGGCGGCGTCCACCTGTCGGGGCTGCTGGACCGGGCTGATGCCGAAGAGCTCGAGCACGCCATCCGCACCATCGCCGACCAGCTCGCAGCCGCCGGGTCCACCGACTCGTTGGACGTGCGCCGGGCGAAAGCACTGGGCTACCTCTCCCGCGGCGACCTCACCCTCGACCTCCCCGACATCGACACCGACACCCCCGCCCCAGGTGGTCGAGCAGCCAACGACGCCGCCTCAGGTGGTCGAGCAGCGACGAGCGCCAGCGAGGAGCGGGCGTCGAGACCACCCGCCCGTCCCCGCCAGGTCGTGCTCCACATCCACCTGTGCGAGGCAGCGCTGGCCGGCACGCCCGAGGTCGACCCCGACACCGGCATGCTCGGCCTCCACCTCGCCCGCGTGGAGAACCACCACCAGACCGTGACCGCCGATGCGGTCCGTACCTGGCTCTCCGTCCCCGGCACCCACATCACCGTCAAGCCGGTCATCGACCTGCACGACCAGATCGCCGTCGATGCCTACGAGATCCCCGACCGCATCAGCCAGCGCGTGAAGCTCAAGCGATCCACCTGCGTGTTCCCGCACTGCACCCGCACCTCAGCTCGGACCGACCTCGACCACATCGACGAGTACGTCCCACCCGACCAGGGCGGACCACCCGGCCAGACAGCCACCGACACCCTCGCCCCACTCTGCAGACGCCACCACCGAGCCAAGACCCACCCGTCACCCGACGGGCGATGGGACTACCAGCAGCTCACCCCCACCACCTGGCTCTGGACCAGCCCCCACGGCATCAGGTTCCTCGTCCACCCCGACGGCACCACCGGGCTCTGACGAGCCCAGCCTCAGGCTGGGAGCCGCCGGCCGAAGCGGGCCAGACAGTGCCAGACCTGCTTCACGTGCTGGGCGGGGTGCCGGCCCGCCCGCGCTGCCTGCCCAAGGAGGTCCGGGGTGATCGGGTCGCCGAACGTCCTGGCCAGCGCGACGATGTGCGGTCCGCGGTAGGCGGGGTCGATCGCGTCAGGAGAGACCGAGAAGCCGGGATGGAGCTCGACGGCGCAGCCGAGCCGATTGGCCGCCGCCTCGACCTCGGTGTCCAGGAAGCAGGGATCGAGGACGACGGCTTCGACGTCGCGATGGAGCCTTACGCCACCATGAACGTGGGCCTCGACGCAGTCGTCCAACTGGTCGAGGCCGGACTCCTCGGCCATCCGGCACAGGCGGGGGAGCAGGTCCGGCCCGCCGATGTCGACCGGCTCGAACACCGAGTCCGGGAAGCAGAAGGTGGTGCGCGCGGTGACCTCGGGGCGGAGCCGAAGGTGTGCGGACCCGAAGCGGATCGCGCCGCCGTACGGATCGCCGTTGCGATTCCAGGCGCCGTACACCGGCCGCTCCGACGCGGGGGAGTCGTCGTAGCGCCCCTCGAAGAGTCGGCTCTCCCAGCTCCAGCGGTCCCCGCCCGGGTGTGCGGTCAGGCCGCCGTTGGAGATGCCGGTCTCAAACTGGGAGCGGTAGACGCCGTCGCGGGCCATTGACTCGATCACCGTGCCGCCGTCGTGCGGCCAGTTCGGATGGAACTGGATCGTTACTCGTCGCGTGCCCCCGGTCACGGCAGCAGGCTAGCCAGCGCGTGCCGTGGTGCCCGGCAGCGTCGACTCTCCTAGGGTGGCGCCCGTGCCGACCGACCAGCCCGTACGCCGAGTGGTGGCCGTCGTCGTGACCTTCAACCGTCGGCGGCTGCTGGAGACCCTCGTGGCGCGGCTGGGAGAGGTCCGCGAGCGGACCCCGGCGCTGGCCGATGTGCTGGTGGTCGACAACGCCAGCACCGACGGGACGGGGGAGTGGCTGGCCGGCCGCAGCGACGTGACCGCGAGGACGCTGCCCGACAACCGCGGCGGCGCCGGCGGCTTCCACGCCGGCCTGCGGTGGGCCGCGGAGGAGACCGACGCCGACCTGGTGTGGCTGATGGACGACGACGGGCTGCCCGAGGTCGAGTGCCTCGAGCGGCTGCTGCGCGAGGACGACCTGGACTTCTGGGGCCCGCTGGTCGTCGACGAGGCCGAGCCCGGCCGCCTGGTGTTCCCGATCCGGCTGCCCGGCGGCACCCGCGTGGTGCGGGCGCTGGCCGACGTCGAGCGTGCCGGGGGAGACCGGCAGCGCATCGACGAGATCGTCATCCCCTTCAACGGGGTGCTGGTGACCCGTGCGCTGGTCGAGCGCATCGGCTACCCGCGCGAGGAGTTCTTCATCTGGGGCGACGACCACGAGTACCGCCTGCGCGCCGAGCGCGCCGGCGCCCGGATCGCCACGGTCACCGACGCGCGCGTCCACCACCCGTCCGTGGGCGAGCTCGGGACGCCGATGATGGCCGGCCGCACGACGTACAACCACAGCCCCAGCGACCTCAAGGCCTACTGCATGGCCCGCAACAACACCCTCAACCTGCGCGAGTACCGCGGGTGGCTGCACGTGCTGCTGTTCTGGGCCAAGACCGTGTGGTTCTACCTGCTCACCCGCCGCGACCCGGCCCGCCTCGCGCTCAGCGCGCGGGCGGCCGTCGCCGGCCTGCGCGGCGACTTCACGGGCCACCGGAGGTACCTGCGATGACCACTGTGGAGACCGGGGAGACCGTCGCCGTCGTCGTGGTGACCTTCAACCGCGCCGACCTGCTCATGGGCATGCTCGACGGGCTGGCCGCGCTCGAGCACCGCCCCGACGCGGTGATCGTGGTCGACAACCACAGCAGCGACCACACGCCGCAGGTCCTCGCCGACGAGCAGGCCCGTGGCCGGCTGCCGCTGCAGGTGATCCGCACCGAGGAGAACCTCGGCGGCGCCGGCGGCTTCCACCTCGGCCTGCGCACCGCCTACGAGCAGGGCTGGGACCGCGCCTGGCTGATGGACGACGACGTCGTGCCGGCGCCGGACTGCCTCACCGTGCTGATGGCCCAGGACGAGGACTGCCTGACCAGCGTGCGCGAGGACTCCCACGGCCGGCTGTGCGAGAAGGCCGCCACTCGCTTCGACCTCACCCACCCCTGGGCGATCAAGCCCAAGACCGGGATGGTCGAGGACTTCGGCACCCGCGCGGCGATGCCCGAGCGGGTCGAGGTGGAGAACGTCGCCTTCGAGGGCTTCATGGTGCGCCGCACCGTGGTGGAGGAGATCGGGCTGCCCGACCCGTCGTACTTCATCTTCTACGACGACGTGGACTTCGCCATCCGGGCCCGACGCAACGGCCGGCGGATCTGGGCGGTGCGTGACGCGGTGCTCGTGCGCCAGCTCGACTTCGACCAGCAGCACGACCTGGCGGGGTGGAAGGGCTTCTACATGTACCGCAACCTCTTCGCGGTGCACCTGCGGTACGGCGAGAACGCAGCCGTCCGGTTCAAGCCGCTGCTCATCGTGCTGGCCGTCCTCCTGCTGGCCCCCGTGCGCGGCGGACGGGCGGAGGCGGGCAACGTGATCCGAGCCATGCGCGCAGCGTGGGGGATGCGCTCGCTGCCCCCGTCGTCCGTAGACTGACCGATCGTGTCTGCTCCTGACTCCACCCCCGATCTCGTCGTGGTCGGCTCCGGCTTCTTCGGTCTCACCATCGCCGAGCGCTGCGCCACCGAGCTGGACCTGAAGGTCCTCGTCCTCGAGCGCCGCCACCACATCGGTGGCAACGCCTACTCCGAGTTCGACGAGGAGACCGGCATCGAGGTGCACAAGTACGGCACGCACCTGTTCCACACCTCCAACAAGCGGGTGTGGGACTACGTCAACCGGTTCACCGACTTCACCAACTACCAGCACCGGGTGTTCGCGAAGTACCAGGGGCAGGTCTACTCCTTCCCGATGAACCTCGGTCTGATCAACCAGTTCTTCGGGAAGTCCCACACCCCCGACGAGGCTCGCGCGCTGATCGCCGAGCAGGCCAGCGAGATCGCCACTGAGGACGCCACGAACCTCGAGGAGAAGGCGATCAGCCTGATCGGCCGCCCGCTCTACGAGGCGTTCGTCAAGGGCTACACCGCCAAGCAGTGGCAGACCGACCCGACCGAGCTGAGCGCCGACATCATCACGCGCCTCCCGGTCCGCTACACCTTCGACAACCGCTACTTCAACGACACCTACGAGGGCCTGCCGGTCGACGGCTACACCGCGTGGCTCGAGCGGATGGCCGACCACCCCAACATCGAGGTCCGCCTCGAGGTCGACTTCCTCGACGTGCGGGAGGAGTACGTCGGCAAGGTCCCGGTCGTCTACACCGGCCCCGTCGACGAGTACTTCGACAACTCCGAGGGCCGGCTGTCGTGGCGCACCATCGACCTGGAGGCCGAGACCCTCGACGTCGACGACTACCAGGGCACCGGCGTGGTCAACGCCAACGACCAGGAGCTGCCCTTCACCCGGACCCTCGAGTTCAAGCACCTGCACCCCGAGCGGACCTACCTGCCGGGCAAGACGATCGTGGTCCACGAGTACAGCCGCTTCGCCGAGGAGGGCGACGAGCCGTACTACCCGGTCAACACCGCGGCCGACCGCGAGATCCTGATGCGCTACCGCGAGAAGGCCAAGGCCGAGGACATGGTGCTCTTCGGAGGCCGGCTCGGCACCTACCAGTACCTCGACATGCACATGGCGATCGGTTCGGCGCTGTCGATGTACGACAACAAGATCAAGCCGCACTTCGCCGAGGGTGCGCCGTTCGCCAGCGGAGGTGTGGCATGAGCCCCGAGACGAGCCCCCAGACGAGCACGCGCAGGGTGCTCCAGCGGCAGATCATGCCGCTGGACCGCGACTTCGACGTGATGGCCCTCTACGTCGACACCGAGGAGGCCCGCCTCGACGCCGACAAGTACGAGGTCGGCGGCAACCGGGCAGCCAAGGACCTCAACAACGCCGCGGTCCGCCAGTCCACGAGCACCGGCAAGAGCCTGCACCCCGACCAGATCGTGTCGCGCACGGCGCTGCGGGTCCCGCAGGGGGAGAAGCTCTCCTTCGGCACCTACTTCAACGCCTTCCCCGCCTCCTACTGGCGGCGCTGGACCGTCGTCGACGCCGTCCGCCTCACGGTGACCCTGCGCGGCGAGGGCGCGACGCTGCTGGTCTACAAGTCGATGGCGCGCGGCCACTCCCAGCGCGTCGACTCCGCCGAGACCGCCGGCAGCGGGTCGGAGACCTTCACCTTCGACCTGACGCTCAAGCCCTTCATCGACGGCGGCTGGTACTGGTACGACGTCGTGGCCGGTGACGGCGACGTCGTGGTCGAGTCCGCCGAGTGGAGCGCCGAGGTCCCCGAGGACCGCGCCCAGCACGGCACCACCGACATCGCGATCACCACCATGAACCGACCCGACTTCTGCGCCGAGCTGCTCGTCCAGCTCGGGGAGGCCGAGGAGCTGCACCCCTACCTCGACACCGTGATGGTGATGGAGCAGGGCACCGACAAGGTGACCGGCTCCGAGCACTTCGCGACCGCCGAGAAGCTGCTCGGCTCCACGCTGACGGTGCTCGAGCAGGGCAACCTCGGCGGCTCGGGCGGGTACGCCCGCGGGCAGCTGGAGTCCGTGCGACGGGGCTCGGCGACGTACTCGCTGATGATGGACGACGACGTCGTCTGCGAGCCCGAGGGCATCATCCGCGCCGTCACCTTCGCCGACCTGGCCAAGCGCCCCACGATCGTGGGCGGCCACATGTTCAACATCTTCAGCCGCTCGCGGCTGCACAGCTTCGGCGAGATCGTCCAGCCGTGGAAGTTCTGGTGGGAGAGCCCCCGCGACACCTTCCCCGACTGGGACTTCGCAGCCCGCAACCTGCGCTCGGCGCGGTGGCTGCACAAGCGCGTGGACGTCGACTTCAACGGCTGGTTCATGTGCCTGATCCCGCGCGTCGTGCTCGAGGAGGTCGGCCTCTCGCTGCCGCTGTTCCTCAAGTGGGACGACTCGGAGTTCGGCCTGCGTGCCCGTGAGCACGGCTTCCCGACCGTCACCCTGCCCGGCGCCGCGGTCTGGCACGTGCCGTGGACCGACAAGAACGACGCGGTGGACTGGCAGTCCTACCTGCACCAGCGCAACCGCTTCGTCGCGGCGCTGCTGCACTCGACCTACCCCAACGGCGGCCGGATGGTGCGCGAGAGCCGCAACCACCAGATCGCCCACCTGGTCTCCATGCAGTACTCCACCGTCGAGATGCGCCACCAGGCGCTGCTCGACGTGCTGTCCGGCCCCGGCCACCTGCACCAGCGGCTGCCCGAGACGTTGACCTACGTCAACGGCATCCGCAAGCCGTTCCAGGACGCCAAGCTCGAGGTCGACCGCGACGCCTTCCCGCCCGTACGCCGGGAGAAGCCGCCCCGCAAGGGCCGTGACTCCGCCGAGGTGCCCAGCCGCGCCTCGCAGCTGATCAGCGCCGGCCTGCAGCCGCTGCGCCAGCTGAAGAAGCCGCGCGAGCTGTCCCGGGAGTTCCCGGAGGCGGAGGTCCGCGCCATGGACGCCAAGTGGTACCGCCTGGCCTCCTACGACTCCGCCATCGTCTCGATGAACGACGGCACCTCGGCCGCGTTCTACCAGCGCGACCCGGAGAAGTTCCGCGAGCTGCTGTCGAAGACCCTCCGGCTGCACGAGCAGCTGAAGAAGGAGTGGCCGCGCCTGGCGCAGGAGTACCGCGCCGCGCTCGGTGACATCACCTCGCCGGAGACCTGGGAGCAGACGCTGTCCCCGTGGCTGGGCTCGGACTCCTCGGGTTCCGATGGCTGAGGGGCGCTACCTCGTCGACGCGCCGCTGTCGCCGCCGGCCGCGACCCAGGGCCTGCTCGAGGTCTTCCGGCGCCGGTACCTGCTCAAGTTGTTGGTGCGCCGTGAGATCAACGCGCGCTACTCCGGTTCCTTCCTGGGACTGATCTGGTCCTACATCAACCCGCTGAGCCAGTTCTTCATCTACTTCGTGGTCTTCGGCATCCTGCTGGACCGCAACCGCACCGAGAACTTCGCAGTGCACATCTTCTGCGGCCTGATCGTCGTGCACTTCTTCGTGGAGACCTTCAACGCCGGCACCCGCTCGATCGTGCGCAACAAGGCGCTGATCCGGAAGATGGCGCTGCCCAAGGAGATGTTCCCGGTCGCCTCGATGCTGGTCTCGCTGTACCACGTGACCCCGCAGCTGGCGATCATGCTGGTGGTCGGCGCGATCTACGGCTACACGCCCGACCCGATGGCCGCGCTGGCGATGCTGCTGGCCCTGGGCATCATCATGACGCTGGGCACCGGCCTGGCCCTGATGTTCAGCGTGGCGAACGTCTACTTCCGCGACTTCGCCAGCGTCGTGAACATCATGACCAACTTCGTGCGCTTCGGCGTGCCGATGATCTACCCCTACACGCTGGTCCCCGAACGGTTCGGCGACTTCGCGCAGTACTACCTGTGGAACCCGATCGCCAACGCGGTGCTGCTGGTGCAGCGCGCCTTCTGGGTCGGCACGACCCAGAACCCCGATGAGACCGCGGCCCACGAGCTGCCCAACGCGCTCTTCGAGCGCGGTCTGCTGATGCTGGGCATCTCCATCGTGGTGCTCGCCCTGGGTCAGGTCGTCTTCCGCCGACTCGAGGACCGGATCCCGGAGAGGCTGACGTGAGCGCCGCCGACTACTCGCCCGACACCTCGATCGTCGTCGAGAACGTCACCAAGACCTTCAGCCTGCGCTACCACCGCACCTTCAAGCAGGTGACGGTGGCGAAGATGCGCGGGCAGAAGACCAAGGACGAGTTCAACGCCGTCGAGGACGTCTCGTTCACCGTCAAGCAGGGTGAGTCGATCGGCCTGATGGGCCTCAACGGATCGGGCAAGTCGACGCTGCTGACCCTGATCAACGGCACCATGAAGCCCGACACGGGCCACGTGCTCACCCGCGGCCGGATCGCGGGCCTCATCGCGACGGGTGCCGGCTTCCACCCGCAGCTCTCGGGGCGCGACAACATCTACCTCAACGCCGCAGTCTTCGGGCTGAGCGAGCAGGAGACCAAGGACCGCTTCGACGACATCGCGGGCTTCGCCGACATCGGGCGTCATCTCGACTCGCCCGTCGGCAACTACTCCTCGGGCATGAGCTCGCGCCTCGGTTTCGCCATCGCGATCAACGTCGACTGCGACATCTTCCTGGCCGACGAGCTGCTGGCGGTGGGGGACAAGCCCTTCAAGCGCAAGTGCATGGCGAAGATGGAGGAGGTGCGCGACTCCGGTCGCACGCTGTTCTACGTCAGCCACGCCGCCGGGTCCGTACGCCGGATGTGCGACCGGGTCCTGGTGCTGGAGAACGGCCGGCTCGGCTTCGACGGCGACGTCGACGAGGGCATCAAGTACCTCCACTACGACTCCGACGACGAGAACAACGACGACGACGAGCTCGGCGCCGACGTCTGACCCCGGCTGGCCCCGGAAAGAAATCCGGACCTCCTCGGCGTGTCGAGTGGAAATTACACGTTTGTAGTTACTCACGAACTCTTCCGTGACCTGTGTGACTCGTGTGAAAGTTGCGCGCAGTGTGAACTTCCCCGCGCACGCAAAGGTCCTCGATGTCGCTCTTCCGGTCACGGTTCGTCACCGCCTGCCAGCAGCTGCTGGCCCTCGGTGCGGTGCTCGCCGTGCTCACCCCTGCCGCGAGCCTGATCAGCCTCGACGTCGTGCGCCAGCCGCCCGCCGGGGTCACGATCTCGGGCGGCGGCTCCGGGGTCGGCGTGCTGTCGGCGTACGCCCGGGCGGCGCGGAGCAGCGCGACGCTGCCGGCGACGGCGGTGGACCCGGTCGTGCGCGAGGTGTCGTTGACCGGCACCGCCGCGGCCCGCACCGTGGCCGGCGGCGGCCAGCGGCTGGTCAGCCGCCCGGAGGTCGTCACCGGTGACGGCATGGTGGGCGTCACCTGGGCGCGGGGCGCCGAGGTCGCCGAGGAGGACCTGAGCATCGCGGTCCGCACCCTCACCGACGGCGAGTGGTCGGGCTGGTCGGAGCTCGAGCACCACGACGAGCACGCTCCCGACCCCGACACCCGCGAGGGCCGCCGCTCGCGGCCCGGCACCGAGCCGTTGTACGTCGGTGACGTCGACCGGGTCCAGGTGCGGGTCGTCGACACCGCCGGCGCGGCGCCCGCCGACCTGCGCTTGGCCGTGATCGACCCCGGCACCCCCACGCGCACGGTGAGCCAGCGCGCGGCGCTGGACACCGCGGAGACCACGTCGGCCACGGGGCCTGCCGCCCGCGGCGGGGTCACCCCGGAGCCGCAGATCTTCTCCCGCGCCCAGTGGGGCGCCGACGAGAGCATGCGCGACAAGGGCTCGCTGCGCTACTACGAGGTGCACGCCGGCTTCGTGCACCACACGGTCAACGCCAACGACTACAGTCGCGACGAGGTGCCGGGCATCCTGCGCAGCATCTACGCCTACCACACGAAGTCCCGTGGCTGGTCCGACGTCGGCTACAACTTCCTCGTCGACCGCTTCGGCCGGATCTGGGAGGGCCGCTACGGCGGCGTCGACCGCCCGGTCGTCGGCGCACACACCCTCGGTTACAACGACTACGCCTTCGCGATGTCGGCGATCGGCAACTTCGAGCAGGTCAAGCCCAGCCAGGCGATGGTCGAGGCCTACGGCGCGCTCTTCGCCTGGAAGCTCTCGCTGCACGGTGTGGACGCGTCCTCGACGAAGCAGCAGGTCGGTAGCGACACCTTCCCCGCGATCAACGGCCACCGCGACGCCGGCTCGACCGCCTGCCCGGGGAAGTACCTCTACGCCCGCCTCGACGACATCCGCAGCCTCGCCACCGCCGCGCAGACCGGCTGGGAGGGGCGCGACCTCGACTCCGACCTGCTCGGCACGCCGCACCCCGACGTCGTGGCCCGACGCTCCAGCGACCACCGCGTGGTCGTCATCCCCACCGGCGGCCTGACCAAGGTGCGCAAGCCGGTCGTGGACTCCACCGGCTGGGGCGCGTACGCCGCCACGCTGGTCTCGCCCGACCTGACCGGTGACGGTCGACCCGACCTCCTCGGCCGCACCGCTGACGGCTCCGTCGAGGTCCGGGTGGACGGGCGGGTGCTCCGTACCGTCGGCGCCACCCGGGGTCACGACCTGCTCGCGGCGCCCGGTGACGTCGACGGCGATGGTCTCGGCGACCTCGTCGGTCGCGAGGAGGCAACCGGCCGTCCGACGCTGTTCCGCGGCCGTGGCAACGGCGGCTTCGCCGCCTCGGCGATGACCGGTGACTGGAGCGGCTACGACCTGCTCGCCGGGGTCGGTGACCTCGACGGCGACGGCGTCAGCGACCTGGTCGCCCGCGACGCCGCCGGCGCCCTGTGGCTGCTGCCCGCGGGCGGCGCCGGGTCCCCGAGCGTGCTGGTCCAGGACGGCTCCCGTTACGACGCGGTGACCGGCGCGGCGGACTGGAACGGCGACGGTCTCGTCGACCTCGTGGTGCGCCGCGAGGGCGGCCACGCCTACGTGCTCCCGGGCCGCGGTGACGGCACCGTCGGCGCGGCCCGGGGCCCGGTCAAGCGGCTCAAGGGTCGCGGCGACCTCTCCGGTGCCGGCGACGTGACCGGCTCCGCCGCGCCCGACCTGGTGTCGCGTCGCGGGGACGAGATGCTCGTCTTCGCCGGGACCGGCACGTTCGACACGGGCGCTGTCGTGGAGACCAACGTGCGCGCCAAGGGCGCCGACCTGGTCCTCAACGCCGGCGACTGGGACGGCGACGGTCACGGCGACCTCATCGTGCGCCAGCGCAGGAACGGTGCGGTCAAGGTCCGCACCGGCGACGGCGCGGGCAGCTTCGCCAAGGCGGTGAAGATCGGCCACGACATGGGTGGCGTCCGGATGCTCGAGGTCGTCGGCGACATGACCGGCGACGGGTGGCCGGACCTGATGGGCCAGCCCAGCGGCGGCGCCATGCGGATCTACCCCGGGCGTGGGCTCGAGCCGCTCGGGCCGTCGTACCAGGCGCACTCGGCGCTCTCCGGCACGCGCCAGCTCGGCGTGGGCCGCTGGGACTCCGACGGTGCCCCCGACACGCTCGTGCGGCGCGGGGACGACCTGCTCGTCTACACCGGCAACGGGCCGGGCGGGCTGACCGGCGGTCGCGCCCTGTCGCTGGACCTGGCCGACTACGACCTGATGACCGGCGTCTCCGACGTGACGCTGCGCAACCGACCCGACCTCGTGGTCCGGGAGCGGGGGACCGGCCGCCTGCTGCTCGTCGAGAGCCGCGCCAACGGGTTCAAGAGCCCGCGGGTGATCGCGGACGGAGCGGAGGCCTACGACCTGGTGGACTGATCATGGGCCAGGACCTGGTGGACTGGGTGGGGAAGCTCAGAGGTGCCGCGCGGTGACGCGCTCGTCGGTCGCGACTGACTCGAGCCGGTCGCCGTCGGCACCCACGACCAGGACCAGCGAGCCGCTGCGTGCCAGCGGCTCGGTGAGGACGCAGATCCCCGGTGGGGAAGCCGGGTTCTGCGTCGACAGGAGGCGGCCGCCGTCGGTGAGGAGACTCCCGGTGGCGGCCGCTTCCCAGTCCGGCTCGCTCGGCCCGGGCGGGTTGAACCCGGCGTACGCGTCGGGCTGGCCCCAGATCTCCACGCCGAGGTCGTGCACACCGGCCGGCAGCGGGTCGCTGAAGCGCAGGCCCAGCGGGTGCAGCGCGGAGGCCACGACCGGCAGCGAGCCGGCGCGGGGGCCCCAGGTGTCCAGGCCCCCGGGACCGCAGACGACCGCGTCCGGAGCCGTGCCGTCGCCGGGGAACGCCACTCCGAGCCCCACGCTCCAGGCGGCGCCGAGGAAGACCGGGCCCAACCAGTGGCACGGCAGGTCGACCAGCAGCACGTCCTCGTGGTCCAGGCCCAGCTCGTCCTCGAGCAGCCCGGCGGCCTTGGCCACCCAGTTGGCGTACGTCGTCAGCGACAGCTCGGTGCGCTCACCGGTCGTCACGTCGTAGAAGGTGAGGAACGGGCGCCCCGGGTCCCGGCGGACCTGGGCGGCGAGCAGATCGGCGAACGTGGTCACGCCACGACCCTAGGCGCCCCTAGGGTTGACGCCATGATCGACAACTTCTGGGCCGTCGTCCCCGCCGGCGGTGCCGGCACCCGTCTGTGGCCGGTGAGCCGGGCGAGCGCGCCGAAGTTCCTGCGCGACCTGCGGGGGAGCGGCCGGACACTGATCCAGGAGACCCACGACCGGCTCGTGCCGCTGGTCGGCGACCGCCTCGTGGTCGTCACCGGCACCGCCCACGCCGCCGCGGTGGCCGAGCAGCTGCCCGACGTCCCGGCCGACTCGAACATCGCCGAGCCCTCGGCGCGCGACTCGATGGCGGCCATCGGGCTGGCGGCCGCCCTGCTCGAGCGGCGCGACCCCGATGCGGTGATGGGCTCCTTCGCCGCCGACCACGTGATCACCGACCCCGACGGGTTCGGCGAGGCCGTGCGGACCGCCGTCGCGGTGGCCCGCGAGGACTGGCTGGTCACCCTCGGCATCGAGCCGACCTTCCCGTCCTCGGCCTTCGGCTACATCCGCTCCGGCGAGGGGCTCGAGGGGCACCCGGGCGCCCAGCGCGTGGCGGCGTTCGTGGAGAAGCCGTCGGTGGAGGTGGCCACCGGCTACCTCGCCGAGGGCGGCTACCGCTGGAACGCCGGCATGTTCGTCGTGCGCCCCACGGTGCTGCTGGACCTGCTCGGCGAGTGGCACCCGGAGTTCGCGGTCGCCCTGCGCGGGATCGCCGCGCAGCCGGACACGTTGGCGGAGGTGTGGCCCTCGCTGCCGAAGATCGCGCTGGACCACGCAGTGGCCGAGCCGGCCGCCGACGCCGGCCGGGTCGCCACCGTCCCGGCGTCCTTCGCCTGGGACGACATCGGCGACTTCGACTCGCTGGCGACCCTGCTGGAGGGCGAGGACCCGGTGACCGTGCTCGGCGACGCGACCGCGGTGCACGCGGTCGACGCGACCGGCCTGGTGGTGACCGGGGGGCGCACGATCGCCGTCGTCGGGCTCGAGGACGTCGTGGTCGTCGACACCCCCGACGCCGTGCTGGTGACCTCCCGCGCCCGCGCGCAGGAGGTCAAGGCCGTGGTGGCCGCGCTGAAGGAGTCCGGCCGGACCGACCTCGTCTGAGGCCGGCCCGCGGGCTCCCCGGCGTCACATCGCGACGTCGGGCTCCGGGCTGTCCTGCTGCGGGTAGTCGCGGACGAAGGTGTCCACGGCCTCGCCGCTGGGCGCCTCGCAGTACTGCCACACGCCGACCTGCTCGCCGTCGGTGACGCCGACGCCGCCGACCGACCAGTGGGTCAGGGCGACGTGCTGGCCGTCGGGGAACTCGCCGCCGTCCTCCTCGGTCCACGGCGCGATGATGAACGCGTTGCGGCGGTCGGTGGTGTCGGAGAACTTGCGGGCGATCGCACGCAGCTCGGTGAGCTGGTCGGCGTCGTCGGCGACGGTCTCGTCGTAC
The DNA here is from genome assembly GCA_036341255.1 of Actinomycetota bacterium. Classification (GTDB taxonomy): domain Bacteria; phylum Actinomycetota; class Actinomycetes; order Propionibacteriales; family Nocardioidaceae; genus Nocardioides. The sequence continues at coordinate 4,159 of JAYYWX010000102.1, read as the reverse complement.
CACATGATCGTGAAGCCGTGCTCGAGGTTGTGCACGAGCTGCTCGAGCTCGGGACGGTCGGACTCGGTGTAGAACTCGCGGCCGATCGGGACCGGCGCCTTGCCGAAGACGTTCCAGTGCGGGCCGAAGGCCGGCGGGGCGTCGTCGTAGAAGACCTGCTGGCCGTCGTCGACGTGGTTGCCGCTGCCCTCGGCGGACTTCGTGGTGATCTCGCCGCAGACCGAGGCCGGGGCGCCGATGGCGGCCAGCTCGGTGTCGGAGAAGCCGCGCTGGTCCCACCAGCTCTTGATCGGCTGGTAGGCGGCGGCGGCCACGATGACCACGGCGATGAGCGCGCAGGTGCCGATGATGGCGAAGCTGCGGCGGCTCTCGGCGCCGCGCTGCTGCTTGCGGATCTTGTCGAGCTTCGCCTGTCGTTCGGACTTGACGGTCTTGGCCACGGTTCGGCAGTCCTCGGGTGTGCGGTGGTGCGGTGGGGTGTTGCGCGGATGTCGCGGGGGAGTCTACGGAGTCAGCGGGCGCAGGCGTGCCCCGACGTCGGCATCTCCCGTGTCATCGCCCGTGTCACCGCCTGTCTCTTCGGCCTCCACGAGCCAGCCATGAGCGAAGGCCAGCACCTCCAGCAGACGTACGTCGCCGGGCGCGACGGACACGACCAGCACGCCACCCGGCTCGCGCCCCTCCTCGCGGCAGGCGCAGCCGGTCACCGCCTCGACGGCCGAGCGCACCTCGGCGGCCGCGGCCGGGGCACCGAACGGTGCCCGGTCGGCCGGGTGCCCCACCAGGGCACGGACGACGGCCTCGCGAGCGCCGTACCCGAACAGGTCGCCGCCCTCGGGGCGTACCAGCGTGCGGGCCCCGGGGCCGTCGTCGTCGAGGGGGAGCACCAGGTCGGCTCGGCCGCGCACCACGGCGAAGGGCCGCCCGCCGAGCTTGCCCTGGGCCAGCTCCGCCGCCCCGGCCAGCTCGTCGGCGACGGCGGGCGCGGTGACCGCCAGCTCGTTGCCGTGGCCGTCCACGCGTCCTGCGAAGTCCTCGGCGACCAGCAGGCCGGCGGCACCGATGGCGATGTCGGTCTGCCCCTCGCGCCAGGCGCGGCCGGCGGTGTCGGTGACGACGACGCCCACCCGGGCGCCGGTGAGCTCGTGGAGTCGGCGGCGCAGGGCCCGCGCTGAGGCGTCGGGGTCGAGCGGGAGGAGCAGCACGGTGCCGCGCTCGACGTTGGAGGCGTCGATGCCGGCGGCGGCCATGGTGAGGCCGTGGCGGGTGCGCGCGATCGTGGTGGGGCCGCGGCGGGCGACGACCCGGGCGCCGGGAGCCGCGAGCTCCTCGGCCAGCGCCGCGTCGCGGTCGCCGCGGCGGCTGCGCCCCTCGGCCTTGCTGACGACCTTGCTGGTGACCAGCACGACGTCGCCGTCGAGGAGGGGGCCGTGCGGTGAGGCGGCCAGCGCGTCGACGAGCAGGGCGGCGAGGTCGCTGCTCTCAGCGACCTCCCCGACGCCGTCCGGCGCGAGGACGGTGAGCCCATTGCTCACGTCGCCGCACCCGGGAGCACGAGTGAGGCGGCAGCGGCGGCCATCGCAGCGGTCGCGTCGGGGTCGGTCATCATCAGCGGCACCGCGGCGGCCTCGAGGCCGGCCTCGCGCAGGACCGGGACGGCGGCCTCGTCGCGGGAGTCGACCAGCCACCCGTCCAGCACGCCGCCGCGCGAGCGTGCGCCGTAGTGGCGTCCGACGCCGGCGGCGCTGACCTCCACACCGATGCTGGTGAGCATCTGCTCGGCCATGCCGCGCACGTGCGAACCGCCGACGATGGGGGAGAGGCCGACCACGCGGGCCGAGGTGTCCCGGACCGCGGCACGCAGCCCCGGCACGCCGAGGATGGTGCCGACGGAGACGACGGGGTTCGACGGCGGCAGGACGACCAGATCGGCCTCGCGGATCGCGTCGAGGACGCCCGGCGCCGGGCTCGACTGGTCCAGACCGACCATCACGACGGTCTCGGCCGGCACGGACGCGCGCAGGCGGATCCAGTACTCCTGGAAGTGCATGACGCGTCGACCGCTCGGCTCGGTCTCGTCGGCGACGGCCACGTGGGTCTCGACGCGGTCGTCCGTCATCGGGAGCAGCCGCAGGCCCTCGCCGTACGTCGGCGTCAGCCAGCGGCGGCACAGCGCCTCGGTCACCGCGGAGAGCGGGTAGCCGGCTTCGAGCATCTGCGTGCGGACCAGGTGGGTCGCCACGTCCCGGTCGCCGAGCCCGAACCACGTCGGCTCGACGCCGTACTCGGCCAGCTCGGTGCGCACGCTCCAGGTCTCCTCGCGTCGACCCCACCCGCGCTCGGGGTCGATGCCGTCGCCCAGGGTGTACATCACGGTGTCGAGGTCGGGGCAGACCTTGAGCCCGTGGACCCAGATGTCGTCGGCGGTGTTGGCCACCACGGTGACGTGGGCGTCGGGGGAGACCCCGGGCAGCGTCCCGCCGCGGACACCGTGCAGCAGGCCCTGCAGGAACCGGGCACCGCCCATGCCGCCGGACAGGACGGTGATGCGACTGATCTGCATGCCCTCACTCTGCCGCAGCGGCGGACGTGGGCCCCGGGCGGCCCCGGGCGGCCCCGGGCGGCCCCGGGCGGGTGGTCGCAGGGACCAATACCAGACTTCCGCTTGACGGCAGTGCTACGACAGGCATGTAATTCCAACAGTGTTCTTCGGTGCCGGACGAGGAGCACACCAGGGTCGAAAGGGCGTTGAGCCATGAGAGAGCTGTTTCTGCTCGAGGCGGAGACCGAGGAAGGGTCGTGGCAGGAGCGTGCACTGTGCGCTCAGACCGACCCGGAGGCGTTCTTCCCCGAGAAGGGTGGATCCACCCGCGAGGCCAAGAAGGTCTGTCTCACCTGCGAGGTGCGCCAGGACTGCCTGGAGTCCGCACTGAGCAACGACGAGCGCTTCGGGATCTGGGGCGGGCTCTCGGAGAGGGAGAGGCGCAAGCTCAAGAAGCGCGCAGTCTGAGGTGAGCGTGGCCCCGGTCCTGGTGACCGGGGCCGCTCGCATTTGGGGCGTTCGCATTTAGGAGGGCCCCGAGGGGCTCGCGCTACTGTCTCCGATCGTGTCCGGGGCAGGTCAGGGGGCGGTCGCCGCCCTCGTGGTGAGCCACGACGGCGCCCGCTGGCTTCCCGTCGTGATCGACGGCCTGCGCGCCCAGACCCGGCCCCCGGACCGGGTCGTCTGCGTCGACACCGGCAGCCGCGACGAGGGGCCCGACCTGCTCGAGGCGGCCTTCGGCGCCGTGCGGTCCGCCCCGGCCGGCACCAGCTACCCCGAGGCGGTGGGTCTGGGCCTGGCGGAGGCGCGCGACGCGGAGTGGCTCTGGCTCCTGCACGACGACTCCACCCCGGCCCCCGACGCCCTCGCGCAACTGCTCGCCGCCGCCGAGGCACACCCCGAGGCCGACCTGCTCGGCCCCAAGCTGCGCGAGTGGCCCTCGCTGCGGCGCCTGCTCGAGGTGGGCGTCACGATCTCCGGCACCGGCCGACGCGAGACCGGTCTGGAGCGGGGCGAGTACGACCAGGGCCAGCACGACGACGTACGCCGCGTCCTGGCCGTCAACAGCGCCGGCATGCTCGTGCGGCGCGAGGTCTTCGAGGCCCTCGGCGGCTTCGACGACCACCTGCCGGTCTTCGGCAACGACGTCGACCTGGGCTGGCGCGCCGCGGCCGCCGGCCACACCACGCTGGTCGTGCCGCAGGCCGTGGTCTTCCACGCCGAGGCCGCGCACCGGGGGGTGCGACGGACGCCGCTGACCGGCAAGCACACGCACTTCCAGGAACGCCGCGCCGCGCTGTTCACGCTGCTGGCCAACAGCCCGGCGCGGACGCTGCCCCTCCAAGCCGTGCGACTGACCCTCGGCACCGTACTGCGGACCCTCGGCTTCCTGCTCGTGCGCTCGCCCGGGGAGGCACTCGACGAGCTGGCCGCACTGGTGTCGCTGCGCCCCCGCACGATCCTGGCGGCGCGACGCTCGCGCACGTCCGGCGCCGACGTCCGGCCGCTGCTGGCGCCCTGGTGGCTGCCGTACCGGCACGGGCTCGACCTCGTGGGCGGGGTGGTGGCGGCGGCCGGCAACCAGGCCGCCGACGTCGCGGAGCGGCGGCGCATCGC